>NZ_CP045643.1:8566458-8880330 GCF_009498275.1 Streptomyces fagopyri | reverse complement strand
GCGAGCTGGGTGCGCAGTGTGTCGGTGACCGTGTCCGGCCCCGCCACGGGCCACAAACCCGCACCGCGCACCGGAACCGGAACCGGGGCGGGGGCGGGGGCGGGCTGTCCGTCACCGTGCCGCGCGGCGGGGCCCGGCAGGGGCGCGGGCGCGGCGAGTTCGGCCGCGACGTGCCGGGCCAGTGCCGCCGGGGTGGGGTGCTCGTACAGCGCGGTGGCCGCGATCCGGGTGCCGTAGCGGGCGTTGAGCGCCGCGACGAACTCGGCGGACAGCATCGAGTCCAGGCCCAGCAGCCGGAAGGAGTCCTGCGTGCCGAGGGTCTGCGGCTCGACACGCATCATGCCCGCCAGTACCGCGGTGAGCTCGGCGAGCACGTCGGCCGCCGGCGTCGGCGAGGCCGTGTGCGGGTGAGGGGCGGAGGTCATGGGGGGCGTCTCCAAGGGTCGAATCCCGGGTGGCCGTCCTGGCATTGTGGGCGCCGCCGGTACGGCGCCGCATCCCCGGCCGTGGTGATCCCCGCCGACGCCGGCTGGCTCCCGGGAACCAGCCGGCGCCAAGACCCTCCGCCCAAAGAATGAGCCCGCGCACCGATCCGGCACGCCGACGCGGTACGCCGCCCGGGGGCGCGCCGCCCGGGGCGCCCTCAGCGGGCGGCGGGGTGCGCACCGCCCGCGCGGCGGTGACCGGTGCCGCTGCCGTGCGGGTGGCGGGGGTTCACCGGGCCCGTGCGGGCGCGGGGGGTCCCGCGCCGTCGAACGGTGCGGGCACCGACGCCGTCTCCGGCGCCGCCGTCTGGATGGAGTGCTGCAGCCGCCGCAGCCGCGGCGAGGGCTCCAGGCCCAGGTCGTTGACGAGGGTGGCCCGCAGCTGGTGGTAGACGCTGAGCGACTCGCTGCGCCGCCCGGAGCGGTGCAGGGCCAGCATGAACTGTGCGTGCAGGTTCTCGTGGGTGCGGTAACGGCTGGTCAGCACGGTCAGTTCGGGCAGCAGTTCACGGTGGCGGCCCAGCCGCAGATCGGCCTCGATGCGCTGGTCCAGCGCGCACAGCCGGCTCTCCTCCAGCCGCCGGGTCTCCATCGCCAGCTGCGCCCCGGCCGTCACGTCGGCGAACGCGGGCCCCGTCCACAGCTGCAGCGCCCCGGCCAGGGTGCGGGCCGCCTCGGCGAAGGCGCCCTGGTCCATGGCCCGGTAGCCCTCCCCCGCGAGGCGTTCGAACTCGCGCACGTCGCTGCTGCCGCCGCCGGAGACGAGCAGATAGCCGCCCGGCAGGGTCATCAGGACGTCCTTGGCGCCGCTGCGGCCGTGTTCGAGCGCCTGCGCGATGAGCTCGCGCAGCTGCAGCACGTACGTCTGCAGGGTGGTACGGGCGCTGCGCGGCGGGGAGTTGCCCCACAGTTCCTCGGTGAGGGCCGCGACGGGCACCACCTGGTCGGCCCGGAGCGCGAGCAGCGCCAGCACCTGCCGCGGTTTCGGCGCCGTCGGGGTGATGGACACCCCGTTCTCCCGCACTGCCAGTGCGCCCAGTACGTCGATGTCCACGCCGTCTCCCCTGCTCGGTGTCCCGTGCCGCACCCCCGATTACAAAACAGCGCATCCGGTCTGTCAATACCCGACCGTTCGTGCGGTTTCTGTGGGGGTGAGGGGAGACCGTCCGCCGGCGGTCCGCGTACCGCCGAAAGCGGGCGGTGGCCAGGCGTCCTGGGCAACTCCGGTCCTCTTCCGGCCCGTTCCGGCTCGTTCCGGTGCGGCGGGGAGCGGTGGGGCGGGGCCGGCCCGCGTTCCGCAAAGCAGACCGTATGGTCTTCTCCTGGTGCGGAATGCCGGGCGGGAAACGGAGCAGCGGGCCGTGCACGGGCCCCGGGTCCCGGGCCCGGGGAAGCGCGGGGCGGGGGCGGGGCGGGTGCCGCGGCGGTGCGGTGCGGTGGTGCGGTGGGTGCGGGCGGGTGCCGGGGCCGGTCCGCGGGGTTACTGCGGGGGGTTACTGCGGGGGGTTGCCGTGTTTGCGGGAGGGCAGGTCCGCGTGTTTGGCGTGCAGCATCGCCAGGGAGCGGATGAGGACCTCGCGGGTCTCGGCG
Organism: Streptomyces fagopyri; assembly: GCF_009498275.1. NCBI lineage: Bacteria > Bacillati > Actinomycetota > Actinomycetes > Kitasatosporales > Streptomycetaceae > Streptomyces > Streptomyces fagopyri. The sequence goes on along the minus strand of NZ_CP045643.1, from coordinate 8,878,255 downwards.
GGGTCGATGACGTCGTCGACCAGGCCGCGTTCGGCCGCGTAGTAGGGGTGCATGAGTTCGGCCTTGTACTCCTTGACCATGCGGGCGCGCATGGCCTCGGGGTCGGCGGCGTCGGCGATCTGGCGGCGGAAGATGACGTTGGCGGCGCCGTCGGCGCCCATCACGGCGATCTCGTTGGTGGGCCACGCGTACGTGAGGTCCGCGCCGATGGACTGGGAGTCCATGACGATGTAGGCGCCGCCGTAGGCCTTGCGCAGGATCAGCGAGATCCTCGGCACCGTCGCGTTGCAGTACGCGTACAGGAGCTTCGCGCCGTGCCGGATGATCCCGCCGTGTTCCTGGTCCACCCCGGGCAGGAAGCCGGGGACGTCCAGGAGGGTGAGGATGGGGATGTTGAAGGCGTCGCACATCTGCACGAACCGGGCGGCTTTTTCGGAGGCTTCGATGTCCAGGACGCCGGCGAGGGTCTGCGGCTGGTTGGCGACGATGCCCACCACCTGGCCGTCCAGGCGGGCCAGCGCGCAGATGATGTTGCGGGCCCAGCGCTCGTGGACCTCCAGGTAGTCGCCGTCGTCGACGAGTTCCTCGATGACCTTCGTCATGTCGTAGGGCCGGTTGCCGTCGGCGGGCACCAGGTCGAGGAGGATCTCGCCGCGCCGGCCGGCCGGGTCGTGGGCGGTGGTGTGCGGGGGGTTCTCGCGGTTGTTCTGCGGGAGCATCGCCAGGAGGTAGCGGACCTCGGCGAGGCAGGTCTCCTCGTCGTCGTACGCGAAGTGGGCCACGCCGCTGGTCTCGGCGTGCACGTCGGCGCCGCCGAGCCCGTTCTGGCTGATCTCCTCGCCGGTGACGGCCTTGACCACGTCCGGGCCGGTGATGAACATCTGCGAGGTCTCACGGACCATGAACACGAAGTCCGTCAGAGCCGGGCTGTAGGCCGCGCCGCCCGCGCACGGGCCGAGCATCACCGAGATCTGCGGGATGACACCGGAGGCCTTCGTGTTGCGCTGGAAGATGCCGCCGTAGCCGGCCAGCGCCGAGACACCCTCCTGGATCCGGGCGCCCGCACCGTCGTTGAGGGACACCAGCGGCGCACCGGCGGCGATGGCCATGTCCATGATCTTGTGGATCTTCGTGGCGTGCGCCTCGCCCAGCGCGCCGCCGAAGATACGGAAGTCGTGCGCGTAGACGAAGACCGTACGGCCCTCCACCGTGCCCCAGCCGGTGATCACACCGTCCGTGTACGGCTTCTTGGCCTCCAGGCCGAACCCGGTCGCCCGGTGCCGGCGCAACTGCTCGACCTCCTGGAAGCTGTTCTCGTCCAGCAGCAGGGCGATGCGTTCACGGGCGGTCAGTTTGCCCTTGGCGTGCTGGGCGGCGGTCGCCTTCTCACTGGGGCCCAGCCGGGCCGCCTCACGGATCGCGTGCAGTTCCGCCACGCGTCCGCGGATGTCGGTCGGCCCCGGCTCGACGGGGGCGGGGGCAGTGGTCGTTGCCATGTCAGGTCCCTTTCTGGGCGAGGTCCATCACTGCCGGCCGCGCGGGCCGCGGTAGGCCCGGGGCCTCCTCCACCAGCGGGAGCCGTTGAGCGGCCTGTCCCGGCGGGCGGGTGCGCCGCCCGCGCCGAGCGCGAGCGGCACCACGGTGGGTGCGGCCAGTTCCTCTTCGCCGGCCCGCCCGCGTTCCACGCGCAGGACGGGCTCGTACTGGTCCGGGGTGCCCATACCTCCTCCCTCCTCCTTCAGCTGTGCAGACACCATCGGTCACCACGCTCAAGAACCGCTCTCACTGCACTCGAAGAGCGCTCCACGCCGTCGCCCGCACCGGCAGGCCGGCCAGGCACGCGGCACCGGGGCCGGTACGGGAGGGACGCCGCGGCCGGACGCCGGCGCGCCGCGCCCCCGGCGGGAGGGAGAAGGGACAGCAGGAGGAGCCGGGCGGCCGAGGGCGTGCCTGCGGGCCCCGGGACGGCGGGAGTTGGGGGGCGGGAGGCCACGCGACAGGGGCTGGGGTGACGGGCGGTGGCATGACCGGGAGCGGGGTGAGGGGGAGTGGGGTCTCGGGAGCAGGGCCGCAGGGAGTGGGTGACGGGAGCTGGAGTGAGGGCAGTTGGCGTGACAGGCAGCGGGGCGGGGTGGGAAGTGGTCGCGGGAGCCGGGGTCGGGACGGCCCGACCCGACCCGGCCCGGTCTGGTCTGGTCCGGGTGGGGTGGGGTGGGGTCAGGTCCGGGTGGGGCGGGGTGGGGTCAGGTCCGGGTGGGGCGGGGTGGGGTCAGGTCCGGGTGGGGCGGGGGAAACGCTTCGGCCAGTTGGCGTGTGCGCGGGGAGGGCGGGAGGGGCGCGGTGGGGCGCGCCGGGAGGGTGGGGGCGGGGCGTGCGGCCCGGCGCGCGGCGGGTGCGGGGCGTGACGGGGACGTGGTGTCTTGACGGCGCCCGCGGCGGTGATTACTGATGCCGCGGGCAGCGGCGCGGGCGTACGGAAATGGACGACGGTAACCGTCTGGAGTGCGGTGACGGCGGAATCAGGAGTTCGATTCGAGCCGCGCTGCAAGCGTCCTCCAGCGCCCCGAACAGGGGGCGTGGGACCGGACTTGGAAGTCCGCTCGAGAACGGCTCCAGGAAATCGCTGGGGAGGGACGGCCGCGGCTAGCGTGAGCGACGGCGCGGATTTCTGGCCACGAAAGGAACGGGACAAGGAGCTCGACGACATACGGAGGAGACCGGTGAGGATTCAGGTTCTGGGTCCGTTGAATGCCGAGGTCAACGGGGGATCCATCGTTCCGAGCGCGGGCAAGCCGCGGCAGATCCTGTCGCTGCTGGCGTTGTATCCCGGACGGGTGATGCCCGTCCCGACCCTCATGGAGGAGATCTGGGCGACGCAGCCCCCGCAGAGCGCACTGACGACCCTGCAGACCTACATCCTGCAACTGCGCCGGCGGCTGGGCACCGCGATGGGCCCCGGCGCACCGGGCGGCGCCAAGGAGGTACTGGCCACCCGGCACGGCGGATACCTGCTGCAGATCCCGCCCGACAGCGTCGACGTGCACCAGTACGACCGTCTGACGCGGGAGGGACAGGTCGCCTTCGAGAGCGGCGACGACGAGGTCTCCGCCGCCCGCTTCCGCGAGGCCCTGGGACTGTGGGAGGGCCCCGCCCTGGTCGACGTACGCCTGGGGCCGGTCCTGGAGATCGAGGTGGTACGGCTGGAGGAGAGCCGGCTGGTCACCGTGGAGCGGCGCATCGACGCCGACCTGCGGCTGGGCCGGCACGCCGAACTCATCGCCGAACTCATAGAACTGACTGCCCGTCATCCCCAGCACGAGGGGCTGCACTCGCAGGCCATGGTGGCGCTCTACCGCTCCGGCCGGCAGGCCTCCGCCCTGGAGGTCTACCGCAGGCTGCGGGTCCGGCTGATCGAGGACCTGGGCGTGGAGCCCTCCCCTCAGCTGCAGCGCCTCCACCAGGCCGTCCTGACCGTCGACCCCCAGCTGGACGTACTGGCCGGACCGCGCCACAGCTCCACCTACGACCTGTTCACGGCCTGAGCCTGAGCCTGAATCCAGGTCCAGGTCCAGGAGCGGGAGCGGGAGCGGGCGGCCCGGCCGGTGACGGCCGCCGCCGGCCGGGCCTTCGAAGGCCCGGCCGGTGACGGCACGACAGGAATCCGGCCCGGGCCCGCCCGCCCCCGCCCCGCCTGCTGCCCGGCATCCGGGCCGGGGGGCGGCGCGGGGCACGGCGGCCCGCCCCCCGGTTCCCGCCCGGCGCCGGACCGCGACGACGCCGGGGCCGGGCCGTCCGCTTCCCGCCCCGCCCCGTACCGGGCCCGGGGCCGTCTGCGTGTGCGGACGCCGTCGCACGGACCGGCGCACCCGGCTGGGCTCACCCCGGCGCCTCCCCTCTCCCCTTCCCCCCTTTCTCCCCTTCCCCCCTTTGTCGACGACGAGGGGGGAAGGGGACCCGAGCGGGGACGGGGGCGCAAGGGCCAGGGTGCGGGGGCGGATGCGTCCGGTGCCGTACGGGTCCGCGCTCGGTGGACCCGTACGGCACGGCGGCAGGCAACGACGGCAGGGATGTTGCGCCCCGGCGGTGTCCCGGCAGCGCCGCGCGGCGGCGGCCACTGCCGGGACAGCGCCGGCCGCCGTTCCCGCCCCGCACCCGGCCGCAGCACCCGGCCCGCGTGCTGCGGCCGGGTGCCGGTATGCCGCCGCGGCTCCTCCTTCGGCCGGTCCCTCTTCTTCCCGCGGGTGCGAGGCCGCCGGTGCGTCCGCGGGGACAGCACGGCCCCGTTCGCCGCTTCTTGCGCACGGCGGCGCCCCCGGGGCGGGCCGGGTTCAGGGCGCAGGCCCCAGACGGCGGGCTTCACGGGGGCCGGCTTCGAGAGGGCGGGCTACAGAGGGGGACGGTTTCGGGGGGTGTGTTTCAGGGCGGCGGGGTGAGGACGGAGCGGACGCCGCGGGCGAGGGCGGACGCGCCGGCGGCGGCGTCGCCGATGCCGGTCATGACGACGGCCGGAGCGGGGCCGGCGGCGTACAGCAGGTGCTGGGCGAGTTCGTAGGCCGCCCGGCCGCCGGGCCCGCACCCGCACAGCACCAGCCGCCGGCCCGGTCCCCGGGCCTGGTGCAGCACGGCCTGCGGCGCGCCGGGGGCGCCGTCGGCGTGCACGGCCACGATCCGCTCCGGGCCCCGGTGGCCGCGGACGAACAGGTCGTAACTGCCCGCGGGCACACCGGGGACGACGACCAGGCAGATCACGTCCGCGTGCGGGTGTCCGGGGCGCAGCACGCTCAGCGCGGGGCGCGGCGGGGGCGGCGCGGGGCGGGCCATCCGCGGGACCGCGGCCCGCTCCAGGACGTCCAGCAGCTGTCCGGTGGTCGCCGCGGCGTCCCGGTGCCCGGGCAGTGCGCGCAGCAGACGCACGCACTGGGTGTGCAGGGCGGCGGCGTCCTCGTCGGCCAGGCGGGCCCGGTCGTGGACGGCGCTGAGGGCCAGACCGCCCTCGGTGTCGTGGCGGGCGGTGAGGGTCAGGGGCCGGCCGGTGGCGCCGGCGGCGATGCGCGGGCTCTGTACGTCGATGCCCTGGGCGGCGAGTTCACCGCGCAGGGCCTGCGGCAGCGGGAGCGGCCCCTCGAACCGCAGGAGGGTGTCGGCGCAGGGGTCGGTGAACGCGTCGGTGACGCGAGCGGACCCGGACGGGGCGGGGGGCCTGCCGCTCCACGCGCGGATCGACTCGGTGCCGGCCCACGGATAGGCGGCCAGGTCCAGGAGCGTGTCACGGACCTGGTGCAGCAGGCCGGTGAGGGGTTCGTCGGGGTCGACGCTCACGGTCATCGGCAGCGGCCCGTCCAGCGGGCCGGGGATGCCCGCGGCGCCCGGCAGGGTGATGTCCCGGCCGGACAGCTGCACCCCGAAACTCACCGGCAGCGGGCCCCGCACGTCCGCCGCCCGGTACAGCAGCAGCGCCCACACCAGGTGCAGGGCGCTGCTCTCCGCGGCGCCGCGCAGGGCCGCCCAGGAACGCAGCCGGAAGGTCTGGGCGGCCCGCAGCCGGGTGTGCAGGAGTCCGGGCCCGTGCTGCCCGGTCGCGCCGCCCGGCCGGCCCGGGCGGGTCGCGGCGTGCCGCGGCGGCGCGGCCCGCGCCCACAACTGCCGTGCGGCGTCGGTGTTCTGCCCGGCCAGCCAGCGGGCGTGATCACGCAGGTCGGGGCGGCGTTCCCCGCCGGGCAGCACACCGCCCGCGGCGTAGGCGCGGTAGAACTCCCGCAGCAGCAGGTGCACGCCCCGCTCGTCCAGCAGCGCCGGATGATAGGTCAGCAGCACCCGCGGGAGCGGGGCCGGCGCGGCGGCCGAGGACGCCCCCCGCAGCAGCGTCAGGCGCAGCAGGCCGGGCCGGTGCAGCGCGAAGCCCCGCGCCCGGTCGCGCCGCAGAAGCTGCGCCCAGGTGACAGTGGTACGGGAGTGGACGGCGATGTCGGCCTCGGCGCGGGCGTGCAGCACCAGACGGGGCGAGGCGACCCAGTCGAAACAGGCCCGCAGCACCGACTCCCGGTCGACGACCGACTGCCAGGCCGCGGCGAACCGGGCCACGTCCAGCGGCCCGGACCAGTCCCAGTACAGCTGCTCCAAATGACCGCCCCCACCACCCCCACCACCCCCGCCCTCCACACCCTCCACTCCGTGCGGGTCGTGCGGGTCGTGCGTGCCGTCGATCCCGCCGGTGCTGTCCGCGCCGCCGGTGCTGTCCGCGCCGTGCGGGTCGTGCGGGTCGTGCGGGTCGTCCGCGCCGTGCGGGTGGTGCGGCCGGCCGGTGTCCGCGGTGGTGCCGGCGGGGGCCAGGGCCGCGCGCAGCAGGGCCCGCTGGTGTCCGGTGACCGGGAGGACCTCGCCGCCCGGCGGAGGCGGGGCCAGCACGTCGGCCAGCAGTTCCGCGGGCAGCGGCAGAGGGCCCGGCGCGGCGGCGGGCGGGGTCAGACGCAGGAGGTGACGGCCGGAACGGTGACTGTCCAGCGCGACGTCGAAGGAACGGTGACGCTGCGCGAGCCGGGCGGCGACGGTCTCGGCGTCCGCCGGGCCCAGCGGGCCGCACAGTTCCAGCACGAGCGGGCCCCCCGGCGAGGGCGCACCCGGCTCGTGGACCACCGCGAGAACGGCGCCCCCCGGCGCGTACCGGCTGCTCATCCGCCCTCCCGTGAACCAGGGACCGCACCCGCGGCACACCGGCGGACCGGCTCCCGTCCCCCCCTACCGCACCGGCCAAACCGCCCCGCGGCAATCACCGGACCCGGCAGACCCCACAGACACCGCGGACACCGCGGACCCGGCAGGCTCTCCCGAGTGGACTGAACGGGCAGGGCGGGTTGAACAGGCCGGGCGGGCCGGGCGGACTGAACGGGCCGGGCGGGTTGGACGGGTTGAAGGGGTCGTGGGCGGAGACGGGTTCGTGGCGCCCGGCCCTGATCCGGCCGGGCGGCGGCGAAAGCTGCCGCCCGGCCTGCCGCCGGCGGCCGGCGGCCGCGCGGGGGCGGGCGGGGCGGTGTGCGGTGGGGTGGCTGCACGGTGGTTCACGACGCCCGCCTCTCGTCATGTCGGCTGTGCGCCGGAGCTGCCCGGCAGCGGCCAGCCTAGCGTCGCCGCAGGTGGGAGGCGTGTTTCCTCGAGCGGGTGTGCAGCGGGCCGCGAAGCGGTCTCGACCGGGCGCAGCGGCCGGTGGGCGACGCTGACCAGATAGCGGTCGTGGACGAGGTGGGTGGCGAGAATCCACCGCGGCGCGCCGGCCGGCTCGTCGAGCAGGACCGTACGGCCCTGCTCGTCGCGGCTGAAGCCGAACGCGGCGAAGCGGCGCCGCATGCCGTGCCCGAGCGCCTTGGTGTAGGCCTCCTTGAGCGTCCACAGGTGCAGCAGCCGCGCCGTGCGGTCGTCCTCGGGCAGCGCGGCGAGTCCGGCGGCCTCGGCGGGGGTGCACACGTAGGGGTGCAGCAGGTCGAAGGAGGGGCGGCGGGTGACGGGTTCGGCGTCCACCCCGATCGGCCCGGTGCGGCTGACGGCGACCACGATCAGCTCGTCGGTGTGGGCCAGGCTCACCTCGACGCCCGCCAGGCCGCGCAGTTGGGGGCGGCCGCCGGGCCGGTAGGCGAGGTCGAGGGCGTCCGCGGGCAGGTGCAGAGCGGCGGCCGCGGTGTGTTTGAGGACCATCCGCGAGGCGGCGAAACGCAGCCGGCCGGCCGGTGCCGCCGTCTGCCGGTAGCGCGGCCAGTCACGGCCCAGCAGGTCCCGCAGTCCCGGATCCAGCAGCGCGGCCGCCAGCCACTGCCCCCAGGTGGTGTGCACCAGGACGTGACCGCGGTCGGCGAGCTGGTCGTGGACCTCCTCCCAGGGCCCCTCGGGACCGGCCACGTGCAGCGGCGGCCCGAGCGGCACCCCGCTCCCCGCCCCGTCCGCCACCGCACCCACCGCACCCGCCGGACCCGCCGCACCCGGCAGGTCCGGGGCGCCCCCGCCCCGCAGACCGGCCCCACGGGGCAGACCAGGGAGGCCGGGGAGATCGGGGAGGCCGGGGAGATCGGGCATGCCGCGCCTGTCCGGTGCGGGCACGTCCGGGGCGGAGCCCGGCCCGTCCGGTGCGGGTACGTCCACGGGCAGTACGTCCGGGGCCGGCACGTCAGCGGCGGATACGGCCGGGGCAAAGACGTCCGGGGCGAGGCCGTCCGGGTGGGGCGGGTGCGGGTGCGGGTGTGGGTGGGAGGGGTGTGGGCGGGCGGGGCCGGTGCCGCCCGGGGCGGCCGGGCCGTGTCCGTTCACCACAGCAGCCGGGTGGCGTAGACGTCGCAGTCCACGCCGTGCCGGACCCGGTCGGCGAGTTCCGCCCAGACCTGTTCGCGCGGGTCGGGGGCCGGGCCGGGCAGGGGTACGCCGAGCCGTTCGGTGATGCCCGACAGGGCCAGCAGCGCCCAGTGCGGGCCGCCCAGGAACAGACCGCGCCCGTCGTCGGCGGCCTCCTGGACCCCGAGCACGGCGGCGGCCAGCCACAGCAGCGCCTGACGGTCCGCCAGCGCCCGTACGGCCGGGCCGTCGACACCGTCCCGGCCCGCCGTGCGGCACGGGCGGCGCAGCGCGCGCTGCTCGCTCAGCAGCCGCCGGGCCACACCGGCCAGCGCGGCACCCTCCGCGTCCGCGCCGGCCGGACGGGCGGCGGCACGCAGCAGCCCCGACAGCACCACACCGTCGTCCCCGCTCTCCCCGGCCCCGGCGTACCCGTCCAACCCGTACCCGTCCGGCCCGTACCCGTCCGGCCGGCCGGCACCGGGGACGGAGGCGGGGCCGGGGCCGGGGCCGCAGAGATCGGGGTCGGAACCGGAAAGGCCGGGGCCGGGGTCGGGATCGGAGAGGTGGGGGTGGGGGTCGGCGAGCCGGAAGAGGGCCGGGAGGGCGGTGGTGTGCGGGGGGCGGGGGCTCTCAGCCGGTGCCAGCGCCAGCGCCGGCAGGGCCCGTACCAGGTGTGTCTGCCAGGCTCCGGCGGCCGCCGCGTCCACGCCGGCCGCCGGGAGGTCGCCGATGAGTTTCGCCAGCAGGCGGCCCTCGGGGCCGGCGGGCCCGTGGCCGCATTCGGTCAGGACCAGTTCGAGCTGGGCCAGTACGTCGGCCACGACCGTCGGCACCACGTAGCCGGCCACCGCGGGCAGCAGCGCGCCGGGGCGGGCCGGGCCGCGCAGCGCCACGCTGGTCAGGCTCTCGCAGGCCAGCAGGTCGGCGAAGACGGTGGCGAGCACGGGCCGCCACTGCCGCAGGGCCGGTTCACCGTGACAGCGGCCGGCCACGATCCGGGCGGCCTGGCGCAGCACGGTGCCGGTGGCGGCCAGCAGTGCCGCCGGGCCCAGCAGGGCGGCGGGCACCGGGCACGGCCGCAGCGCCGCGGCCAAGGCCGCTCCCAGCGCCACGTCCCGGCGCAGGACCGGCCGCAGGGCACGGACCAGCTGGTCGGCGGCCCGTATCCGTCCAAGACCCGCCGCCGCCGGCAGCCCGGCCCGCTCCTCCCCCGCACCACTGCCGTCACTGCCGTCACTGCCGTCACTGCCGTCGGTGCCGTCGGTGCCGGTGGTGCGGGTGGTGGTGAGGGCGGGCAGGCCGTAGGGGTTGGCGGCATCCCAGGGGTCGCCGAGCAGTGCCTCCAGGCGCAGTGCGGCCAGCGCCACCTCCAGCGGCGGGGGCAGTGCGGCGTAGCGGTGCGCGACGGCCCGGCGGGACCCGGGCGCCGCCGGGCCGTGGCCGCGGCCGCTGAGCCGGGCGGCCGGGAGAACTGCGGGGACTGCGGGGCGGGTGACGGCCATGGGCGGCCTCCTGTTCATCTGTTCATGTGTTCATCGCAGACGGCGCACGGTGCTCTCCGCATGCCACTTGGCCAGGTCCAGTGCCTGCCGGTCGGCCCGGGACAGCCAGCCGTGCACATGCCGGCGGGCCTCCAGGAGGCTGGTGTTCTCGCCGAGTTCCCGGGCGACGGCGTCCTGGCGGAGCATCACCCGGTGGGCGGAGACGACCGTCACCCCGGAGGCGTCCGGCAGCAGGGACCACTCGCCGCTGTGGGCGGCGAGCAGGCGGGGGGTGAGTGTCTCCTTGTAGACGATCCGCCCGGCGTGCGGGAAACACAGCCGTACCGCCCGGGTGGTGACGGTCCCGCCCTGCGCGCCGCAGGTGTCCGCCAGCACCACCTGGACACCCGGCGCGTCCTCGCGCACGCGGGTCCCCTCGACGTGCGGCAGCCGTTCCTCCCAGCCCTCGATGCGGTAGAGGAAGTCGTAGACCAGCTCGGCGGGGCCCTCGACACGGATCCGGTCCTCGAAGGACAGCAGCAGTTCGTCGAGTTCCTCCCACTGCTCGGCGGCCCCGCGGAGCAGGCCGAGCCGGCTGCGCACGTCGGCGTCCGCGTCCGCGCGCAGACGGCTGTCGTCCGCGGCGAGCAGCACGGGCAGTACCCGTTCCTGACGCAGGGCCAGCACGCACCGTGTCTCCCCCGCCGGGCGCACCGTCCACACCCCCGAGGTCACCAGGCCCGGGCGGGCCTGGTCCTCCTGCTCGAAGACGACGGTACGGTCCTGCGGCCGCAGCACCCGCCGGGTGTGCCAGGACCGGACGTGACCGCCCGGGGCACCGGCCTCATCGGCCACCTCCCACACCAGCAGCCGTTCCTGCGTCCCGTCGAAGTCCAGCCGCTCGACGTGCACATACGAGGGCAGGAACACCGGCCAGCGCACGGCATCGGCCAGCAGGCCGTAGACCACACCGGCCGGAGCGGCCACCTCCACGGCGTCCTCGCCGGCGTGCACGCGCGACGACATCCTGCCCCTCCTCCTGCGGATGGCCCCCACCCTGCCCCGCCCCACTCGAGCCCGCCTCGCGCCCGCACCGATCCCCCACCCCGCCCACCGCCCGGCCCGCTCCCCACAACCCCCCGACAACCCCACCGCCCCCTACCGGCCCGCCCCCGAACCACCCCACCGGCCCGGACCACCCGAACCCTGGCCACCCCGGGCCACCCGAACCACCTGGTTACCCCGCACCACCCGGCCGCCCGCCGACCCGGCGCCGGCCCGCACCACCCGGCCGCCGCGAACACCCGGCCCGCCCGGACGACTTGACCGGGCCGGCCGACCCGTACAGCAGCCGTGCACGGCCGCACGGCGTGCATGGCGTGCATGGCGTGGTGCACGACGGGGACGGGCGGGCACCGGCGGGGACCGGCTGTACGCGGCCCGGCCCTCGATCGGGACAGCCCGCGCCGCGCGCCACGCCCCGGCCTGCTTCCGGGCCGTGAGCCCGACCGGGGCGTGGCGCGCGGCGCGGGCCGGGTGCTTCTGCTCGGGGGCCTCGCCGGATACCGGACCGCCCGGACCGCACGGCGCGGCCTGGCGCGCCGGTCGGTCCGGGCGGTCCGGACCGTGCCCTCTCGGCGCCGGGGCCCACACGGGGAGGAACCGTGGGCCGGTCCCAAAGGGTCGGGGCCAAAAGCTGGAACCCGGTTGCTGTGGCCCGGAGTTGAGGCCGGAGGGCCGGAGCCTGGGGGTGGGCTCGAGGAACACAGGGGTGGGCCGGGGTGGATGTTGCCGGGGTGGGGAGGGGGGTGGGTGCGGGGGTCAGCCGACCGGGGCGGCGAGCCGTCCGCTCCCGGCGGGGCCCGTACCGGGAGCGCCGGACCCGGACCCGGACCCGGCCGTCGCGTTGGCCGCGGCGGGTGAGCCGTCCGGCCGGGCCATCAGGATGGAACGCTGCAGCTTGCCCAGGGCCGCCGACGGTTCCAGGCCCAGACCGCGTACCAGGGTGGCCCGCAGCCGCTGGTAGGCGTCCAGGGCCTCACCGCGCCGCCCGGAGCGGTACAGGGCCAGCATGTACTGCCCGCACAGGCTCTCGTGGGTGGGATACCGGCTGACCAGCACGGTCAGCTCGGCGAGCAGTTCACGGTGGCGGCCCAGCCGCAGGTCGGCCTCGATGCGCTGGTCCAGCGCGCACAGCCGGCTCTCCTCCAGCCGTTTGACCTGGGTGGCCAGGTGCGGGCCGGCCTGCACGTCGGCCAGCGGCGGCCCGCTCCACAGCGCGAGCGCGGCCCGCAGGTGCCGGGCCGCCTCGGGGAAGTCCGCCCCGTCCATCGCCCGGTAGCCCAGCCCGGCCAGCCGCTCGAACTCCCGCACGTCGCTGCTGCCCTCACCGCTCTTGAGGAGATAACCGCCCGGCACGGTCAGCAGCACGTCCTTGGCCGTGCGGCGGCCGCCCGGATCCCTCTCCAGCGCCGCGGTGATCAGCTCCCGCAGCTGCAGGATGTACGTCTGCAGGGTGGGCCGTGCGCTGCGCGGCGGCCGCGCGCCCCACAACTCCTCGCTCAGCATCCCCACCGGCACCATCTGGTCGGCGTGCAGGACCAGCAGGGCCAGCACCTGCCGCGGCTTGGGAGCGGTCGGGGTGATCGAGATGCCCTTCTCCCGCACAGCAAGTGTGCCGAGTATGTCGGTGTCCACGCCGTCTCCCCTGTCCGTCCGCTGCCATCTGCCAGACCCCAAGGACCACGCACCAGCCACCGCGTCCCCGTCGCCCTGCCGCAAAACCGGCCCGCCCAACCCGCCGGCCGCCATCCCGTCCCGTCACCGGCACACCAGGCCCACAGGCCCGCCGGCTCCAGATCACCGGATCACCGGATCACCGGATCACCGGGCCCACCGGACCGCCGGTCTTCCTCTTCAATCGCGCCGGCGGGCGTTCGGTCCGGTGTGCCAGCCGGCGTCCTGCCGGACCGTCAGCCGGCCCCGTCCCGCCGGGACTTGCCGGCCGGGCGGCAAACCGGCCGCCGCCGTACGTCCCCGGCACACCCGAGTAAAAAACAGCATGGACGGTATGTCAATCTCAAACCGGTCGTCGTGTTTTCTCTCCGCCGGTACTCGAGCCCCCCTCCGGGGAACCCGACTTTTGCCGCACAACGCCCCGGCCAGGCAGAACACAGGCACCCCGGGACCACACCCCACGCGACTTGACCTCTTCATTGCCGGACCATGCGGTCTGTTTACCCGGGTGCGGAGTCCGTCACCGCACACCCGGCACAGCGCACCCGCCCCGGGAACAGCACCGGCCCGCCACCGGACGCCAGAGCGGAAACCTCCCCCCGGGGGGAGGAAGGGGTCCGGCCCGCCGCCCGGAAGGAAGGGGGCCCGCCTCGCCGGCGGGGAGGGCGCGGCCGGACGGCCACCGAGGGGGCGCCGGGACCGGCCCCGGCGGCGGGAAGAACAGGCCCCGCCACGGCCACCAGGACACGGGAGCGACTGCGGCGACAGGAAGGACGGGCGACGGGCCCAAACGGCCACCCCCGGGACAGGCGGGGCAGGTCCCGGCCGCCGGAGAGCGCAGGACCCGTCACGGCCACCGGGACACCGGCCGGCCCCGGCGACGGGAAGGGCGGGCGGGCGGGCGGGACAGGACAGTCACCCGGGGACGGGCGGGGCAGGTCCGGTCACCGCAGAGGGCGGGGCAGGTCCCGGCCGCCGGCCGAGCAGGTCCCGGTCACCGGCGGACGAGGCCCGTCCGGTCAGCGGGGGGGGCTGGGCCGGTCTCGGCGGCGGGGGGCGGGGCCGGTCTCGGCGGGGGGCGGGGCCGGTCCGGTCACCTGGGGGCGGGGCCGGTCTCGGCGGCGGGTATGCCCGGCCGGGCCGCGCGCCGGGGCGGGGGTGCGGCGAGGCCGGGCAGCAGCAGGGACCAGAACTGTTCCACCAGATGCGGCGAGAGATGGAAACGGTGACGGGAGGCGAGGCCGGCCAGCCCGAGAGTGGCGGCGACCACGGCCACCGCGGCCGCCTCCGGGGAGACCCCCTCCGCCAGCTCACCCGCACCGTGGGCCTCGCGCAGCAGCGCGTGCACCCACTCGCTCCACCACCGGCCCGGCCCCTCACCGCCCTTGCGCGAGGGATCACCGCCCAGACCGAACCCGGCCCGCAGCACCGGGTCCGCCGACAGACCCAGCACCAGGTCACGGCTGACATCCACCAGCAACCGCAACGCCGCACCCCCCACACCCGCCGCACCCGCCGCACCCGCCGCACCCGCCGGGCCTCCCGGACCCGGGCCGGCCGCACCCGCCGTGACGGGTGCGGCGGGCGCCCGGCCCGGCGGGTCCGGCGCGCCCTGCCGCGCCGCGAGCCGCTGCAGGGAGACGGTCGCCGCCGCCTCCACCTCACGGGCCAGCAGATCCTTGCTCGGGAAATGGAAATGCAGCGCCCCGGTACTGACCCCGGCCCGCCGGCTGATCGCCGGCAGCGAGGCGAGGGCGTACCCGTCATCGGCGAACACCTCGGCCGCCGCCCGGACCAGGGCCTGGCGCGTACGTGCCGCCCGAACCTGCTTGACCATCCCGCCTCCTCCCGGGCCCGCACCGGCCGCCACCACGGCGGACACCCCCGGGCACTCCGAGGCCACACCCTATCAAACCGCACGCGCGGTATGTTTCAGTGAGGGTGCTTCTCCAGCACCCGCCCGCACCCTTCCCCCGGCGGGCAGCACGCCCGCCACCAGCCCCGACACCCGGGCCACCACCCCGCCGGCCCGGCGCGCACCACACCCGCCCGGCCACCGGACACCACCCGCACACCACCGAAACCGGCCGCACCCACCCCGCCCGCACCCCCGAGCGGGCAGCCGCCCGGACACCACCCCGCACCCGCACCCGGCCCCGGACCGGCCAGGACCGGGCACGAAGGGGGCCGTACGGCACGGATACCGGCGGCCCGCCGCCACGCTCCGCGGCCGCGCCCGACGCCCGCTCGCACCCGCCCGGAGCCGGACCCCGCCCGCCCGCGGACCCCCGGCCTGCACATCTGCACATCCACACGTCCCCGCGCCCGCGTCCGCGGACCGGCGGCGAGCGGGCGGAGGGTCGGACCGGGTGCGGGCGGGGGCGGTGTCAGGCGGGAGCGGCGACCTCGTCCAGGTCCCCCAGCTCGCCGGCCTCGGCGGCCAGCCGCTCGCCCTCGGCGGCGACCTCGGCGGCCCGGGCCGGGTCGGTGACCAGCTTGCCGAGCACCGCGGGCACCGCGATGCTCGGCAGCAGATGCTCGAACAGCGCGGACACCCGCCGCTCCAGATCCTCCCGGCCCGCCAGCGTGTGGGAGTACACCTGCACACCCGTCCACGCCGCCGAGAACACCCACGCACTCTCCGCCGGGTCCACATGCGGCAGCAGCTCACCCTGCTCCCGCGCCTCGCGCAGCACCTTCTCCGTCGCCTCCAGCCAGGTCGTGATCGTCCAGGTGCCGAAAATGACCCCCATCTCCTGACCCAGCGAAAGTCTCGCCGAGGCACTGACCACCGGGTTGCGGCGCATCCGGTACGCCAGCGCCAGCCCCATGTCCACCAGCTCCTGCAGCTTGCTCGCCCGCGGCGCCAGCACGAAACCCGAGAACTGCTCCGCCAGCACCCCCTCGGCCAGCGCCTGCTTCGAGGGGAAATGGAAGTACAGCGCCCCCTTGGTCACACCCGCCCGGGTCAGCACCTCACCGATCGTGGCGGCCTCATACCCGCGCTCGTCGAAAACCGACGCCGCCGCATTCAAAATCGCCCGCCGGGTGCGAATCGCACGCTCCTGCCGCACCACGAACCCTCCAGTGGTCGTTCCTCACTCCATCGCAAGATGTTCTCCTTGCAACCACTCCAAACCAAACCAGGTAGTCCGTATTTTCACAAGGGCGGCGCCCCCGCCACCCACCCGCCCCGGCTCAAAACCCCGCCCCCGCCCACCCCCGCACCACCCCGCACCACCCGCCCCCTCACCGGGACGGACAACACCTCCACCCCCCGACCGCCACCCCCCGCACCCACCCAACCGGAAGTCCGGATTCAACCGGTCCCCACCCACCCCCACCCACCCTCGAACCACCACACCCGCACACCCCCACCGCACAACAGCCCCACCCACCACACCCAACAACCAACAACCGCCAACCGGCACAGCGGACACAGCGGCACAACGGCACGACGGCACGGCCGGCCCGGGAACACCCCACCGCGAGACCCCATGACGTGACGCCGCGGCCGCACGGGAGCGGACCCAACCACACCACACCCGCCCCCACCGGCACCCCCACCAGAAATCCGGCGCCGCCCCGCCCCCGCGCCACCGGAAAGCACCCAAGAGTCCGGCGGACACGACGTGAGCCGCCCGCCCACCGGACACCACACGCCCCCGGCCGCGACCCTGTCCGCCCGGACCGCCCGCCCTGTCCGCCCGGACCGCCCGCCCGGACCGCCCGGACCGCCCGGACCGCCCGGACCGCCCGGACCGCCCGGACCGCCCGCCGGGCAAGATGCCGGGCCGCGGCCTCGTCCACGAGATCCGACAGCACCACCGGAAGAAGCCACCGGACCCGCTCCCCGCCCGATGCCGCCTCCGGCCCCAAAACACACCCTCACCTCCCCACCGACAACACGGCCAACGGCCCGCACGACTGCCCGCAGGACCGGACCCGCCTCAACAGCGACCCGCCCCGACGTGGTCCGGGTCCGGGTCGGTGGTCTCCTGCGGCCGGGCTGCGGGTGGGCGCCGTACCGCGTGATCACCGGCAGCCGACAGCCCGGACCACCCGAAAAACACGCCTGCGACCGCGACCTCGGCCGTGGGTGGCGGCACCTGGGCCGGGTGTTGGGATGTCCCCCGGTGCGGAGCCGTGCCATTGGGGGAAGCAGAGCGGGACGGCGCACCGGGGTGGCCAGTCCTGGATGCGGCAGGGCCCGGCGGGAACTGCCGGGATGGGTGGCGGGCGGTTACCGGGTAGCCGTTTCCCGTGATCTCGGCGGCAGGTCCCGGTGACTCGACAAGGCCCGCCCATCCGGCGCGGCTCCCGCTCACCCCCGCATCCCCCGACGCCGACCGGGCACCTCCCGAAACGCCGAACACCCCACGCCCGACACCCGGACAACCCCGCCCGCCACACCCGAACCCGCCCACACCGAAACGAAGTCGAGGACGCCGGCACCCCCATCAGGCAGCCGGCCGGCCCGCCCGGCAAAGCCCGCACGAAACACCACCACACACAACCGGACGAGACCAGGCAAGACACCGCGAATTAAGGAGGCGGGAGCGCAGGCGCAAACAGGAGGCGGGAGCGGAGGCGGGACTCGACACGGCCGGCGGTCCCGACCGAAGCCCTGCCCGGCATCACCCACCCGCACACCGGCCCACTGCCCGGCACCAGCCGGCCCCGCACATCACACCATGCGCCCGCAACCCGGCCCACCCGCAACCCGGCGACAACCCGCCCCACCCCATGCCCGCACCGGCCAACACCCCCGGGCCCACCGCCTCAAGTCATCCCCAGCACGACAGACCAGACCCCGGCCAGAACCACCCCACGCCCACCGCCCGCACCCTTCACACCCGGCCGCCGACACCACCGACCCCCACAACGACCGGGCCCCTCCCCGCTCCACACGACGACCAACCCCCGGCCCCCGCCCGCACCACCCCCACCACAAACCAGCAACCGAAGACCGAAGACCACCGACCGAACACGCCACCGACACCGAACCCGAACAGGCAGACAGGCAGACAGGCAGACAGGCAGACCACGAAACACCCCGCCGAACCGACGCCGTACAGGACACCACCGGCCAGAACCCGAACCCCGCTCCAGCCCGGCAAACCCCCACGCCCGCCCCACCCACCACTGCCCGACAGCCTCACCCACCCCGGACAGACCCACCCACCCGCCACCGAAGCCACCACGGCGGATGGACCCACCCACAATCCGCCGGCCCCGCCGGCCCCGCCGGCCCCGCCGGACTCGGCGGACTCGGCGGCTCACACGGCCGCAGCCGCCGGCCCCGGCACCACAGGCAGCACACGCGGCCCGTTCGAGATGAACGACTCCGTACGCGGCAACTCCCCCGGCCTGAACGCCGCCCGCATCCGCGGGAACCGCCCGAACAACGCCCGCAACGCGATCTCCGCCTCCAACCGCGCCAACGGCGCCCCCAGGCAGTAATGCACCCCATGACCGAACGACAGATGCTCACGCCGCGTCCCACGCGTCACATCGAACACCCCCGCATCCGGCCCATGCACCCCCGGATCCCGACCCGCCGCCGCGAACGACATCACCAACGCATCCCCCCGCTCGATCACCGTCTCCCCCACCCGCACATCCTCCACCGCATACCGCAAAATCGCGTTCGCCCCCGGCGCCTCCACCCGCACCGCCTCCTCCACCACATCCCCCCACGACACCCGACCCGACCGCACCAACTCCAACTGACCCGGATCCCCCAGCAACAACGCCACCGCATTGCCCAGCAGATTCACCGTCGGCTCACACCCCGCACTCAACAACATGATCAAGTTGTCGACCAACTCCTTCTCACTCAACCCCCCACCCCCCACCCCACCCGAACCACCCACACCCTCCAAGCCGCCCACCCCACCCGAGCCGCCCGAACCACCCGCACCCTCCGCACCGCCCGCACCGTCCGCACCGTCCGCGGCCGCGCCCCCACCACCCGCCGCGATCAACGCACTGGTCAGATCCTCACCCGGACAACGCCGCTTGAACGCGACCAGCTCCCCCATCGTCGAATACAGCGCCCGGTAATTACGCTGCGCCTCCCCCGACGACACCGCCGTATCGAAAAACCCGTCGATGATCTCCCGCAACGGCCCCCGGAACTCCTCCGGAATCCCGAACAACTCCAACATCACCCGCCCCGGCAACGGCAACGCGAACAACTCCCGCACATCCACCACCCCACCCGCAGCCCGCCCCGCCGCCTCCTCCACCCCATCCAGCAGACCCCCCGCGATCTCCTCCACCCGCGGCCCCAACAACGCCACCCGCCGCGCCGTGAACGCCGACGCCATCAACCCCCGCAACCGCCGATGCTCCGCCCCGTACGACGTCACCAAATTCTCCACCGACACCCACACCGCCAACGGCCAACTCCCCGACACCTCCCCCCGCCGCCACGCCGGCCAATGCCGATACGCATCCTTCGACACCCGCCCATCCGTCAACAACCCCCGCATCACCCCCGCATCCGTCACCACCCACGCCCCCACCCCACCCGGCAACACCACCCGCGACACCGCACCCCGCCCCCGCAACACAGCCGCCTCCCCCTGCACATCCCGCCCCAACACATCCAACACAAACGGACACCCACCACCACCCACCCCAGACCCCCCGCCCCCGCCCGGCCCGGCCGCCCCGCTCACGACCGCCCCACCCCCGACGACCACCGCCTCACCCCCGACCAGCCCGGCCACGGCCTCCTCACCACCGGCCCCCGCGACCAGCCCGCCCACCACCGCCCCGGCCCCGACGGCCGACCCGGCCCCCACCGCCTCGCCCCCGGCCACCCCGGCCACGGCCTCCTCACCACCGGCCACCCCGGCCACCACCGCCTGGCCCCCCACCGGGCCGACCTGCCCGACCGGCCCGGCCGCCCCGCTCACAGCCGCCTCACTCCCCACCGACCCCTCCAGCTCACCGCGACCCTGCTCACGCCCATCCAGCCGACGCACCATCAGACCCTCCCCGCAGACAGCGAAAACACCGGAAAAACCACAACGACACGAACCAACACAGCAATACGACCAAGCACCAACAACCCAAAACCAGCACAAAACGCCAACCCACGGCACGGCACACCCCACACCACCCACAACCAGCCCCCACCCCCCACACCACCCGGCACACCCCGACGACCCGGAACCACCCAAGCCCCCCGCAACCCCCGGAACCACCCCGCGCCACCCGGGGCCACACCGCCCGGAACCGCACCACGAGGAAACCGGACCGGCACCAACCCGAGCGAGCGATCCAGGCGTGGACACAGCCCGCCGCGAAGACCGCTTGGAATACCAGCCGCACCGGCGAGGCCTCCGCCACCCCGGACGAACCAACACCCCCACACCCCCACCAGGAACGAAGCCGCCACCACACCCACCCCACAACCCCCGCACCCGCACCACCCGGCCTCAGACCGCCCCGGCCCGGACGGAACAGGGCGCGGCAGGTCGAAGCGCGGCAAAGCAGGGCAAGACGGGGCGGGACAGGGCGAGACGGGGCAGGGCGAGACGGGGCGGGGCGGGGCAGGCCGAGGCGGGGGAGAGCTCGCGCACCCGCTCCACACCCCCGCACAGCCACCCCCAACCCGCACCCCCCGCACCCCCGAACCCCCGGCCCCCCGCACAGCCACCCCCCAACCGGCATCCCCCGACCCCCGGCCCCCCGCGCCACCAGCACCGCACCCGCCGGCACTCGCCGGCACCCGCCCACCCGCACCACCGCCCGCAGCACCCTCCCGACGCCGCCGGCACCCCCGCCGCCCACCTCACCGCACAGCCCGGCACCCACCCAAAACAGCACCCGAACCAAACCGCTCAGCCGGTTTCACCATAGCCCCGCACCCCACCACCCGCGAGAACCCCACCCCCGGCACACCGCCGACCCCGAGCCTCGCACAGCACCCCGCACCCACGGAAGACACCACCAGAACGGAATACAACCCCCCGTTTACCCGGAAAGATCCCCACCCCGCACGCCCCGCACCCCCGACCCCCACACCCCGGCCGCCCGGCACCCCACACCCGACCACCGCCCGCGAAATTCCCCGCCCACCCTTGAAAAGAAAACCGGTAGGTTCGTATCTTATGACCCTGCACGGTCGATCCCAGCCCACCCAACGGCGCAACGGAGACACCCATGACCCTGCTCACCGTCCACCAGGACAACCACCCCACCCCCCAACCCACACCCACCCCACCCCCCAACCCCAACCCCGCCCCCACCACCCCCATGCCCCGCCTCACCACCACCGTCCCCCGCGAATACGTCCACCGCTCAAGCCTCGCCGAGGTCTTCCTCACCGGCAGCGAAAAAACCGGCGACAACCACTACACCCTCACCGCCCAATGGCCCCGAACCCACACCTTCTACACCACCCCCGACAACACCCACCACGACCCCCTCCAAGCCGCGGAAACCATCCGCCAAACCGGCCTCTACCTCGCCCACGCCGAACTCGGCGTCCCCCTCGACCACCACTTCCTCATGTGGAACATCCACCTCACCACCCACCCCCAACACCTCACCATCGGCCCCACCCCCACCGACCTCACCCTCACCGCCACCTGCACCACCCTCCGCTACAAAGGCAAACGCCTCGCCGACTTCACCATGCACATCACCATCACCCGAGACGGCCACACCACCGCCACCGGCGGCGGCCAATTCACCTGCCTCACCCCCACCACCTACCAACGCCTCCGCCAACCCCACACCACCCAACCCACCCCCACCCCCCAAACCCAACCCACCACACCCACCAACCCCACCAACCCCACCGACCCCACCCCCTACGGACGCCACCTCCCCCTCGACCTCGTCCTCACCCCCACCCCACAACCCCACACCTGGCAACTCACCCCCAACCCCCACCACCCCATCCTCTTCGACCACACCACCGACCACATCCCCGGCATGGTCCTCCTCGAAGCCGCCCGCCAAGCCACCCACACCCACACCCACCCCACCCCCACCCACCTCACCACCCTCCACGCCACCTTCCACCGCTACACCGAACACCACACCCCCACCTACATCACCACCACCCACACCCCCACCACAGCCGACACCACCACCGGGACCGGGACCGCAGCCGACACCACCACCGACACCAGGACCGCAGCCGACACCGAAACCACAACCGACACCACCACCCCCACCGGCACCCACACCACCCACATCACCGCCACCCAAAACAACACCACCGTCTTCACCGCCCACATCACCACCACACCCCACTAGGGAGCGCTTTCGAAGTTCGTAACATGCCCAGGGGGCGAGCTGTTTGCCGCAGATGGTCTACAGAAGCGCGTTCTGCGTCAGGCACTGCCAGTGGTCCCGCATTCGGTTCTCCGATGGATCACCAGCAGCCGTCGCCTCACCAATAGAACAAACTTCGCAGTCCGGGAAACCGGGCAACCCTCCCTGCACACCAGCGATACGGGACGGCCTGTTCCACATATGTGTGCATCCTGCCCGAGTGGAGATCGCACATGACCTGAACTCCCATGCGCGAGTCAGGACACATGCGAGAGGCATGGGTCCGGATAGCCACGTGGCTTGAACGCAACGACCCTGAAACTCTCGCGCCGCTCGGCGGCCCGGGGAGCCATGCAGCCATAAGGGAAGCCGGACTGCGCATGGGGCTGGACCTGCCAAGGGAGATGCGGCAGTGGCTGCTGACGAACGACATCGATGCTGGCATGCAACCCGACGACCAATCGTGTCTGGTCGCGTTCGGCTGCGAGATGGCCATCCCCGGCGGCCACCTTCTCCTTGGCCCGATACGGACATTCAGCGGGTCTACCTCAGCCAGATGACTTTGGAGGAGACCCAGCCGTCCGCAGAGCTCGACTGTCCGTTCTGGCATCGCGAGCGGGTACCCATTACCGCGGAGCGCGACGGCCTCTACGGGACGTTTTTCGACACGCTTAACGAAACCATCGGAACCTGGGCGGAAGCCCGCCTCCCCGAAGAGGGCGTATACGCCTCGTTGTTCGCCTTCTTCCAAGAGGCAGCGGACCGGTTGGAAGGGATCTCCTCGGGAGACTGGAGAGGCCCCGGCAGACCCGCTAGACCCCGTAGGTTCGATCCGCGTCCCGATGACGAGCGGATACGCCTCTGGGCACGCACCAACGGCTATCTCGTAAATGATCGTGGGCGTATCCCTGCGTCCATCCGCGAGGCTTACGAGGTATCACAGAGGTGAGCACCATCTCCGGCTGTGCCGGTCAACGACCATTGGCTGGTCATAGCCATTCGTTGATCGTGGCACCGGGGACGTCAGGAGCGCCGTCGACGTGGTGCCCCTGACCGTGGCGAGGAGCAGGAGACCGGCGGCGTTCAGCAGCAGGCCGGTGACGAGGATGATCCGGAGCCTGGAGGCTTTTGCGGCCCAACGCCCGGCAAGCGACTGGCTGATGACGAGGCCGATGACCAGGGGAGGCATGTGCACGCCGGACAAGGTGGCGGAGGCGCCGTGCACGATCTGCAGGTAGGTGGGCAGGTAGACGAGCACGCCGAACATGGCAGCGTGGGCGACGAAGCCGATCAGTGAGGCGAAGACCACGGTGCGGGAGGCGAGCATGGCTGCAGGCAGGACGGGGGCTGCAGCACGTCGCTCGACCGCAGGCAGCAAAGCTCCCAGAGCGACCGTGACCAGAGCCAGGGCCAGGCTGCGGGCGGAGGTCCATCCCCAGTGCTGTCCGATCATCAACACCACAGCTCACACCCCACCCACGCTCGCGTCGGGCCGGCGCACGGTCGTGGACGCGACGAACCTCCAGCAGGAGCACCACGCCAACTGCGAACCCCTCAATCACAGCTGGACCGAGCGGCGGGGCGCGCGTTCGGGTGGGCGGGGCGAGACGCAGTGTCAAGGGACGATGGCTGCCGCGTCCCACACGATGAGTGTGCCGCTGCGGTCGAAGGTCATGAGGTGTTCTCGGTCGGGTGATGTGCGGCAGTCGAGAACGACGTCCGTGTGGGCCTCAAGGGTGTCCAGGAGCTCACCGGTGCGGGTCGACCGGATCTGCACGTGTCTGGCGGCAGGCACGGCCAGCCAGTTTTCGGTGGTGGCGAAGCGCGTACCGTTCTGCTCCAGCGTGAAGCGCTCGCGATTGCCGGGCAGTTCCAGAACCCGGAGGTCGTACGGTCCGCCGACCGCGATCCATGAGCCGTCCCCGGCCAGACCGATCCGGTGGACCGAGTGCGGCTGGTCGGGCAACTTCGCGAGCAGTCGGCCGGAACGCGGGTCCCAGAGCAGGACCTGACTGTCGCGGCCGCGGGTGGCCAGGGTCGATCCGTCGGCAGCGAGCGCCAGATGCGACATCCCCTTTGACGTGGGCTTCGTTCCCCGGCGTTCGTTGGTGAGCGGGTCGACGAAACTGCCCGTGAAGCTGTTGTAGGCGACCCACATGCCGTCCGGACCGTACACGGACTCACCCACGGTACCGACCTTGAAGGGGAGCCTCTCCTCGCCGCTGACCGCGTCCCATGCCTGCGCCTTCTCGCCTACCGCGCTGGTCATGATGAAACTGCCGTCCGGGGAGACGGCGCAGTCGTAGAGCCTGTCGTACGGGCTACGGATCACCCGTCGCAGGTCCTGGGTCTCCACGTCGTACACGTTGACGAGCCCGCCGTCTCCGACCGCCACCAGCCATGTGCCGTCCGGTGACAGAGCGAAGCCGAATGTGGACCGCGGCAGCTGCAACACGCCACGGACCGCCGACAGTTGCCGGCCACCGGGCTGCCCGGCGACGGCGGACTTCTGCTGGCCCGCGTGATGGCCCGCGTCCGCTCGCGGGAGCGGCACGGGGCCAGGGCTCAGGGCTCGCAGCAGCTCGGCCCGCTTCCCCGGATCCAGCTGGGAGCCGTGCTCCTCCGCACCCATGACCTCGTTGATCACTGAAGCGGTTTCCCTGGACTCCGGGGAGTCGACCAGGGCCAGATCGGCCAGCAGGCTCTGTGCGCCCAACCGCTGGATCTTGGCGATCTGCCAGCCTGGAAACGTCACGAGCGCGGCGGCCTGAGCCGGGTCGCAGTACCGCAAGTGCCACACCAGATGCCGCCACCAGTATCCGGCGCCGGCGGGCAGAGACCACCACGGGTCACCGGGTTTCAGCAGGAGGAAGGCGTTGTGCACGAGCTGTTCGTGCCAATCGGCCTCTTCACCCGCCGACCAGCGCGACCTCAAGCGCTCGTGCAGCCCCTCCGGGACGGTCAGCCACCTCCCGCCGTCGTCGTCCTTGGTGATGTGCACGAGGCCCACGCGATTCAGGCTCTCGAGCAGACCCAGGGTGATGTGAACGTGTCGGAAGGGTGAATCCGGTTGATTCCATGCCTCTTCGACCTCGGTCGCGCGCAGTTCGACGCCCGGCGGGATGGCCGCCAGACGACGGACCTCAAGGTCACTCGGATAGCTGAGACCCAGACCTTCCAGGAGCGTGCCGATCCTGTCGTCACCCCAGTCCTTGTGGCCCGTCGCCCGCTGCCAGTGTTCCCTGAGCCGGCGATCGAGCCGACGTCTGCCCCACGGTGTTCTCGCCATCGTCTGCGCCTCCCGCACCTGGACTCCGAGTAAAACAGTCCGAACGCCCGCGCGTAGGCGTTCCCTCCCTCCAGCTCGCGCGTGAACCAGGGGCATCGCGTGATCGGGATGGGTCCGGCCGGCGACACGGACCGGCACCACCAGGTCGGGCGATCCCTCCCGTGTCCCGCACCCCGCGCCACGCCTTCTCGGGCGAGCAACAATGAACGGGCGACAACGTCTCGCGAGGGGAACGCGGATGACTGCGCCGGAGAGAACCGGGATACGGAGCGCCTCCGCGCTCCACGGCGCGGTGATGGCCGCCACGGCCACCCTGGACGTCCACGGTGGTGTCCAGGGCTGGTCCGGCGGGGCGCGGGAGACCTGGGGTACACGCCGCGGGAGGTGCTCGGCAGACCCGCCTCCGACCCCTTAGCGGCGGAAGGCGACATCCTCCATGACATCAGGGGGTGCCGGACCGACCGGCCGTGGAGTGGTCCGTCCGGCTCCGGCACCGCGACGGCCACACCGTGGAAGTCGTCCTGGAGTGACCGCAGGTTCAGGGCTCCACCAGGCGTTTCGCCTTCGACCGCAGAGCCCCCACCCGCGCGAGGACGACCCACCCGCCGGTCGCGTCCGACGCCACCGGTGTCAGCTGCACGCTGGTAGAGCCCTGGCCCGACCGGTCAACGGTTGTGGCAGGCACTGCCTTCCGGAGCGCGGAGGCCGCCGCCGACGCGCAGCCCCGCCCCTTGAGGGCCCCGATGCCCCGAGGCGCGCTCCTTGTCCCGTCCCGACCAGATGGGAGGGACGGGACAAGGAGAGTACTGAGGGGGATGCCAGACCCCACACCACGCGTCCCCGTGGGTCTGACCAGCCGATTCCTTGCCTCCTTACAAAAGCCTGTGCAACAGCGGGTGCAAGCAGCTATGTCAGCGTCTATGTCAGCAACAGGAGCAGCATCAGCGTCCGCACCACCGGGCCGCCCGGTTCGCGACTTTTTCACTGCGCCGGGGGGCTGGATGTGAACAACGCGCGCCTGGCGGGGAGTTGGCAGCCCGGTTCCGCGGCGGCGGGCTCGCCATGGTGTGGGGGCCGTGCGCGGCCGGCTCGGGGAACGGGGTGACTGCACACGGCAAGGGGGGGCCCTGGTGACTGTGCAGTGCGTGGCAGGACACCCATCGGCATCGTGACACCGGCCCACAGGCCGTGCTGCGTTGGGTACGACATCTGTGTGATGGCCAGTTCCCCGGCTGGTGGCCACCAGGAGAGGATTGCTCCAGTCGTTCCGGGACTGCCCGGCGTCAAACCGCCGGCCGAGCCCCGGACCGGGCTGGCCCAAGGGCTCGGCTCCCACGACGGCACGCGATGCGGATCAACTCCGATGGCGACGGCTGCACACGCGGTCGCGACAGCCGAACAGCCCGGTTCCCTGAGGAGTATTTCCGTGTTCCGGGGAACCCGGTGTCCAGTGGGCGTGACGCTCCAGGCCGGCAGGTCGTTGAACCGGCCGGAGATCCCCACAGACCTCAGAGAGACCCCGGGCCGAAGAGGTCTGGGGTCTCGTACTGTCCCGCTCACGGGGGTTCGAAGACAGGAATGCAAGGCACTCGCGCCAGACCTGCGAGCCGGGCGCCGCGCGCGGCCAACTAGATGATCAATTCCAAGGGGTCACTGGCCGGAGGCGGTCAGCGAGCGCAGGACGGGCTGTCGGGTGTAGTCGTTGTGCCGGATCGCGGCGGTTATTGCGAGGATTCGCCGCAGGATGCGGGCGATGACACGCGGGGGTGCCTCCTCGGTGCTGTTCGATGTCGAGTCGGTCTTGGGCTCACGGAGCCTGGCTTGGGAATTCACCCGCCAGGTGCGAGGCGATAAGTTCCCGGTGTCTGGCCCATGGTGCGGCTGAACGTGTCGATGAACGCACTGGTCGTAGCCCATCCGCACTGGCGTCCCGTTTCACTGACGCTTGCTCCTTCCGCCAGCAGCACCATGGCGTGGAACACCCGGACGTTGGTCCTCCACTGTGGATAGGTCATGCCGAACTCGCTCCGGAACAGCCGGGCCAGGGTGCGCTCGCTCACGCCGATGCTCCGCGCGAGCCAGGCGGCAGTCCGCGGCTGCCGCAGATCGCCTGCCACCAGCGCGCACGCCTGCCGCAGCAGGGAGTTGTTGGGGGTGGGCAGCGTCAATGGCTCCACGAGTGCTCGCCGCAGCCGGTCCCGCAGGACGGCGCGCAGGTGGCGTGCCTCCTGCTGCGGGAGGGACGGTTCACTGCACGCGATGATCAGTTCGCGCACCAGGGTGTCCACGGCCACGACGACCGGGGCGCGGGACCTCAGCAGGACGTCGTGGGCGGCGAATCCGAGCGTGTGCACGGAACTGTGCCCGTGTACCCGGTGCTGATGCCAGATGCCCGCCGGAATCCACACGGCGCGCGCGCTGGACGCCACCCAGGATGCCTCGCCCGTCTGCACCGCCAGCACACCGGCGCTGACGTAGAGAAGCTGGTGATAGCCATGCTGGTGCCGGCCGATGACCTCACCCGCGAGATGGGCATGCGAGGTGTCCCTGGGCTCCGCCGTCTTCTCCGTCTGGCTGTTTTCCGATATAGGACGGCAGAATAACGGAAGCGGTGCACCGCGCGGTCCTGCCAGCGTGGTGGCCATGCCCACAACATCCCCCACCCCGCGCGATCTTCCCCCCACGGCCCCGCCGGCGCTGAAGGCCCGGCTGGTCTCCCGGCTGCGCGCGACCGCCCTCGACACCCGCCCGCTGGCGCACCCTGTCTTCCGTCGCCTTCTGATCGGGCAGAGCGCGGCATACATCGGGACCATGGTCACCAGCGTCACCATCCCGGTACAGGTGTACGCGCTGACGCGGTCGTCGCTATCCGTGGGACTGACGGGGTTGGCCGGCCTCGCCCCGCTCGTGGTCTTCGGCCTGTACGGCGGCGCCATCGCCGACCGGTTCGACCGCCGTACGCTCTACCTGACGTCAGCCTGCCTCACCTGGGCGATCACACTCGCCCTGCTGCTCCAGGCGCTCGCCGATCTGCGCTCGGTGCCCCTCATCCTCGCCCTCGTCGCTTTCCAGGCCGGCGCCTTCGCCGTGTCGTCCGCCGCTCGGGGCGCGATCATCCCCCGCATCGTTCCCACTCCGTTGGTACCCGCCGCGAACACGCTGTACTTCACCGCCGGCAATGTCGGGCAGGTCGCCGGGCCCCTTGTGGCGGGCCTCCTGATCTCGCTGCCGAGCGGCTACTGCTGGGCCTACGGCGCCGACGCCGTGCTGTTCTCCGTCCTGCTGTACTCGGCCATGAATCTGCCCCCGATCCTGCCGACCGGCTCGGGGGCCCGCACCGGCGGGCTGCGCTCGGTCTTCGAGGGGCTGCGGTTCATCGCCGCCGCCCCCGTGCTCTGGATGTCCTTCGCGGTCGACATCGCGGCGATGACGATGGCCATGCCGACCGCCCTGTTCCCGGAAGCCGCACAGCTTCGCTTCGGCGGAGGAGTGGGACTGCTGTACTCGGCCATCGCCATCGGGTCGGTCGCAGCGGGGCTGTTCAGCGGATGGATCGGACGAGTGCGCCGCCAAGGCCGGGCGCTGGCGATCGCCGTCACCACCTGGGCGGCGGCCATCGCCCTCGCGGGCACCGTCCACCACCTCCTCGCAGCCGCGGCCCTGCTGGCCACTGCCGGAGCGGCGGACCTCGTCAGCGCGGTCTACCGCGAGACGATTCTGCAGACCTACGCACCAGACGCCATGCGTGGCCGACTGCAAGGCGTCTTCACCGTCGTCGTCGCCGGCGGTCCGCGCCTCGGGGACCTACGTGCCGGCGCCATGGCCTCCGCCACCGGTCTCGGTGTCGCGTGGACAGGCAGTTCGCTGCTCTGCATGATCGTCGTCATCGTCGGCGCACTGCTTGTACGACCCTTCTGGCACTACACCGTCAACCTGGCACAGCCGCCATCCCCACCGACGCGGCCCGAAACCGCACACCAGCCATAGAACTGGCGCATCACGGCCGTCTCTCGGCGAGCCTGCAGCGAGCCTCGCCGGTGAGTGGGATACGGGCGGTGATGCGTTTACCGACCGCCTCCCGCCGCGGCTCAAAACCGTGAGTGACAGTCACCACGATCTCCAGACCATGCTGACCCAGCCGCCCGGGACCCGCCGCCCGCGCCATCGGGAGCACCGAGAGCACCGGGACCACCGGGTCGGTGTCCCACACCGCCACCTCGATGACATCACCCCCGCCTTTAGGTCCCGGGGCTGACGCCGCGTCCCTTCGTCCGTTCAGTTCTTCGGGTCCTTGATCTCTCCCGACAAGGAACCTTTCTCGCCATGAGCGACTCTTCGTTTGACCTCACAAAGTTTCAGACCCGTATTGCCGTGAGCAGTGCGCCCCGGCCTACCCGGCCGACTGGGTGCTCGAGAACCAGATGGGGCCCAACGCCCTGTGGCTCGTCGAGGAGCTGACTGCCGCGATGGACCTCCGTCCCGGCATGCGCGTCCTCGACCTCGGCTGCGGGCGCGCCCTGACGCCCGTATTCCTCGCCCGCGAGTACGGCGTCCACGTCACCGCCGCAGACCTGTGGATCGACCCGTCCCAGGACTGGGAGCGGATCCGCGCGGCCGGCGTCGAGGACTCGGTCGTCCCGTTGCACGTCGACGCGCACGACCTGAAGTTCGCCGAGGGGTACTTCGACGCGGTGGTGTGCGTCGACGCCGACGAGCACTTCGGCGCGGACCACTGGTTCCTGCAGTCCCTGCTGCGGTTCGTCCGGACTGGCCGGCAGATCGGCGTCGTCACGCCGGGTGTGACACGCGAGCTGGACGGACACGCGCCCGAGCACCTCGCGCCTTGGTGGGACTGGGAGTGCAACGGCTTCCACACCCCGCAGTGGTGGTGGCGTCTGTGGGAGTCCTCGGGGAAGGTGGACGTCGAGCGTGCGGACCTCCTTCCGGACGGCGCAGCGCACTGGCTCGCCTGGGAAGAGGCGGTGCTGGAGACCGATCCCACGGAGCGTACGGTCGGGGTCGTCGCACTGCTGCGGGCGGATGCGGGGCAGACGCTGGGCTTCGCACGGGTCGTCGCCCGGAAGCCGGAAGCGACGGGCGACGGCGGTAGGCGGATCTCACTGCGGGCGTCGCCGGTGGTCGAACCCGGTGTGCTGGCCGCGCGGTTGACGCTGCCGCAGTATCCGCGCAGCGCGGCGTACGACCCGGCGTGGGTGATGGTCAACGTGATGGGACCGCATCCCCTTTGGCTCATCGAGTGGCTGACCGGGGCGATGCGGCTGTCACTGTGCTGGGCAACAGCCAGGTTGTCGGCACGGGAGGCCGGGGGGTGCGTCGCCGACGAAGGGCCCTGAATGACGAAGACCGTGCCACCCTGAGGGACGTCCTTGCCCGTTGCCCTGAACTGGACAAGGCGGCCGGACACGTCCGTGACTTCGGCGAGATACTCACCGACCGCCTCGGCTCCACACTCCCCACCTGGATCAACGCAGTCGACGCCAGCCAGCTGCCCGGCCTCACAGGCTTCGCACTCCACCTGCTCCGAGACCTCGACGCCGTGACCGCCGGGCTCACTCTCGACTGGAGCTCCGGCAGCATCGAGGGCGCCGTCAATCGCATCAAGAAGATCAAGCGGCAGCTCTATGGCCGAGCCGGATTCGAACTCCTCCGCAAGATGATCCTGCTTCAGTGACCCACCGCGATCGCGACCCAGATGTTGCGCCAGAACGCCTTCTGACCCCGTGCGTCAGAAGCGCGGCCCGACCGTGGGCTGCGAGACCAAGGCAAAGGCCGCGATCTGCAGTTGCGCTTTCCATGCCGCCTCGTCGAGCCCCAGGGTGTAGTCGATGCAGCACGAGCACGGCGGGAGGAGCACCACGAATGCCTGCTCCTCAGCGGTCTCGACCTCCATATCCGACCACTCGTCCGATGCCAACTCGGCAACATCCACCTCCCCGGCGGTGAATCGCGTGGCCAGCCTGCCCAGCGCGTATCGCCGGGCCATGTGGTGATCGGGCAGGATGATCCCCAATTCTTCGAGAGCCTGCTCGAATGTGTCGCGGATGTCCCGGGGGTCCGCATGACGCGGCAGGCCGGCGAGCTCGCACAGGGCCGGCGTGTCCATTCCCACTGCGAGTGCCGGGGCAGCGGTCATCGGCAGGTCTTCCGGATTCACCTGATCCGCCTGATACAGCCACGCTACCTCCAGCAGGGGTGGATAGGCGCTGCGGACAGGGCTGTCAGGTTCGGATGTGTCGTCTATCGCTGCCATGGTTCATACGATGCCAGCACGGCTCGCGAGAGCGCCTGGAAAATTGGCCGCCCCGGCATACCGCCCGCGGGCCGACCCGACTCATGCCGTTGCCCCGGTGACGCTCCGCGACGGCTCCCCAAGATCTGTGCCAGTCCCGAGTTTTGACGTCACTCAGGATCAGTCGTTGGCGGCGCCGTAGCGCAGGGCTCCGTCTTGCGGAAGGAGGTAGCCGATGCCTCGTGACTCCGGCATCCGGCCGTTCAAGGTGGCGGCGTCGGTGCAGCCGGAGGTCTCCCAGCCGATGTAGCCCGCGTGGAAGTCAGCGGTGCGGAATGCCTCGGTTCCCACGGCAGCCAGCCAGTCGTCAAGAACCTGGGACCTGAAGAACTGTTGGCCGCTCTCGTGGTAGACGATGCCGGTGCGGTCGAGGGCGCCGAGAGGAATATAGAAGTCCAACCAGTCGATGGTGTCGGCTCCGTCTTCCAGAATTGCCACGCAACCACAGACCACGAGCTGGCCCGTCGGCAAGCGAACCTGCCCTTGCAAGTGCCCGAACCTCATCAGAGACTCCACCGTGCACTCAACGGACTCTTGATCCTGAGGCTCACGGGACCGGTCACCGAAGCACCCCTGAACGTCCGCTGCGGACCACACCGCGGTCAGGACGCGCTGCAGCCGGGCATCGCTCCGCGGCCCCACCTCGATCGCCAGCTCGTAGAAGCCGCCAGCCCAGTTATCGGCCACGCGGAACTCGTATGGAGTACTCATGGCGCGATCATGACGGATCAACAGCTGGACCGACATCCCATTACTCGCCCGGAGCACCCCACGGGATGGCCGTCGAGCAGGGATCGTCATTGTCAGCCGACGTTGGCCTGCTCGGCCCGTGCCTTGGAGGCTTCAGGAGTGAGTAGTGGCCCCTGGTAGGAGCTTGGGTTCTAGAGGTCGTTGCAACACCTGACCTTCGGGGTTGTTGCGATGACCAAGCCGCGTCGAAAGCCGAAGAAGCCCGGACCTGCGCCGTTGGCGGACAAGCGTGATCAATACCTTCGCCTCATGGCGCAGGGGATGAGCAACTCGGCCGCGTGCCGAGAGGTGGGAATCAACCGCAAGACTGGGAACCGTTGGAGGTACGGAAGGAAGATCGTCGACCGGGCCGGCAACGTGCGTGTCTACCTGCCGATCACCGACGTACGGGAGTCCGACACGGTCTCCGAGCGGTTCTTGTCGGAGGACGAGCGGATCGTCATCGCCGACCTGTTGCAGGCCAAGAATTCCTTGCGCGCCATCGCCCGGGAACTTGGCCGGGACCCAGCCACGATCAGCCGGGAGGTGCGCCGCAACCGCGACCCGCGCACCGGCAAGTACCACCCCTTCCAGGCCCAGCGTCGGGCGTCCGTACGCCGCGCCCGCTCCAAGGAAGGGAAGATACGGCGCGATCCGGAGCTGAAGGAGTTCATCCAGCAGCACCTGGACCGGCGTTGGAGCCCGGAGCAGATCTGCCAGGCCCTGCGCGCCGCTTTCCCGGACGACCCCGACCGCCACCTGGCCCACGAGACCATCTACCAGGCCGTCTACCTGCCGCACCGCGGCGGCCTGGAGCGCGCGGCCGTCACCTTGCGCACCGGTCGACCCGCGCGGCGGCGACGTCGGCGCGCTGAGCAGCGCGCCACGCGGTTCATCAACCCGGGAAAGCTGATCAGCCACCGGCCGGCGGAAGTTGACGACCGCTCGGTCGCCGGGCACTGGGAAGGCGACCTCATCGTCGGCACGGCCAACCGCTCCGCGATCGGAACCCTGGTCGACCGCACCACCCGCTACGTCAAGCTCCTCCACCTTCCCCACAACCACTCTGCGGAGAACGTCCGCGAGGCGCTCCTGCACGCCTTTGCCGACCTGCCCTCCGGGCTCGCCCACTCGCTGACCTGGGATCAGGGCAGCGAGATGAGCCGCCACGACGAGTTCACCCGCGCCACCGGCATCCCGGTCTACTTCTGTGAACCCGCCAGTCCGTGGCAGCGCGGCTCGAACGAGAACACCTATTGGTGCAGCCTTGGCGGGCCGGGCCTCTTCGACGGGAGCGGTTCGGCGGGACCGTCGGGTGACTCGGAGAACACGTGCCGAAAGGCTTTCCGTTGAGATGTCCACGGCGGTCCACAGGGCGAGAGCCCTGGCCGGGAGTGACTTGATAGAAGCCTGCTGAGCCGTCAACTCGCAATAGGTCTGTCCCCTGGCCAGGGCCCTCGTATCTGCCCCGTCATCCGCGACAGCAGACAGGAGGACAACTCGATGGTGACAGTGGGGATCGACCCGCACAAGCACGTCCACGTCGCAGTGGCCGTCGATGCTGACGGCAGGCGACTGACCAGGCCGTTGACCGTCAAGAACGACGCGAACCTGATCGGCGTCCTGCTCAAGTGGATCCGCACTATCGCCGACGGCACCCCCGTCACCTGGGCCATCGAGGACGGCCGCGGCTTCGCCCGCCGCCTGGCCGACGGCCTGCTGCTGACCGGCCACGAAGTGGTCTGGGTCCCCACCCGCCTGATGGCCGCCCACCGAAAACTGCACGCTGCCACCGGCTCGAAGTCCGACCCCGTCGACGCCGTCGCGGTCGCCCACGCCGCGATCGCCACCCCCGGCCTGGACCATCACCGCATCGATGACCGCGTGCGCGAGCTGCGCGTGCTGGTCGACTCACGGGCCGACCTTGTCCGACGCCGCACCATGGTGATCAATCAGCTCAAGGCATACACCCACCTCTGGCTCGACCACACACCGGGCGACCTCACCCGCCGGCCCGGCATGACCTCACTGATGGCGCTGGTGGACACCACGGACATGAGCGATCACGTCCGCCGGGTGCTGACCGAGATGATCACGGAGATAGACGGGCTGAACAAACGTGTCCGCGGACTCGAAACCACGATCCGCGAACTGGTCACCCCGCTGGCCCCCGCGCTGCTTGAGATCACAGGGATCAGCCACGTCTCTGCGGCGGTCCTCCTCGCCGAGATCGGTGACATCACCCGTTTCACCAGCTCAGCGAAGCTCGCCCGCTACACAGGGACCGCACCGATCCCGGTCTACTCCTCCGATAAAGAACGCTACCGACTGCACCGAGGAGGCAACCGGCGGCTCAACAGCGTGCTCTACACGACGTCCATCGTCCAGCAGCGCTTCCACCCGGGCGCGCGAGCACTCCTGGCCCGCCACGAGCCGGCCAAGGGAGCCCGCGGAGCCCGACGCATCCTCAAACGCCACCTGATCGACGTCATCCACCGCGCCATGACCCAAGACCGGGCTACTTGGCAGCACCACATCGCCCAACACCAGATCGCCGCTTGACATAGAAGCGTCAACGGCCTGCTCCGGCAGTACTTTCCGAAGAGCACCGACCTGTCCATCTTCAGCGCAGAGGACCTCGCCTTCGTCGCCGCCGAACTCAACAGCCGCCCCCGCAGGACCCTCGGCTGGCAGACCCCCGCGAACCTCTTCGCTAAGCTCGTCGCAACACTGGAATGATCACCGTGTTGCGATGATCGCTGGAATCCACCGCGCTGAAAGAGTGGGGTCACGACATCAGCGGCCTGGAGAACGCGGACGACGTCGCAGTCCGGAAGCACTGGGCAAGGCTGCGAGCCGAACGCTGGTCGGGCGGCTACACCGACGACCCGCCCTTCTGACCCAGCCCGCGCCCGGCGGAACAGGCGCCGGCATCCGGCGGCCGTCGGCGCACAGCGTCCTCCAGCACTGGTGCCGATCACCCAGCCAGATCACGCTGGGCGGGCCGACACGGGTCGGGGCCGGCCGAGGATCACACTCGGCTGGCCCCGACAGGGTGAGCTGTCCTACTGGCTGGTCGTCAGCCGCGGGTCATGGCAAAGACGTGCAGGGTGGGTTTGTGCTCTGCGGCTGCGGCGCTGACGTCGGGCAGCTGGACGCTGACCGGTGTCTTGCCGGACTGCAGCGACACCCCGACGTAGTACACGTACGCCGAGCCCTGGTAGGTCTCGTTGCCGTAGCGGTTCTGGTAGGAGGTGCTGACGGCGACGTCGCCGTCACCGCCGAACCAGTCGGGGCTGCTCAGGCTGAACTTCTGGCTCGTGCCGTCGGAGTAGCGTACGGTCCCTTCTCCCCCGGCCGGTCCGTAGCTTGCCGAGACCAGGAAACCGAGGGTGTTGCCCTGGGGTTGATCGACCGCGATGGTCTGGCCTGAGGCGACAGCGTTGTCCGGCTCGCCAAAGGAGCCGAGGCCACTGGTGTCGGCCTTACCGGCCGTGGAGGGCCAGGTGAGGGTCAGACCCGCGTGGGTGGCGGTGGAGCCCGCGGTGACTCCCGCAGCGGCGAGTGCCTGCGCGGAGAAGCTGGCCCCGCCGCCGTCGAAGTCACCGAGGTCGGTGCCGTTGTCCTGAGTGACGGCCACGTTGTTGAACGCCGATTCCAGGTCGGTCGCGGCTTTGCCCAGTCCCATGGAGTGGATGTGCAGGGTGGGTTTGTGCTCTGCGGCTGCGGCGCCGACGTCGGGCAGCTGGACGCTGACCGGTGTCTTGCCGGACTGCAGCGGCACCCCGACGTAGTACACGTACGCCGAGCCCTGGTAGGTCTCGTTGCCGTAGCGGTTCTGGTAGGAGGTGCTGACGGCGACGTCGCCGTCACCGCCGAACCAGTCGGGGCTGCTCAGACTGTACTGCTGACTGGTGCCGTCCGAGTAGAAGACGTATCCCTTGCCGCCGGCCGGTCCGTAACTCGCCGACACCAGGAAACCGAGGGTGTCGCTGGTGCCGTTGAGGGTGATGGTCTGCCCGTTGGCGACGGTGTTGTCCGGCCTGCCGCTGCCCGCGGTGGCAGGCCAGTCCAGGGCCAAGCCGCCATGAGAAACCTTCGAACCCGGGGTGACACCCGCCTTGGCGAGTGCTTGCGCAGAAAGGCTTGCCCCGCCGCCGTCGAAGTCACCGGCGTCCGTTGCGGTGTCCTGGGTGACCGACACGTTGTTGAAGGTCGAGGCCAGCGACGGTGCGGCCTGTCCAGGTGTGGGAGTGGGCACCTGTCCGACGACGGTGTCGAGGTAGTGGATGCCTCCGGTGACGCTGAGGCCCACCAAGTGCTGTGCTCCGATTCTGCCCCACTCTTCGGGGAGCAGCTGGGCCAGATGAGTTTTGCCTTGCTCATTGGCGGCGGTGACCATCGCGTCGATGAGGGCGCCGGCCGAGTCGATCTGGGCCTGGGTCATGATGACCGTGTCGGCCTTGTCCGTGCCTACCGCCTTGAACACGGGTGACCATGCCTGGACCGTCTGCACGAACTGGTCCAGGAGCGGGCCCTGGAGATGCAGCGCACGGTCGACATCACTCCGGTTGTCGAGGAAGAGCTTTTCGTAATAGGTGACGGCAGGGGAATCGGTGATGGTGCCGATCTCGTACATGTGAATCAGCGAACCGGCCACGTCCTCGAGCGCAGCACCGTCGGCTTTCAGCGCCCCGGAGTTTTCGTAGATCTGTCCGAGAGTCGAGCAGCTGATGATGCCGCCGGCGCATTCTGTAGGCCGCGTGTCTGGGGTGCTGGGTGTGATTCCGGCGTCGCTCGTCCAGACGCTGTTGGTGACGGAGGTCTGGAGGGAAGTCCCGCCGTAGAGGTCCGAGGCGGCGGTCACCATGGCCGTCTCAGCGTCGGCGAACGTCGACGTCGGGGAGAGGTACTGCGTCAGGGCCCTCCACACGATGTTGGTGGTGGTGTCGGGGCCCATGAGTGCGGACATGCGGTAGAACGCGTGGTTCGGTATTCCGCTGTTCTTGTGGACACCGCCGTTGTCCAGGCAGGTCGCTTCGTACTGGCCCATGCTTGCCGGTTGACCGTAGGCAGCGGGGTCGGCCATGGATCGGAAAGGTGCATGCACCTTCATGTTGGAACCTACCAGCCAGTCATTCTGTCCCTTTGCCGCTCGCTCGGTCATTTCCCCGAAGAAGTCGGAAATGCTCTCGTTCAGTGCCCCGGACTGGAATGAGTACTGGAGGCCTGCGGTGTTCTGGGTGATGCCGTGCGTCATTTCGTGGCCGGAGACGTCCTGGGACAGCATGCCGTCGCCGTACGTCATGTACGCGCCGTTCCAGTTCGCGTTTATATAGTTCGTGCTGTAGTGCACATATGACTGCAGGGCCATGCCGCTGCCGTCTATGCTGTTGCGTCCGAATTTGTTCTTGAAAAAGTTGTAGACCACGCCGCTCTGGTCGTATGCGTCGTCCGCGTCGTTGTCGTGACTGGGTGCGGCGCCCTCCGTTCTCACCTGTTGGGCTGCGAAGTAGTTTTGCTGGTTCTTCATGTCCCAGACCCTGCGGTCCAGGCCCAGGTTGCCCGGTGAGCCCTCGTCACGGTCGAAGTCGAACGGGAAGAGCTGCCCGGGCGGGTTCAGCGTGATCGGGATGG
This sequence comes from Streptomyces fagopyri, assembly GCF_009498275.1. Lineage (NCBI taxonomy): Bacteria > Bacillati > Actinomycetota > Actinomycetes > Kitasatosporales > Streptomycetaceae > Streptomyces > Streptomyces fagopyri. Next base: position 8,840,457 of record NZ_CP045643.1, on the reverse strand, counting down.
CTTTGCCGAGGTTGTCAGCGAACGCCGAGTCCTTGGTCCCCATCGACGCGTGGTCAAAGTTGTGGACGTAGAGCTTGTCCCGCAGTCCACTGGGGAAGCCGTTGTAGGAGACGAGCGTCGAACGGCGCCAGTTGTGGTAATGGTTCTCCGGCGGTTCGTCGTTGGCGTTGGCGAGGCGGAAATCATGGGTCGTGCCGCCCTCCTTTTGGTAGACGACCTTGGGATGGGTGCCGTCCCACCGGACCTCGCTGGCCGGGTGAACGTGGTACTCGCCATGTGCGGATGTGGAGACGTACTGTGCCTGGTGGTCCTTCACCCAGACCGCGATGTGCTCCCAGTCGTGGACGTGCCCTCCGGCGTCGGCGACGTTCTCGACTGCCACGTCCTTCTCGAAGTAGTAGTCGTAGAGGTAGACACACCATCCGGAGTTGCACCGTTGCCGGGAGTACGCGTTGGTGTTGTCCAGATCGGACTGGTCCCGGCAGTCGGCCGAGGAGGTCGTATTGTTGTGGTCGAGGCCCTCGGAAAAGGTGCCGTCGGGACCGATCGCCGGGACGTTATAGCAGCTGTTGGTGTCGTAGTCGAGGTCGGGCTGCCATGTCAGGTCATCACGGGTGGCGTTCTGCAGCAGCGCCCTCGGCGGGTCGGGAACTGCTGCCGTGGCCGTCTCGGTGAGCGGCTGGACACCGACGATGACTCCCGTGTGCAGAGCATCGACGAAGATCCGCTCGCTGAACCCGCTCTGGTCCATCAGATCGACTTGCCAGGTCAGGGCCGAGGGGCTCTTGAATCCCTGCTTCGGCGAACCGGGGTACACCACCAGCGAGGGAGATGCGACCGTTTTGGCATGCCGCATTGCCTTGCCCGCGACTGCGACAGCGGCCTTCCGACCGACCGTCGGGACCGTCGAGGCCGGGGGGATCAGGTCAGGGCGCAGCCCGTTGGTGACGGCGGTCACCGCGGTGTTGCCGCGGTCCAGGTGCACTCCCAGCCGCGCGTTGTACACCGGCACGCCGTGGATCGACTGGTCGTACCAGACGTGGTGGGCGCCGGTAGAGTCCGGCAGTTGGACGCGGCCGGTGACCGTCGACAGCATGCCGTCAGTGTCCGTGACGCCGAACAGCTTCGCGTGCGTGTGAAGCCACGCCGGAACATCACGCCCCGTCAGCCGGCTGCGCAGGCTGCCCAGCGTCGAAGGAGTACCCGTCTGCGGGTTGCTGGTCACGTGGAGCTTGTGGCCGGACTCACGCTGGAGCTTCTTCAGGGCGTCACTGACCCCTGAAGCCCGCCACTTCGGCAGCGGTCGCGGGTGCGCGGGTGCCGCTGTCGCAGTAGTTGCGGACAGCACCGAGGCGACCACCGCTACCGCGGCTGTGACCGCCGTCGCCCGTACGGCCCGCTGTCGCGCGGCTCCTGCGTCCCGAGGCGAACGCTGCCCCGCTGCCGGGTAGAAGCGCACGATGGCACCGCCGACTGCCAGTGCCCAGCCGGCCGCCGCGGCGACCGCCCAGGCGGTCGATGTCGACAGCTCCATCGCCGCAGTCGAGCCAGGGTCACTGGTCGCCACCTGAGCGATACCCGCGAGGGCGGCGTAGGAACCCGCCGAGGCGGCCAGCAGCGGCCACTTCGGGAAGGCAAGGGCGCGGGCGGTGGCGGCAACGAACCACCCGAGCGCAGCGGTACCGAGGAGCGGGCCGATTCCTATCAGGAGCAGCTCAGAGCGGTGCTCGAATACCCAGGGGGCTGTGATGGAGCCTGAGAAGGGCGCCATGCGCCATTCGACCGGCACCCCGGAACCGGCAACGAGCGCAGCCACGGTGCCCGAGATGTCCGGGGCGAGATGCTTGGCTACGAGAACGTCAAAATATGCACTGCTGTGCGCGGTGACGACGCGCAGGGCGAGCTGCACGGCGGCCAGCGCCGAGACCAGCCCCGCTACACCGGCGACCAGGCCAGCGCCGGCTGTGTACCAGCCTCTTCGGAGGAACTCTTGTCGCAACTGACTTCCCTGATGATGGCTCCGGATGACTCGGAGCACGCTGAGTAGGGCAGAGCCCTTGGTGTGTACCGTGGCCTTGCTTTTTGACCTGCGGTGGGAGGTGGCTGCCGCGAACTGCCGCCAACGCCGCCACTGGCAGGGGTAGTTGACAATCGATCAAGGCCAGGCAGGACCGTAGCGCATTCACTTGACTCTGCAAGTAAATCTGGCGTGTGTCGTCGCTCACAGATCCGCCACAGGTGCTTCACGCCTTGCGGCCGGGGTCTCCCCGCCGGATACGCGACCCTGTTGGCATCGCGTCACCCGAACCACCGATCGTCGGCTCCGAGAAGTGGTTGAATACCTGGAGTCGACACGGTCTGCAGCACTGCTCAGTGCTGCCACGTTGAGGAGCAGCACTGTGACCAGGGTGTCCCTCGGCAGCCCGACACGGCCCAACGTCCCGCGTGCGTGAACGACCGCTGAGCCAGTCTTCACCGTCACTCCGAGCCCGTCATCACGAGCTTTGCGAACTCACGACGTCCTCACCCCAGTTGCGCGCCAGGGCTGAGTTGGTTCGCTGGCCGAGCCTCTACCCCTTCGCGCACCAAGGCTCTGCAGCACGACGTCCTCTGCCGGCATTGTGTGAGTGCCAGTGAGGTCTTCGACCACCGCGAGATCGAGTTCGGCAGCACGCTCCCACATGTACATCTGCTGCTCAGGGGTCAGGCCCAGCGCCTCGTCAGAGGCAAGGAGTTGGAGAGCAGCGGCGGCTAGTCCTGGCGCAGCCACGGCCTGGCGCATGGCCTCGTCGGCGACATCGGCCACAGGCAGGTCAGAGGCGTAGCGAGCGGCCATCCCGTGGACCTCGACCGCCCGAGCGCTGATCCGCTCCAGGGCGGCGTTCGCGCAGGCATCGCCCTGGTCGGCGCGCAGCACGGGGTCCACCCGGTGGTTGCCCGCGGTCGCGGCTACCGGTCGAGGCGGTGCATGCTCGGGACCGAATTCCTGGGCGGGCTCGGTGTGGGTGACTGCAGCAACCGCCGATCTCCCCAGCCCATCCGCGCCGCCGCCCGAGACACCCAGTACATCGAGACCTGCGGCTTCTGCCGACCGGAAGCCAAGCCGGGCGACGCGTCCGACTGAGACGCTGCGCAGCCAGTGCGCAGCAGACCGCGCCCACTGCGCAACCCTGGTTCCCGGACCGAATCCTTTGCGCATCGAGGGCTGCGCACCGGCCGGGCGTCACCGGAGCCCGACCATCGACCCAATCGTTGGGTCGCTCGTGTCTTCGGGGGCGGTGCCCAATGGGTGCCATTCAATTATGTGATTGATGCGACGAGTGGAGGGGCAAGGGGTCTGCGGAGTCACCCGAGGGCACGGGACAGGGGCATGGGGGATGGAACCGGGCAACCTTGCGGATATCGCCGTACAGATCATGTCCGGGCTGGCGACGGGCGCCGGTACCAGCGTGGGGATTGCGGCGGGTGAAGATGTCGTTCGGCTCGTTCGGGATCGGCTTGGCGGGTCGGAGGAGGGGCGCGCGGCCCTGGCTCGGCTGGGGGAAGAGCCGCAGCAGTTACGGACCCTCCTGACAGACGAGATCGCGGGCAATGCGGGGTTCGCCCGTCAGCTTGAAGTCGCGGTGCTGCCGACCGTCAAGGCCGGCGGGGACGCGCACGTCAATACCTTGACGGTCCACGACAGCAAGGTGAGCGGCACCATCAACATCGGGCCGCTCACCATCCACAAGACGCAGGGCTCGTACATCGTTCTCGCCATCGCCGCGGTCGCCGTGGCCCTGCTGCTTGTCCTCGGATCGATCGGCACCGTCAACATCATCAATAACTTCAACGACGGTTCCGGCGGAGAATCCAAGTCCGTGCAGGACGGTTCCTCCGCACCGGAGGAACGGTGGAAGTTCAACAAGGGCATGACACCGACCGTTGTCGACGGGGTGGCCTACTTCGACAGCATGGACAAGCACCTCCACGCAGTCGACGCCACGACCGGCAAGGAGCGGTGGAAGTTCGGAACAGGCGGTTTTTCTTCCGTCCTCTTCAGATACCGACGGATGGGGTTCACCCCCGACGGTCGCTGCCGAAGTGGTGTACTCCACCAGCGTGGACGGCAACCTGTACGCGGTAGATGCCGCGAGCGGAAAGCGGCGGTGGGTGTTCGACGCGGGCGGACCTCTGATGCAGCCGCCGACCGTGGCTGACGGCCTCGTCTACATCAGCACCGTGGCCGGCATCCTGTACGCGGTGGACACCGTGACCGGGAAAGCGCGGTGGCATTTCGACACCGGTAGTGGAGAGGCCACTGCGCCGACTGTTGCAGGCGGTGTGGTGTACGTCGGAAACGGAAATCTGTACGCGCGGGACGCTGCCACTGGTGCGAAGCGGTGGACGTTCGACGCAGACGGCGCCTTGGTATCGTCCGTGCACGTTGTCGAGGGGGTGGTGTACTTCGGCAGCACGGACGACACCCTGTATGCGCGGGATGCCGCTTCGGGCGACAGTCGTTGGGCTTTCAAGGCCGGCGACGAGGTACAGGCGCCTCCGGCGGTGGTCAACGGGATTGCATACTTCGGCAGTGTGGACGGCAAGCTGTACGCGGTGGACACCGCGAACGCCGAGGAACGGTGGAACCTCACCATCGACGGGGGCGTGACCGCCGACGGTGGTCTGTTCAGTTCGCCCGTGGTGGGCAACGACACCGTGTATGTAGCCAGCGTTCACGGTCTGTACGCGGTGTCCACCGCGAACGGCCAGGAACGGTGGAGGTATGCGACCGACCACGCCTTTCTCTCACCTGTGGCTGCCAACGGGATGCTCTACGCCCTCGGTGCCGACCCGAGCAAGGGCATAGACAGCTCCACGCTGTACGCCCTGAAGCTGTAGGCGAGAAAATCCCGGGCCATCGGGACAGCTGTCCCTGCCTCCCAGGAGACCGCACTGGACAACCTCACCATGCTGGTTCCAGATGCCCATTGCACAGACCCTGCGCAATGGGCATGGTCCGCGCAGCAGCAAGCCGTGCCGCGCCGCAGTACATCGGCCGATGCCCTCCCCGTGAACCGAGCCCAGACGGCGCGAGCCGCGCACGCCTTGAGGGACCAGGAACTCACCCTCGCCGACTCCAACCATCCCGACCACACGGCACAGCCCCGGGCACTGCATTCCTACCTGCGCCGGAGCAACGCCAACGCCCGCATCTGGCACGGGTCTGGCACGGAGTACGTTCGGGGTTACGCATGATCGATACTGTGCGACGATTTTCGGTGAACGCGAGGAGAAGCCAGTGAGATTGCGCAACGTATCGCCGGACGATGTCGACGCGTATGTCCGGATGCGGTGCGACCCCGTCATGATGGCTGACCTAGGTGGCCCCCAGTCGCGTGAGGAGATGGCGGCCAAGGTATGCCGGGATGCCGAGCAGGCGGCCTCCGACCTTGCCTGGTTCAAAATGATCGTTCCTGATCCGGCCACCCCCGAGATGGTGGCAGGGACGGTCACCATCTGGTCCCACACCACCGATGACGGACCGGTCTCCGAGATCGGCTGGATGGTTCTGTCTCAGTTCCAAGGGCAAGGACTGGGCAAGCGCGCCGTGCGCGCACTTCTGGAACAGGCTCGGATCGAGAACCGCTGGGGAGTCGTGCACGCCTTCCCGGCAACGAACAACGGCGCCTCGAACGGCATCTGTCGCTCGGTCGGTTTCCGCTTCATCTCCGAGACCGACCTGACCTTCGCCGGTCAGACCTTCAAGACCAACCACTGGGCCGTGGACCCGAGGACGGACCTGAAATGACGGGATAGGTGCGACCGCACCGACGCCCGGACGACCCGGAGATAAATCCGGGGCCGCCGTATTTCCTGTTGTCTGGACCCCTCGATGCGAACTACGAGCGAGCTGAGGTCTGTTCGTCTGGTCGGATGGTCATGCGGGGTTGCTGACCGTCGGACCCGGTCGGGATGGTTGCTGTATTTTTCGCCCTCGGACCGGTTACCGATGAGGGCGAGCAGCAGTTCCAGCGCAAGGACGGTCTTGCCACCGCCTGGAGAGCCGGTGACGACCAGTCGCGCCGGATGCGTGTCCCGGTAGAAGGTCACGATGTCCGGCACACTGGCAGCCCCCTCCTCGAACAAGCTGCCGGAGGTGGCTGCGGTCATGACGGGTCGTCCCGGACCGCCCGTTCGCAGAGTGAAGCGAAGATTGATCCGTTCGGCGTCCCCTCCGACCAAGCGCAGCCACTCGCGCTGTTCGGCTTGGTGAATCTGCTGGGCCAGCGTCGCCGCGGAGGCTCTGGCGCCGGCAGCGTCGCCTGGACCCTGCGTCAGCGCGCCCACCGCGGCGGGGACCCCAGCGATGGCTACCAACAGACTCGCGAGGGCAACCGGAAAGCCCAGCAGGGTAACCGAGTCGACCGCGGATTTTCCCCCTCCCAGAACCCACACAGTGGCAACGACGACTGCAAGGCCGCCGATTCCAGCCACTCCGACAAGAAATGTGCGCGTACTGCGTCCCCCGACCATGTCGCCATATTCCCCAGAACCTCGGTGACGTAGACCGCTTGGTGCCTTTGCGTCTGTTCGAACTTTCCAGAGTGGTGCACCTCGGCGGAGAACCCGTGCCGTTCCCAAGCACGGTGGAGTCGAGTTCGTCCTCGGACTGCAGCGATACCGGCGCCGGGGCTCCATGGGATGACCGGAGGGACGGTCGGGGAGCGCCGCAGCCGTCCGGGCCGCGGAGGAGCGTCAGGCGTACTTCGTCACCGCTGTTCCCATCCGGGTCCGTGTTCTATTGAATGCACGCGTGAAGAAGCACATCGACTTATCGGGGTCCATACTCCGCGTGTCCGGCGCGCACGTGGTGCCGGACATCCTCGCTCCGCGGGTTGGCGAGGCGGCGCGGGAGCGGCGGACCCCATTCCTGAAGGGCGAGACGACTGGGCGGCGGTCGAAACTGGTCCACTGCACGGAGCGGTCCTTCTACGCGTACGTGTGGCAGTGGTCTCCTGGCGAGGTGGAGGCGTGGCCGACCATAGGGACACCACGGACACCACGATCTACTGACCATCGACGAAGCCCCCGGCGCCGGTGATCTACGGTCGCTCCACAGCTGGTTGGGGATGTGGACGAGATCCGGGGCCGCGTCGGTCTCGCGGAGAGCCCACCGATTCCGGGCAGTCTGGGGCCGGTGACCGACGGGCTCCTGGTGGCTCTCGGTCCCGGAGCCGTCACCGCACCGGCCACTACGTTGGTCGCCTGGATCCGCCAGCGGCGTAGCGAAGTGACCCTCAAGGTGACCCGGAGCGACGGCGCGTCCTTCACGCGTGGTGGTGGGCGTCGATCAGGCCCTCGTTCTCAGACACGGGTGGAACGGACCGGGCCGTCGAACTCGATAACGGCCCAATCTGGACTCCTCCCCAGCTCTGCACTCAGTCGCGCGCGGTTCCTTCCCAGATGAGCCAGCTGACTACGGAGAATCCCCCCGGACTGCTGGACGGACGTCCCGGTTTGCACCCCAAATCCAACGCGATCCTCCTGATGGACCAATTCAGCTAGGGCCCGGAAAATGCTCTCTCGAACCAGTCGACCAAGGCGGCCCCCCGATCTGCTGCACCAAACGGATCAGGTTCGCTTCCATGCACGCATCCATCCCTTGCGCCCCCATCGCCAGCTCCAGCGTTACGCCGAGCGGGCGTGGATCGGCGGCAAAGGGGATGAGAGCTGGGAAGAGTGATCGATGCTTTCAGGTGCCCGCGCCGTTGCTGGTCGGCAGGAGTGCGGCCAGTTCAACGTCGTCCGGGCGGTGGGCCGACTCGGCCGCCTTGCGCAGAATGGTGCGGTCGACCTTGTCCGCGTCGGCGATCAGCCGAATCACCACCCCGTTGCCGGGCACCGCGTATTCGTGACTGTCACCTGCCTTGCGGTACCAGGCGTCGCCGTCGTGCTCACAGGTCACCTGCCTGTCCGCCACCTCGCCCAGCGGCTGCTTGGGGCAGCTCTCCGCTGTAATCGTGCCCCGACCTACGAAGAGGCCAAACTTGGTGGACCCCTTGTCGGACCTGTACGCGGCCGCGAATTCGTCTTTATACTCGCCGACCGACTGCTGGAACACAGTGAAGCCGGAGACCTTGGTGACATAGACGAGTTCCGGCGCGACGCCCCAGACGCGCGCGGCAGCGTCAAGGTCGGCACTGTCGGCGGCCGCCCCGTCCTTCTTGCCGGCGTCACATCCTGTGACGAGCATGGACAGTAGGAGAAGGGGGAACAGCGCACGCATGGGTCGCATCATGCGCACACCTTGCCGCATGGACATGCCACAGACCTAATCGGATTCAGCGAGCCGCACACCCACTCCGGACGACGACGCCCGCAGGCAACGACTGCATCAGGACCCCCGCAGCGCGCATGCGACTGCTGCCCAAAGTGGGCTGGCTGGCCGTCCTGGTTCTGTTCCCCGTTCTGGGCGCCACAGGTTGGCGAAACCTGGGCGAGCAGTCAGCCCCGGTCAAGGGTCGGCCGTCTACCGCCTGAGCAACAGACCCTGTATCCAAAATCGACCGGGCGTTGACCCCGGCCTTCACGATCGAACCCACGCAGCCGCCGACGATGCTCGTCTTCAGCAGACGCGTCCGGCCGCGCCCAGTGATCGGGGCGCGGCCGGACGCGTCTGCCGGAAACGGATCAGCTGGTGCGCAAGGAGTCGAAGCCGTAGGAGCCGGTCCACCGGCCGGCGCTGCGGCCGTAGGTGCGGGCCGTCATGAGGAGCAGGCCGTCCTCGTAGAAGTCCTTGTTGCACACGACCCAGGTGCCGGCGCCCTCCGAGTTCATACACTGGCCGGACCGGTAGACGCTGTTGTCGCTCCAGTGCTTGTAGTTCTCCCAGTCGGCGACCGCGGAGGCGCTGTCGGCGTCACCGTCATAGACGTAGATCTTATCGCCGCTCGGATTGAAGCAGACCCTGGCCTTGTCGAGCGAACCCACGCAGAGGGCAGCGCTGCCCGGGTTGCTCGTCCTGGCCCCTTGCTGCCAGGAGTCGTCGGCGGCGGCCGGGCCGGCGGCGGACAGCGCAAGCGCGAGCGCGCCGACGAAGGCGGCACCGGCGGTCATGGTGGTGCGGATGCGGATCACGTATTTCCTCCCCGAGCACAGTGCGTGCGACAGCCGCCCGCACGCCGCGGAGCGGGCACGAGGGGCGATCGTTCGCCCGGAGCGGGGCCAGTCGTTCGGCCCGGCGTTTGAGGGATTGCTTGATCACGCTACGGAAATCGCACCCCAACACAAGGCACAACGATCGCAGGAGCCAACCCAGTTAACCCTCAGGCGCTGTTTCTCGCGGACTGGGGGATGACACCGCTGGCGGTGGTGGCTGACGCCGCCTATGGCACCAACGCGCACCTGCGGGCCGGCCATTCGCGCGAGGGCTCACCCATGTCCTGTCCATCCGGTCGGACGTGAGCACCCACCCCTTCGACGCACAGCCCATGGCTCCGGACCGCAAAGGAGATGTGGGCTGCTGGCCCCGCAGCGGCTTCGAGCGTTTTGTCCAGACAGGGTCACTGACGTCCTGCGCTGATGGCTCGTGGGAAAGGTCAGAAGCCGGGGCGGGCGCCGGAACTCACCGAGGCCAGGCCGTTTTCGCGCGATGACCCGCTAGACCTCCTCCGGGCTTGCGTCCGCGGCTTCGAGACGAGCAGCTACGCGAAGCTTGGCGCCCGCGGCTGCTCCTCCGTGCACAACGATCACAGATAACGCGGATTGGTCAGGGCTGGTGCTCAATGTTGAAGGCGGCGAACAGGTCCAGTGGACGAAGACCTACACGCTGCTCCATGGGCAGGACGAAACGGGTGCCAGCCTAGACGAGTAGCTCCGAAAGGCTGGTGGACTACAGCCTGGGTAGAACCTCGTTGAGGTCCGGGGAGCGACGTTCGTGGAGCCAGTAGAGGTAGACGCGCAGGTCGGTTTCGAGTTCGCCGTCGAGGTAGGCGAGGAGGTCGTTCAGTCCTGCGGACAACTCCTGGTAGATCTCATCGGAGTTGGCCGACCAGGCGGTGTGAAGGCTTGTGGCCCATTCGCGTAGTCGGCTCCGCTCGTGCCACCACGACCGGACAAGGTCCGCGGTCCAGTGCTGGTCTCCGTCCCAGCCGTAGCCGCTCAGGGGATCCGTCCAGGCGGCGAAAAGCAGTCGGTCGACCTCGACAGCGTTCCTGGGCTGGCGATAAACGAACTCTTGGCCTGTCATATCGTCGTAAAGGACGTGATCGGGAGCGGCCATCCGCCCGGACCAACAGTTGTCGGTTTCAGCGCCGTAGAACGGTCCGGGCACGTTGCGCCAGTTCCGTTCCTCCCAACAACCCGTCAGGTACGTCTCGGGGTGCGGCAACGCCAGAGCCAGATTCGGCACCGCTTCGGGCAGCGGAGTGCCGGCAGCAGCTCGTGCGGCCGGGAGCGGGTCCCAGTACCCAGAGTGGCCGTTCATCCTCACCCCTCGCTATCTGCGTTCGCCTGCGAGAAAGCGGTGGCGGTGTCCCGGAGTGGCGTTGCTGAGCAACGCTCGTCGGGAGGCCACGTGCGCGCCGACTTGGGCACCCTCGTGACCGCAGTCTAGGTCAAGGTCGACGACGTGGTCAGGGGAACTCGAAGCCTTGGCGGACCGGTTGCTGAGTGATTCCGAGCTCGTCCGACTGGTCATGGCCCCGGTCCTGTTGGCTTCCACTCCGAGTCCCGCTGATTGCACTATGCGAACAATCACCTGTGTGCCGAGTGTCAACCGGTGTGCAGTGGCGGGTGTCAACGGTCATTTCGGACTGACTCTGTCACGACTTCCGTGATCTCCCTTTCTGGCAATCAGCGCTCAGTGATGCAGAAGGGATGTCCGGCTGGATCGGCGAGAACACACGCTTTGTCCCTGTGAGGCGGGTCTGATGCACGGTTGGGTGACAGGTCAAGATGTCACCCGATCGCGCATCAGACCCGGCTGGTGGTCCGGCGTATTAGCAGCAGCCGCGTTGCGTGGGCAAACGCTGCGAGCACGCACTTGCCGGGCAAGGACCCTCTGTAGGGTGCTCGCATGGGTGAAGACTGGAACTCGGCAGACGGGATCCTGCGGTTTCCTTCAGGCGCGCTCGTACGTGGCCGGGGTTTGCGTTACCCGTTGCCCTCCGGGCCGACGCCGTCCTTCGCGGTCTACCTGCTCGGTAAGCAGCCTCCCTCGACCGAGTGGGAGGCTCGATGGTTGCGGTGGCCTGACTTTCGCCTGCCCAAAGACCGCCAGCAAGCTCGGGATGTGTTGCGGGAAGCGTTGACCCGGGCGGGGAACGAACGCGTTGAGGTCGCGTGCTGGGGCGGGCGAGGGCGGACAGGAACAGCCTTGGCATGCATGGCCGTCCTTGATGGAGTTCCGCCAGACCAAGCCGTCGCGTTCGTCCGTCAGCACTACCACCCGCGTGCTGTGGAGACCCCCTGGCAACGACGATTCGTACTGCGCTTTCAGGACGCATAGCGGCGCGTTTCACATCGGGGTTGCGTGCCTGGCCGGCAGAGTGCACACATCAAGCCCGGCCGGCCACGCGCCAGCCGGGCTCATCTGTGGTGCGGGCCGGTGTCGGTCCTGTTGATCCGCCAGGAATCTCACCGCCGCGGACTTCACCGACACAAGCTTTCGGACGTCTGAAGCGGTCTGCACGGCTACACGCGACGGCCGACGGACCGGGTGCGGAGCGTGTGTGCGAACCTGGCTGCCGGTCGAGGCTGACAAGTGACACGACAAGGGGCGGTGGAGAGGCAATGCGCGAGGCTTATCACGAGGAACTGGGCTCGATCGGCGACACCCTGGTGGAGATGGCGAACCTGGTCGGATCGGCCATCGGTCTGGCGACCACCGCACTTCTGGACGCCGACCTGAAGCTCGCCGAGAACGTGATCTCCGCCGACAACAAGATCGACGACCTCCAGCGCGATCTGGAGAACCGCGCGATCGCGATCCTCGCCAGGCAGCAGCCCGTCGCCACAGACCTGCGGACCGTGGTCACGTCACTGCGCATGAGTGCGGACCTGGAACGCAGCGGCGACCTCGCCGAGCACGTGGCGAAGCTGGCCCGGATGCGCTTCCCCGCCAAGGCCGTGCCCCGGGACCTGCGCCGCACCATCCTGGAGATGGGTCAACTCGCCCAGCGCCTGATGGCACAGGCCGCCGAAGTCATCATCACCCAGGACGTCGAAGCAGCCCTCCAGTTGGAGAAGGACGACGACCGCATGGACGAACTGCACCGCGTGGTCTTCCAGCACCTGATGGACAAACAGTGGCACCACGGAGTCGAGACAGCCGTCGACGTCACCCTGGTCGGACGCTACTACGAACGATTCGCCGACCACGCCGTGTCCGTCGCCCGACGCGTCATCTACCTCGTCACCGGCGAACACGCCGACGAGACGACCACGGAGCAGCCCACAACCGTGTAACCCCACAGCCGGCGGCAACGACCGAGTCAGGCCGCCGCCCCTGCGGGCGGACCTGACGGCGTAAGCAGCGTCGACGTCGCCGAGGCCACACAAGGCCCGGTTCCACGTCCCGCGCACCTGGCACAACGCCCGTTTCGTACCGGGCCGTTGCTGCGGATATGGTGCTGCCGCTGCACAGCGCGGCAGGCCGTGTACGGCGGTACGCGGCCTGCCGCCCTGGTCCCCGAAGTCCGGTCCCGCCGGACCCCGGGGACCAGGGCGCCCGGACAGGAAGCTCATGAGCAGGGCAGGCTCCCGGGCCTGGGTTCCCTGGCAGGATCTCCCCATCCTTGATGAGAAGCTTGACGCGCTTGCGCAGATGATGGCACAGCACATGGCCAGGCCGTTCCCACCCGGCTTCCGCGGTCTGGACGTCGAGGGCCGGGACATGGTGATGCTCGACTCGGACGCCTATGCCTACGCCGCCAGCGTCTACGAAGACCTGCTCAGCGACCAGGCCTCCGCACGCCTGACACAGCGGCTGACGTCGGCGTTCGGGAAGGTCCTTCCGGCGATCGACGACGAGTACGCGGCCAAGTACTACACGCATCTGCACAACATGGTCGTGCTGTCCGCCGAGATCGAGAGCCAGCGCAAGAAGTAGCCTCCCGCCAGGAGTGCAGCAAACCAGGTGAACCTTTGCGGTCAGAGCACTACTAGGACTCCGTTAGGTCTTTCGGTTTGCGCTGATCAAGAGCATGTTGGGGTGGTGGATTTACATGAAGTGAGGCGTGTTCGGGCGACGTTGGCGTTGTTCGTGGCCGATGTGTTCGCTTCGGTGCCGCGGAAGGACCAGCGGGCCAAGGGTGACTGTTATCTGCGGGGACTGATGCTGGACGGCCGTCGCAAGTCGATCCAGGCGATGGCGGCGCGACTGCCGGACGGCAACGAGCAGAACCTGCAGCAGTTCGTGAACCAGTCGACCTGGGATCCGGTGCCCGTGCAGCGGCGGATCAACGAACGTCTGCTGCCGCTGGTCGACCCGGTGGCGTGGGTGATCGACGATGTGTCGATGCCGAAAGACGGCCGGATGTCGGTCGGTGTGGCTCCGCAGTACTGCGGAGCCCTGGGCAAACGGGCGAACTGCCAGGTCGCCGTCAGTGTCCACGCCGCCAGTGACACTGCCTCATGCCCCCTGCAGTGGAGGCTGTTCCTGCCCGAGGACTGGGCTGCGGACGGCCACCGCCGCACCAGGACCCAGGTTCCGCCCGAGGTCATACACCGGGAGAAATGGCGTCTGGCACTGGACATGCTCGACGCTCTCGCGGACTGGGGCATGACACCGCCGGCGGTGGTGTCCGACGCCGCCTACGGCACCAACGCACACCTGCGGGCCGCCCTCTCGGAGCGAGGACTCACCTATGTCCTGTCCGTCCGCTCGGACGTGAGCGCCCACCCGTTCGACGCACAGCCCATGGCTCCGGACCGCAAAGGAGATATCGGCTGCTGGCCCCAGCCGCGTTACCGCCAGAAGGCGCCGTCAGTGGCGGCTCTTGCCACGGCTCTGGGGCGAGAGGCATTCACCCCGCTCACGTGGCGCCAGGGTTCGAAAGGGGAGTTACGTTCCCGCTTCGCGGCGGTGCGCGTGCGTCCGGCCGGAAAAGCCGTCGAACGACCGATCAAAGCAGCGGCCTCAGCCGGACAGGGCTGGTGGGACGGGGTCCTGCCCGACTGCTGGCTCCTGGCCGAATGGCCCGCCGGAGCCGACGCGCCAAGCGAATACTGGCTTTCCAACCTCCCGCCCGACACCCCGATCGCCGATCTGGTCCGCCTGGCCAAGGTCCGCTGGCGCATCGAGCACGACTACCGCGAGCTCAAGCACGGCCTGGGCCTGGACCACTTCGAAGGCCGTTCCTGGCCCGGCTGGCACCACCACGTCACCCTCGTGACCGCCGCCCAAGCCTTCCTCACCGAACAGCGCCTGGCCCCAAAAGCACCGCACCCAGCATCACCCTCTACCAGATCCTCGACGCTCTCCAAGACACCCTGAGGTGCTGGACCGGGATCTGCAGCAGCTGCCGGCAACCCCTCCCCACCAGAGCCCGCACGACAACAAGATCAAGAAAGACCTAACGGAGTCCTACTACGCGGGGCGTACCTCCACGGCCCGTACCGCTGCATCCGCACGCTCGATCGCGTAGATGACCAGCTGCCCCTCCGCGACCACGTCCACGAACCTCACCGCCTCCGTCTGGAATGGAACGTGTTCCTCGCCGCCGCAGGGGGCGATGAACCCCAGCCCCTGCGCGGGGTCGAACGAAATCAACTTGCCGGCCCGCAGAACGCTCCGCACACCGCCACCACTCCTCCGACGCCACTGGCCACTGCGCTCAGCCCCTCGCGTACCGGAAAGTAGAGCAACCCGGCCTCCTCCGAACAGAGCACACGACACGCGCCCCCGCACACAGCACAGGCAGGCGGCCCGGTCAGGGCCACCGCAGGCAAGCGTTCCAGCTCCTCGATATGCCTGCCGGTCACGCACCGCATCCCCGGTCTGTGAGCAGGCTCGTCACGGGCGGCGAGCCTGAAGGCCCCGATGGTGCGCGATGGGCGCGGCGTGGAGAGCGGGACCGCACGAGGGAGTGGAGGCCGCGCACGTCGTGAAGGGCGCCCCTGGTGACTGTGCAGTGCGTGGCAGGGCTCCCGCCAGCATCGTGGCATCAGTCAGGTGACTGCGCCCGGCGCAGTCACCGTGCTCCTCCTGTCGGCCGGGGAGAGCGTGTCCCCACCAATGCCCTCCGGGACCTCAGCACGCGTGGGGGCTGCTCATCGACGAGCGCGGCAACGTTCAGGCCCGCTGTATGTGGCTTCAGGCCGGCGCGGGTGGTGTAGCGGGCGACGGGGAATCAGGCGGGGCCGGAGCCGATGCCGATGACCTCGCGTGCGCCGCTGCCGGTCACGGAGTCACGCCTCCTGCCGGGCTTCGATCTCGGCGATCAGAGCCTCGATGCGGGTCTTGATCTCGTCGCGGATCGGGCGGACGGCCTCGACGCCCTTGCCGGCCGGGTCCTCCAGGTCCCAGTCGAGGTACTTCTTGCCGGGAAAAATGGGGCAGGCGTCGCCGCAGCCCATGGTGATGACGTAGTCGGACGCCTGAACGGCCTCGGTGGTGAGGATCTTCGGCTTCTGGCCGGAGATGTCGATGCCGACCTCCTTCATCGCCTCGACGGCGGACGGATTGACCTGGTCTCCCGGGATGGAACCGGCGGAGCGGACCTCGACCCGGTCGCCCGCGAGGTGGTTGAGGAATCCGGAGGCCATCTGCGAGCGCCCGGCATTGTGGACGCAGACGAACAGCACGGAGGCGAGCGGGCTCGAGGGCATCAGTTCTTCCTTCGTCCGTGATGGAGCGGTGCGCGTGGTGCAGGGGTGAAGTCCGGGCGCCCGGCGACAGTTGAGTGGTTCGACAGGGCGAGGCGGGCGACGCCTGAGGCCAGCCGGTCGTCAGGCAGTACGGCGGTGAGGACGCAGTCACGGAACATGCAGGCCTCGAAGATCACTCAGCGCTGGCATCAGTCCCGAGCGATGTGACAATATCAGTGCATGCTGATGTCAGTCGACGCTGATCTGATGCGGGTTCTGGCCGACCCGCTCCGCCTCCAGATCGTCTCCCTCCTGGCCAAGGAGACGCTCTGCACCACGCACCTCATCGAGGAGACAGGGGCGAAGCAGACCAACCTCTCCAACCACATGAGAGTGCTGCGCGAGGCCGGAGTGGTGGAGACCGAGCCGTGCGGCCGCTTCACCTACTACAAGCTGCGCGCCGACGTCATCGCCAACCTCGCCGGACAGTTCGCCGACCTGGCCGAGTCCGCCCGCAACGCCGCCGACAACAAGAGGGCCTGCCCGTGACCCCCACCGAAGCACCCGCGACCACCGAGGACTCGTCGGTCGTCGCGAAGCTGTCGACGCTCGACCGGTTCCTCGCCGTGTGGATCCTCGCCGCGATGGCCGTCGGCCTCGGCCTCGGCCGGCTCATCCCAGGCCTCAACGACGCTCTGGCGAAGGTGGAGACCGGCGGCATCTCCCTGCCGATCGCCGTCGGCCTGCTGGTCATGATGTATCCGGTCCTGGCCAAGGTCCGCTACGACAAGCTCGACGACGTCACCGGCGACCGCAAGCTCATGGTTTCCTCGCTGGTCAGCAACTGGCTCATCGGACCGGCCGTCATGTTCGCGCTGGCCTGGATCTTCCTGCCGGACCTGCCCGAGTACCGCACCGGTCTGATCATCGTCGGCCTGGCCCGCTGCATCGCCATGGTCATCATCTGGAACGACCTGGCCTGCGGTGACCGCGAGGCCGCCGCCGTCCTCGTCGCCCTGAACTCGGTCTTCCAGGTCCTCGCGTTCGGCCTGCTCGGCTGGTTCTACCTCGACCTGCTGCCCAATTGGCTCGGCCTGGGCGACGGCCAGCACCTGGACATCTCCATGTGGAAGATCGCGCTTAACGTCGTCATCTTCCTCGGCGTCCCGCTGCTGGCCGGCTTCCTCACCCGCCGCATCGGCGAGAAGAAGCTCGGCCGCGAGACCTACGAGACCGGCTTCCTGCCGAAGATCGGCCCGTTCGCCCTGTACGGCCTGCTCTTCACGATCGTCATCCTCTTCGCCCTGCAGGGCAAGACCATCACCTCGCAGCCGCTGGACGTGGCCCGCATCGCCCTGCCGCTGCTCGTGTACTTCGCGATCATGTGGTTCGGCACCTTCGCGCTCGGCAAGGTCATCGGCCTCGCCTACGACCGCACCGCCACCCTCGCCTTCACCGCGGCGGGCAACAACTTCGAGCTGGCCATCGCGGTCGCCATCGCCACCTTCGGCGTCACCAGCGGGCAGGCCCTCTCCGGCGTCGTCGGCCCCCTCATCGAGGTCCCGGTCCTGGTCGCACTCGTCTACGTCTCCCTGGCCTGGCGGCGGAAGTTCAGCGCCGCACACCAGCTGACCCCCACGCCGCAGGCGAGCTGATGCAGGACCTTGAGCGCACCGACCTCGGCCTGGCCGGGTGACCGTCGACCGCCGGACACAGGTGGTGATCGTCGGCGGCGGGCAGTCCGCTCTCGCCGCCGGCTACCACCTGCGCCGCCTCGGCGTGGAATTCGTCATCCTCGACGCCCAGCCCACGCCGGGCGGAGCCTGGCAGCACGCCTGGGACTCCCTGCGCCTGTTCTCCCCGGCGGCCTTCTCCTCCCTTCCCGGCCGCTTCATGCCACCCCAGCCCGGCAACGAATACCCGGACGCCCAGCACGTGGTGGCCTACCTGACCGACTACGAGAAGCGCTACCACCTGCCCGTCGAACGGCCGGTACGGGTGCGCGGCGTACACCGGGACGGCCGTCTGCTGCGCGTGGAGACGGACTCGGGGAACTGGCGCGCCCGCGCCGTGATCAGCGCGACCGGGATCTGGTGGCGGCCCTTCCTCCCCTTCCTGCCCGGGCTCGCCGACTTCGGCGGACAGCAGCTGCACACCGCCGGATACCGGCGCCCGCAGGACTTCGCCGGCCGCCGGGTGATCGTCGTCGGCGGGGGCAACTCCGGTGCCCAGATCGCCGCCAACCTCGCCCACGACACCCAGCTGACCTGGGTCACGCAGCGCCCGCCGCGCTTCCTGGCCGATGACATCGACGGCCGGACGCTGTTCGACGTGGCCACCGCCCGCCGCCGCGCACTCGACGAGGGACGCACCGACACCAGGGGCGTCGCCTCGCTCGGCGACATCGTCGCCGTCCCACCGGTCCGCGCGGCACGCGACCACGGGCTGCTCAAGGCAGCCCCGATGTTCACCCGCCTCCTCCCCGGCGGTGTCGAATGGTCCGACGGCACCCGCGCCGAAGCCGACACGATCATCTGGTGCACCGGCTTCCGCCCCGCCCTCGCCCACCTCGCCCCGCTCCAACTCCGCGGCCGCCGCGGCCACATCGCCACCCTCGGTACGCGGGCCGCGGACGAGCCACGCCTGCACCTGCTCGGCTACGGCGACTGGACCGGCCCCGCCTCCGCCACCCTCATCGGCGTCGGCCGCCCGGCCCGCGAAACCGCACACGAGATCGTGGGACTCCTGTCCTGAGCGGCCGGACGTCCGAGCATCAGACTGTCAGCAACGAAGCCCTGTCCACCCAGCGTGCGAGAACGCTGAACGCCGCGAGCTGTTCGAGTGCCTCGTGCTCGGGCAGTTCCGGCAGGCCGTCCTCGTGACTGTTGGGGTTCCGGATACCGGCGTAACAGCCCTCGGCAAACGCCATGGCACCCCGGTGGATACTGCGGAAGGTATCGCTGCCGTCGTCAGGCATAAGGCGCAGGCGCGACTCGTCCACCTTGGGGGCGTTCAGCGAGAAGGCGCTCTGCCGCTCCGTTCTGTGCCCCACGGTGGCCTGCGCACTCTCGTGTGCAGGCCCGTCAGCGCCAGCGGGCGGCGTATCCCGTCGAGCGTCAGTCAGGAGCGCAGGTCGAGCATGGCGGACATGGCCGCCACCACGGACGGGGCGACCTGGTAGTAGACCCAGGTGCCGCGCCGCTCGGACGTCAGCAGCCCTGCCTCGCGCAGCTTCTTCAGGTGGTGGGAGACGGTCGGCTGGGAGACGCCGACGTCCTGGATGTCGCACACGCACGCCTCGCCGCCCTCGTGCGAGGCGACCTTGGAGAACAGGCGCAGCCGTACCGGGTCCGAGAGCGCCTTGAACATGACGGCCATCTTCTCCGCGTCCGCCTGGGACAGCTTGGCCGACGTGATCGGCGGGCAGCACGGGACGACCGACTCGGCCGGCAGCACCGGGAGCTCCACCACCTGAGACTTCGACATGTGTCTATGTTGACACTCATCGATACCAGTGGCAAGCTCCGTGTATCGACAGACATCGATACACGTCGATATAAGGGTGCCGCCTGCGGACACCGAGCTCCGCGATCCGCTCCCGGGCGACCCCGGTCGTGTCTGACGTGCCACCCGCCCGGCAACGGCCCCGGCGAGCATCCACACCTGCCGCCCGTCGGCCAACATCCCTGCGCCACCTGCCAACACCCTGCGTCTGAGGAGACCTTGCGCCATGAGCGACCAGCTTCCCGTCGTTGTCATCGGAGCCGGACCGGCCGGGCTGGCCGCCGCGGCCCACCTCGTGGAACGCGGCATCGAGCCCCTGGTCCTGGAAGCCGGACCGGCAGCGGCGGCCGCGGTACGGGAGTGGGGCCACGTCCGGCTGTTCTCCACCTGGGGCGAGGTCACCGACCCGGCCGCGGAAAAGCTCCTCGCGCCGACCGGCTGGACCAGGCCCGACGCGGCCACCTACCCCTCGGGCGCCGACTGGGCCGAGTTCTACCTCCAGCCCCTGGCCGACATCCTGGGCGAACGTGTGCGGTTCGGCGCGAGGGTCACCGGCGTCTCGCGCGCCGGACGCGATCGCGTCGTCGACACCGACCGGGACAAGCAGCCCTTCGCCGTGCACTTCACCACCGCCGACGGCGGCGAGCAGCGCGTGGTCGCCCGCACGGTCATCGACGCCTCCGGTACCTGGACGGCGCCCAGCCCGGCCGGAGCCGGCGGCCTGCCCGCCCTCGGGGAGAAGGCGGCAATCGACCACGTCACCTACCGCGTGCCCGACCTGGGCGACCCGGCCGTACGGGCCCGCTACGCGGGCAAGCGCACCGCCGTCATCGGCTCCGGCGCCTCCGCCTTCACCGCGCTCGCCGGCCTCGCCGACCTCGCGCGTGATGAGCCCGGTACGCACGCCGTGTGGATTGTGCGCCGCGGCATCAGCGCCTCGACCTTCGGCGGCGGCGAAGCCGACGAACTCCCCGCCCGCGGCGCCCTCGGGCTCGCCGCGAAGGCCGCCGTCGACAACGGGCACGCGGACGCGGTCACCGGGTTCCGCACCGAAGCCATCGCCCGCGACACCGACGGCCGCCTCGTGCTGACGGGTGAGGACGGCCGCCGTCTCGACCCGGTCGACGAGGTGATCGTGCTGACCGGCCTGCGCCCCGACCTCGGCTTCCTCTCCGAGATCCGCCTCGGCCTGGACGAACGCCTCCAGGCACCGGTCGCGCTGGCCCCGCTCATCGACCCCAACCAGCACTCCTGCGGCACCGTCTACCCGCACGGCCACCGCGAACTGTCCCACCCCGAAGGGGACATCTACCTGGTCGGCATGAAGTCCTACGGCCGCGCCCCCACCTTCCTCGCCATGACCGGCTACGAGCAGGTCCGCTCCGTGACCGCCGCCATCGCAGGCGACCTCGAAGCCGCCGACCGCGTCGAACTCATCCTCCCGGAGACCGGCGTGTGCAGCGGCAGCGGCCTCGCGGGCACCCCGGCCGCCGGAGCGGACGACCAGGAAGGCTGCTGCGCTCCGGCACCCCAGCTCGTCCAGATCGGCGTCACCGCCGCCGCCCGCGAGGGGTCCTCGTCCGGCGGGTGCTGCTGAGCCGTCCCTGCACCGGCGCCCCGGTTTCCACCGGCCGCAGCGCCACCACCCTCTACCGCAGGAGGACCGTCATGCCCCGCGTACAGCTCGCCCTGCGCGTCCCCGACCTCGCCGCGTCCATCGCCTTCTACAGCAAGCTGTTCGCCACCGAACCCGCCAAACTCCGCGACGGCTACGCCAACTTCGCCATCACAGAGCCCCCGCTCAAGCTCGTCCTGATCGAAGGCACCGCGGGCGAGGCCACGCGGATGGACCACCTCGGCGTCGAAGTCGAATCCACCGAAGCCGTCCACGCGGCCACCACCCGCCTCGCGAACCAGGGCCTCGTGACGGACGTGGAGAACGACACCACCTGCTGCTACGCCGTGCAGGACAAGGTGTGGGTCCACGGCCCCGGCCAGGAACCGTGGGAGGTCTACGTCGTCAAGGCCGACGCCGACTCCCTCGCCGAACAGCCAGGCAGCACCTGCTGCACGGCACCCGCCGCGACGGAAGCGACAGCGGCTCCCGAGGGCGGCTGCTGCTGATCCGCCGATGACCGAACTCCACACCAGCGGGGCCGTAACCGTGACGGGGGTCCGGTCACGGCCCCGCGCCGCGCTGCCTGCGCTGTGCGCCACCCAGATCACCAGCTGGGGCATCCTCTACTACGCCTTCCCCGTCCTGAACCCCCAGATCACCGCCGCCACCGGCTGGCCCACCGGCGCCACCACCGCATCGTTCTCCGCCGCGCTGCTGGTCTCCGCCCTCGCCGGAATCCGCGTCTGCCGGATCATCGACCGCCACGGACCGCGCACCGTGATGACAGCCGGCTCCCTCCTCGGCGCACTCAGCCTCCTCATCGTGGCGGCCGCACCCGACCTGGCCGTCTTCACCGCGGGCTGGCTGCTCGCCGGAGCCACGATGGCCGCCACCTTCTACCCGCCCGCCTTCGCCGCCCTCACCCGCTGGTACGCCCCCGACCACGTCCGCGCCCTGACCGTCGTAACCCTCGCCGGCGGCCTCGCCTCCACCGTCTTCGCCCCCACCACCGCAGCCCTCACCGACCACCTCTCCTGGAGAGCGACGTACACCGCCCTCGCCCTCCTCCTGGCCGCCATCACCATCCCCGCCCACGCCATCGCCCTCAAAGGACCATGGCCCACAGCACCCCCGGCCCCCGATCAGGAAGAAGCCCTCGTGACGATGGTGCAGATGCTGCCCTGAGCGCACGTGGCCGGGTCGGTCGCCGCCGCCCGCCGGGCCAGATCACGCAGGACCGTGCGCGTCGCGCGCAGCTCGGCCAAACGCCGCTCGATGTCCGCCAGGTGCTCGTCGATCAGATCCGCAACGTGCGTGCACGGCGCCTGACCGGAATCCCGAACAGCCAGGACACCGCGGATCTCCCGCGAGGGTAAGCCCGGCGCGCTGCGCCTCACGAACGAAGGACAGCCGCGAGACAGACTTCTCCGGGTAGTCCCGGTAGCCCGCGGAAGTACGGGGCGGAGCGGGCAGCAGGCCGGCCTGCTCGTAGAAGCGGAGAGTCTTGGCCGTCAGTCCGCTCACGGCGGCCAGATCACCGATGCGCATATCTGCCAGCGCACGCCTTGACCTTCCACCACGCTGGAAGGTCTACGGTCAGTACAAAGCCCTGTGAGCTGGGAGGACGCTCTGTGCGGATCACCGTGCTGACCATGCCCGACTGCCCCAACGCGCAGGTGGTCCGGAAACGGCTCGCCCGCGCGCTCGACGGCCGCAGCGCGGCGGTGGAACTGATCGAAGTCGACGATCCGGAGCAGGCCACGCGGCTCGGGATGACCGGATCACCCACGGTCCTCATCGACGGCACAGACCCCTTCGCCGTGCCCGGCGCCCACGCCCCCGCTTCCCTGTCGTGCCGCCTGTACCGGACGCCGGACGGCCACCACGAAGGAGCACCGAGCATCACCGACCTGCGGCGCGCACTGGCCCGACGGACACCGCGGGCGACCGCGACAGCGTCGATGCCCAGTTCGGGCCGCCCCGGGCGTCTGACCCCCACGGCCGGCGGACCGCGCGCTGTGTAGCAAGCCGGACTCCGTCATTCCATGCCCTCGGGCAACCCGTCCTGGCAGAGGAACTTGAAGCCGTGGCCGCCGTCAGGTCCCAGGCTGACGAGACGTGTCCTCGCGCGTCCCGAACTGTCAGCTGCGCTCGGGATTCGCCTGCCGGGCGCCCTGCTCCTCAAGCCACCCGATCACGTCGTCCCTGCCGGTGCCGCGCCCTCTGGCGGCGTCGAGTGCGGTGCCCTCGGCGTAGTCGGGCACCCAGTTCAGGTCCGCGCCGCGGGCCATGAGGTGTTCGGCTGCCCGCCGCTGTCCGGCGCAGCAGGCATGCCAGAACGCCTGGGACACCTCCAGCGGGGTGGGGTTGGCCGCGTCGAGCAGTTCCTGGAGGCGATCCAGCATGCCGAGCGCGGCGGCGTGCCACAGCTTGTCGACCCGGGCCCCCCGGGCGGCGAGCAGGGCTGCGACGCGCCAGCAGGCGTAGCCGATGGCGTTGTCGAGCGGGGTACCGATGGAGCCGTCCGGCGCTTCGATGTCAGCACCGCAGTCGATGAGGGCTGCCGCGACATCGACGTCGTCGCTGCCGGCCGCCCAGTGCAGCGGGCTCTCACCGCCGGCGCCGCGGGCGCTGGGATCGGCGCCGCCGACCACAAGCAACCGCACCATCTGCGGGCCGCCCGGGTAGTAGCCGGGCCAGTCGGCCACCACATGCAGCGCGGTGCGGGACTTGAAGGGGCCACCGAGAGGGCCCGTGCCGAGCTCAGGTGTGTCGGAGATCAGTCGCCGGACAGCGCCGATGTCCCCGGCGTGAATGGCGCCCACCAGTTCCGCCGCAAGACCAGGTTCAGGGAAGTCCACGTCATACCTCTCGCTCGGCTCACTGCTGAGGTTACGAGTGCCGCCGCGCGCACTCTCACCCGAGCAGATGATCTACAGCGGGGCCCTGGTGAGCCATCGAGGCAGCCGTGCGATCACCGACACCCCGGCGCGCCCCACAGAATCCGCGTGACCGAGAGGCAAGCAGCCCCGGCCGGTGTCGGTCCCGGCCGGGGCTGTCGTTGTGCATGGTCGTGAAGGGCGGTCGCCTACGCGGCGAAAGGCTCCATGAGGCTTCAGCCGAACGATCGTCCTCATGGGCTGGAGGTGAGGCCCGGGGACACTGTCCCCTTCACAACCACGCCTGTTGTAACCCGCGCAGGGCTGCAGATGTTCCCCCGCCGTCACGGCGTCCGGTGACGCGGGAAGTGGTCGCGTGCGGCTACGGGCGTGTGCTCTTGAAACGGACCGCGGAACCCCACTGGGCCTGCTGATCCGTCATGCATCAGGTACACAATGGGAGGCGCCCCGGACCGTAGCGCCACGTCTGCCGCTGGCACCCCGCACACAGGCCGATCTGGGAACCGGCGCGGTGCATCGTGCTGGGATCCGGCTCCGATACCCGGGGCGCTGGGGTCGTCATCGCTGTGTCCTCATCCGGGCGGCGAACACTCACCGCCTCGAACAGGGAATAGAACACTCCCTGGTTGTCGGAACCTCACCATCCCTGACTGGTCGCAACGAAGTTTGTCGACCGGATCGTGTTGACCTGCGCGGACTGGATTGAGTGAGACGCCGGTGGCTCGGCGATTTGCCTTTGCGCGAGGTCGCTGTCCTTGACGCTGAGGTTTGACGGCTCAGGCACTCGCCCGCGTGACCAGCCGCCACGTCGGTAGGATGCGGTCGATCATGTTCGCGGCACGTGTGCGCTCCAGGCCGGGGCGTGCAGGTTCGAATAAGGGGAGCACTGTGGCTCTGGCAGAGCGGCCTTCGCTGGCGTGGGATGTCGCTGACCTGGTGCATCAGCAGTTGCTCATCGTGCCGAATCCCCTGGCCGCATGGAACAGTGACACGTTCTGGGTCTCAGTGTGGGACTCGGACCCTGGACAGGTCCTTGTCTCCCTCCATGTTCCGCGTGAGAGCGCCGATCCCTTCATCCAGTTGAAGATCGGGTTCGCGGTGACTGAGGAGAGCCCCGAGTTCCAGGCCGAACGTATCGTCGCTGCCGTCCGGCGCCCGCACCCCCTGAACGGCGCGGTGGTTCTCGGCGGCTATCGAGAGTGCGCCGAAGCCTTCGGGTATGTCTGGCCGTCGTCGCTGGAAGAGTGAGTCACCAGCCACCGGTCAAGTTCCGTGGCCAAGGACACCATCCCGTGCAGGTATGTCACGCGCACCCCACCGCCTGTGACAGCGAACCTTGCCCGATTGCCACCGAAGATTGATCTGCGCAGGTCGGCCAGTCTGTTGCGATGACGTCCAGTGCGACTACGTCCGGCTGATCCTCGCCCCTTGGACACCGTTTTGCCGGAGCGGCAACAGGAGTGGCGTGACCGGGCCGCGTTGGGTGACGTTGGGCCCATGACCGACAACATCACGGCGGGATCGCCCGTGTCTGACACTTCTTTGCCTGGCGACGGATACGTCGGAGACCCCGCGGTGCGGGCGGAGTGGGATAACCGATACGCCGACCGACAACAGTTGTGGAGCGGCCAGCCCAACGGTGCGCTCGTGACCGAGGTCGCCGGGCTCACGCCTGGACGGGTGCTCGACGTCGGCTGCGGCGAGGGCGCGGACGCCGTATGGCTCGCGCGCGGCGGCTGGGACGTGACCGCGCTCGAGGTTTCGGGCGTGGCGTTGGAGCGGGCGGCCGGGCACGCGCGGGACGCAGGCGTCGCCGTCCGCTGGATACATGCCGCGCTGACGGAAGCGGCGCTCCCGCCGGCCTCCTTCGACCTGGTCTCCGCGCAGTATCCAGCCCTGCTGCGCACCCCCGACGCCGCAGCCGAGCGAGCACTGCTCGCGGCCGTCGCGCCCGGCGGCGTGCTGCTGCTCGTACACCACGCGGGGATGGACACCCAGCAGGCGCACGACAGCGGCTTCGACCCGGCCGACTACGTCTGGCCCTCGATGGTCGCCGCCCAGCTCACCGACGACTGGAAGGTGGAGGTGAACGAGCAGCGACCACGCGTGGCACCCGACGGCGGCGCCGGCGTGCACCATGCCGACGACCTGGTGCTGCATGCGCGACGGCTGCGCTGAGCCCCTCCGCTCACAGCAGGCCCGGCATCTGGGGCAGATGGTCGGCTGGTCCTGGCCGGCGATGTCTCGCCGTGGCTGCGGCCCGACACCGGAACCGTGCCGGACCGCTCGCTGCGTCACACCTACGGCCGCGACAGCGCCACGCACCACCCGGCTGGCCCTTCTCGGTCGTCGCCGCCCTGGGGACCGGCCGTACCGCCTGGACCGCCCTCCTGGACGCGGTCCGGCTCACCCCGGCGCGCAGCCATCACCGCCGAGGTCCGCAAGGTCGTCGAGCGGCTCATCGCCGCAGGCCGGTGGGTCCAGAACGATCCGGCGATCCTGATCGTGCTGGACGCCGGCTACGACGCAGGGATTCGACGCGAAGAACGTCGTGCAGCAGACTCACCCTCGCGGCCTTGGAATGATCAGCAGCATCTCGACAACGCCACATGATCACAGCGGTCCGCTGTCGAAGCTACGTCACCTCTGAGGTGCAGCTTGGGGCGTCATGGGTTGTAAATCCAGACTTGCGCGGCGGCACGCGAGTGGGGGAATTTGTCATACCAAATCTTCACCCAAACCTTGTCGTGGCCCGCCGACTTCCACGGAGTGCACGTCTTGTGTTTCGCACCCCAGTAGGTCTTCGACCACAAAATCTTGTCGTGCCCGATACCGCCGACGCGCTGGAGGAATTGGATCGTACAGCCCTGGTACAGATGGTTTCCCTTGACGTTGAAGCACGCTTGAACCTTGCCGTAGGACCTGATGCGGCGTCTTTCGGTTTGCGCTGATCAAGAGCATGTTGGGAGGAGGACGACCTCGGTGTAGCGCTTCCACTCCGGCGCTGCCGGGTCCTGCCGTTCTGTCACTGCCCGCATACCGGCCTCTCCCAGTTCTGGGGCGTTCCAGCGGACGCAGAGGCCTCCGGCGTACTCCCCCATGCTGTCGACTTCCACCCAGACGCCGGGCTCTCTCTGCGTGCCCGGGTGCTCGACATCGGCAGGAAGGCCGGCGCGGCGGAGCTCTCGGCAGACGCGGCCTGCCAGGTCGTACCCAGCGGCGATGACTTCCTCCGCAGCATATGGGTGACCGTGCACTTCAGCCTTGGCTCGGCCCTCGGGGTCTATATACGTCACTGGGCGTCTCCTGGTGCGGCTCAGAACAGATGGAACCTGATGGATCCCCGCTCCTGTCGGGACCATCGGCGCACGGAGTGTCCTCCTGGTCGGAGGCGGGATGCACACTGTGGGCGTGAGCGTGCATATCGACATCACCGGACTAAAACAGGAGAGGGTCGCCGTCGTTCCTTCTCCGCTGGCGGAACTCGGCATGGCGCTGCATGCACTGTCCGAACTCGACCATCACCCCGGCCTCCACGCCTGGGCGACGGGCGTGACCGCCACCCTCGCCCCACATTTGGCCGACCAGATGAGCGAGGCCGACTTCTTGTGGCGAGGTTCGCCTTCTGACATTTTTATGCCGTTTGCTGGAATTCCGGGCCGTCGCACCCGCCCCGGTAGGACCATCGCTGAAGAGTTGGACCTGCTGGACAGGCTCAGCGACGAACAGTTCGTGGACACGGCACTGGAGTTCACGTACGCCGCGTCCTACGGGGCACCGGGGCCCGCGCTGCTCGGTGATCCCGTTCTACGGCGGCGTGCCTTGGAGCTCGCGGCTTCTCGTGGGCCGCGACAGTTCCGGTTCAGCGAGCAACTACTGTCCGACCCGCCGCGTATCCGGGCCCGGTTTCGGCAGTTCGTGGAGGAATGCGATTCGGCCTTCTACGCCCAGATGTGGGTTCGCCTGAGTCAGCAGCTGACGGCCGATGCCCGCCGCAAGACCGAGCTTCTGCATCGGGAGGGCCTTTCCGGGGCGCTCTCTGCTGTCTCTCCGGTGGCCGTCTTGGACAAGGCCGGTACCTGTATCACCGTGGACAAGCTCGACAGGGGGCGGACCGTCACAGGAGATGGCGGCTTGCTGTTCATTCCGACAAGCGTGGGCTGGCCTCATCTCGGTGTCCTGCACCGATATGGCTGGCAACCGGTTCTGCACTATCCAGTCAGGTTCCCGGAACTGGCGTCCCCGCCCGCAGTCGAGCAGTTGGCGTCGCGGATGACGGCACTGTCCCACCCCTTGCGGCTGCGACTTTGCCGTCAGCTCGCCCGCAGTGCCTCCACCACCGGCGAACTTGCGCACTCCATGGACTTGACCGCGCCCGAGGTGTCGAGACACCTGGCGGTACTGAAGAAGGCAGGCCTGCTCACTACCCGGCGCCGCGGGCGGTACGTGCTGCATCAACTGGACGTCACCGTCGTGGCCCGGCTCGGCAGCGACCTCTTGGAGGGTCTGCTTCGCTGATCATGTCCGAAGCCACGCAGATAGTGGAATGTGACCACGTCGTCCAAGGACAGGCAGGAACGGGAGATCCTGCTGTCCGCGGAGCGCTGGCTCGGACGATCACAGTGTCCGGGTATCCGCTGTGGACAGGTGGACGACCATGCCGTCGTACACAAGCCGGATCCCGTTCTGCTCCGGATCCCGCCGCCGGGGAACCTGACTCAGCAGGCCGTACAGGTCCCCGATCGTCATCTGGGCCATGCGTTCCGCCTCTCCGTGAGTCCCCCTGTCGGGCCGGTAACGGTGTGTCGAGCTGCGGCCGGTCTTCACAGGCCGTAGCGCCAGTACTTGGTGAAGCATTCGAGGGCCAGCTCGGCGTCGATCTCGTCGTTCCACACCCCGTCGAGCCACATCAGGACCGTGTCGAGGCGCTCGCAGATGACGAAGCTCTCCGGCTGGTGCGTGAGGTAGCAGTGCCTCTCATCCGCGGACGTCCCGCCCGGCCCGTATCGGGAATACAGCTTCACCAGGCGCTCCCGGCTGGTCTCCGCGAAGGCCTCCAGCCGGCGCACGTAGCCACCCTGATCGTCGGCACCAACACAGTTCAGGACGACGTGCATTTAATTTTCCGTTCGGGCGGGCCATTGAGACTGCCCTGCCTCCCAGGAGACCGCACTGGACAACCTCACCGTGCTGGTTCCAGACGCCCATTGCGTAGTAGGACTCCGTTAGGTCTTTCTTGATCTTGTTGTCGTGCGGGCTCTGGTGGGGAGGGGTTGCCGGCAGCTGCTGCAGATCCCGGTCCAGCACCTCAGGGTGTCTTGGAGAGCGTCGAGGATCTGGTAGAGGGTGATGCTGGGTGCGGTGCTTTTGGGGCCAGGCGCTGTTCGGTGAGGAAGGCTTGGGCGGCGGTCACGAGGGTGACGTGGTGGTGCCAGCCGGGCCAGGAACGGCCTTCGAAGTGGTCCAGGCCCAGGCCGTGCTTGAGCTCGCGGTAGTCGTGCTCGATGCGCCAGCGGACCTTGGCCAGGCGGACCAGATCGGCGATCGGGGTGTCGGGCGGGAGGTTGGAAAGCCAGTATTCGCTTGGCGCGTCGGCTCCGGCGGGCCATTCGGCCAGGAGCCAGCAGTCGGGCAGGACCCCGTCCCACCAGCCCTGTCCGGCTGAGGCCGCTGCTTTGATCGGTCGTTCGACGGCTTTTCCGGCCGGACGCACGCGCACCGCCGCGAAGCGGGAACGTAACTCCCCTTTCGAACCCTGGCGCCACGTGAGCGGGGTGAATGCCTCTCGCCCCAGAGCCGTGGCAAGAGCCGCCACTGACGGCGCCTTCTGGCGGTAACGCGGCTGGGGCCAGCAGCCGATATCTCCTTTGCGGTCCGGAGCCATGGGCTGTGCGTCGAACGGGTGGGCGCTCACGTCCGAGCGGACGGACAGGACATAGGTGAGTCCTCGCTCCGAGAGGGCGGCCCGCAGGTGTGCGTTGGTGCCGTAGGCGGCGTCGGACACCACCGCCGGCGGTGTCATGCCCCAGTCCGCGAGAGCGTCGAGCATGTCCAGTGCCAGACGCCATTTCTCCCGGTGTATGACCTCGGGCGGAACCTGGGTCCTGGTGCGGCGGTGGCCGTCCGCAGCCCAGTCCTCGGGCAGGAACAGCCTCCACTGCAGGGGGCATGAGGCAGTGTCACTGGCGGCGTGGACACTGACGGCGACCTGGCAGTTCGCCCGTTTGCCCAGGGCTCCGCAGTACTGCGGAGCCACACCGACCGACATCCGGCCGTCTTTCGGCATCGACACATCGTCGATCACCCACGCCACCGGGTCGACCAGCGGCAGCAGACGTTCGTTGATCCGCCGCTGCACGGGCACCGGATCCCAGGTCGACTGGTTCACGAACTGCTGCAGGTTCTGCTCGTTGCCGTCCGGCAGTCGCGCCGCCATCGCCTGGATCGACTTGCGACGGCCGTCCAGCATCAGTCCCCGCAGATAACAGTCACCCTTGGCCCGCTGGTCCTTCCGCGGCACCGAAGCGAACACATCGGCCACGAACAACGCCAACGTCGCCCGAACACGCCTCACTTCATGTAAATCCACCACCCCAACATGCTCTTGATCAGCGCAAACCGAAAGACCTAACGGAGTCCTATTAGGGTCTGCGCAATGGGCGTGGTCTGCGCAGCAGCAAGGCGTGGTCGGGGCGACCACACGGGTGTGGCTACACCGGTGCCGACCACGAACGGAGGGTGCTCTCCTCCTCGTTCGGCGCGTTCTGCGCACGTCGCGGCAGCGGGACACTGCGCAGTCCCGCCCGGATGCGCAGCTCCCCCGTGCGCAACCGGGCGCGCCGGCCCACAACGCGTCACGCTCTGTTTCCGAACCTCATGCCGCTGGGCGCACGGCTCGCGCCAGGGCCCCTTCAGCGTGAGGGTCAGCCGTCACAGGTGACGCGTACAGTGACAGCCGTTCGGATGCGTCACGCGTCTTCGGTGGCGTCACGGCGCCTGCGCCACGCCCTGGTACGGCACTTCGGCGAGCAGTACACCGCACCCGTCCGCTTGCGCAGCGAGACCGACACCCGGCACACCGGGCAGCGGCCCTGTCCCCACAACAACTCGCCCCTGACGACGTCTCAGTTCTGCTCGACAGCACGCCGGTAGATCTCGTCGGACCGCCGCACCGGCCGCCAATGACGGCTGCGGCATGACGGCTGCGGCACGCGGAATCGCAGTACCTCCGGCTAGCGCTAAATGAGCGGGCTCGAATGATCCCTCCGCGGCGGCGTGGCTGCGTCATCGAGAACACACGCGCCGACCGCACCGGCCGATCACACAGATGATGTGCAGCGGGCCGCCGCGCAACACTGCGTAATCGCGTCCCCGACTCCACAGCTCACCGCTGCGCAACGCATAACCACGCCCCGGCCCCGGTGCCCAGACGTGCGCCCGGTGCGACAGCCGTATCCCACCCCTCGCAGCCCCGGCCGGCCATGGGCGAGGCCAGCCACACCGGTAAGGGGCTGTGCTGAGGTCACACCACCGCCCACACCACGCACACGGAAAACCTCCCCCTCGCCCGGCACCGTCCGGGAGAGCACTCTGCTCACGGCTGCTGCTTCGTGCGGCCGGCTGATGCTTGTTGGGCGTCCGCGCCAGAACTGACATGCCGTTGGGTCTCCTGGGGGCCGTGCCAGTCCAGGCACATCACGGTGGCATCGTCTTCGAGCCGCCCGCCGGCAGCGTCCCGGACCGCGGACGTCAGCATCAACACGGTCTCCCGCGGGTGCAGCCCCCGGGTGCGCTCCAGCAGCGAGAGAAGGTCGACCCTCTCCCCGCGGCGTTCGACCATGCCGTCGGTGAACATGAGCAGACGGTCACCAGGGCGCAGATCGAGGTCCTGAACGCGGTAGGGAAGGGTCGCGAACTCGGACAGCCCGAAGGGATGATCCACCTCACAGGTGATCACCTCGACAACACCCTCGCGCATCCGCAGCGGCCAGGGGTGCCCGGCGTTGACGAACTGGGCCCGCCCGGTGTGGAGACTGATGCGCAACAGCTGCCCGGTGGCGTGCCCGCGGCCGTGGTCGACGAGTGCCTGGTCGGCGCGGTGGGCCTGTTCGGCCAGGCCGGCTCCCGCGCGGCGGGCGCCGCGCAGGGCGCTCACCAGGACTGTGGCGGCCAGGGCCGCGTTGAGGTTGTGGCCCATGGGATCGGTCACCGACACGTGCAGTGTGTCCCGGTCCAGGGTGTAGTCGAAGGTGTCGCCGCTGAGGTCTTCGGAGGGCTCCAGGCTCCCGCACAGCGTGAACTGCGCGGCCTCGCACGACAGCGACGAGGGGAGCAACTGGTACTGGATCTCCGCTGCCAGGGTGGGCGGCCTGGAGCGTTTGCCCCAGGTGTAGAAGTCGGTGAAGCGCCCGTTGGCGATCACGATGTAGGCCAGGAGATGGGCCGCTTCCCCGACCTCATCAAGGACGTCCTCGCCGGGGGAGGCCGGCAGGAGCAGTTCCAGCAGCCCGATCGCATCCCCCCGGTTGGTGACCGGCACGATCACCCGCTGCCCCTGACCCGCCGCCTCCTGATACAGCCGCTGCGTACGGATCACCTCCTCGTAGACACTGCCGAACAAAGGGATCCGCTCCACCTCCCGCCCGCCCTCCGCGGGAGCGGTCGACAGCCGCGCCACCGCCTTCCCCGTCAGGTCCACGATGAGGAAGCAGACCTTCGTGGCCTCGAAGCGCCGCCGCAGATCCTCCGCGATCACATCGACCGCATCCACCGGCGCCGCCGTCTCCGCTGCCGTCAGCAACCGGGGAACCCCACTCTGCCTACCACTCACGACCACAGTTCCTCCCACCCGTCCCGCCTAGCATCCCAAGAATCGCCGCACCGGGCATCAATACGCGAAAAGCCACAATAAAAACTGATAGGTGCGCTACGCGCTCACGGAAACGAGGCTGTTTCCCACGTCCGCACACAGACACGGCCGTCACGAATGGGCCCGTCACGAACCCGACGACGGGCTGGCCACCTCCGCCCGCTGTCCTCCACGTCGACAGCTGCACCAGAGCCAGCCGGAAGACATCTCCGATCTCCGGCAGCCCAGTTCCGCGTCGCCGTCCGCGACACCGAGTACCTCAAAACCTGCAGCTTCTACCGACCAGAAGACAAGCCGGACGACACCTCCGACTGAGACGCTGCGCAGCCAGTACGCAAGGGCCGACACACAGCGGACAGCCCACCGCGCAACCCCGTTCCCGCACAACCCCATTGCACATCGAGCGCCGCGCACCCGCCGCGGACCATCGAAGCCCGACCACAACCCCGACCACAGGCCCAGCCACGGCAGGTCACAGCGTTGCGCAGCCGCTGCGCACCACCTGCGCAACCCGGCCGGCGAGACTGCGCAACGACCGGGCGCCAGCGTGATGACCGCACCGGTGTGGGCTGTGGGGAGGCCACACCACAGCCCACACCACCCTCACGGCCCGCCGCTCAGCCGACCACAGCCACGGGACGCTGCACAGCCCCTGGGATCGCGCAATGCCACTGCGCACCAGGCCGCACCGGCCGACGACGCGGCACGCGCTCCTGACAGCAGACAGACCACTCATCGTGCCTGCCAACCGCGCCGGTGCGCATCGACTGCTCATGGCCGTACCCCGATCACAGGCCCGCCCATGGCGTTGCGCAGTCCCTGTGCATCACCTGCGCACCCTGCCCTATGCCTGCGTGGTGCCGCGTCCGAGGGTCCGTCGGCCTTTCCGTCCGGTGGCGTCCCGCTGATGGTCCCTGTCCGGGAGCAGTACGGGATCGATGCGTTCGGCGGGAAGTAGCCGCGGGGAGAGACCGATCGGCTCCGTGGTCCTGGTGGTGGCCGGGTTGTTAGCGAGGGGGCGTCGCGTGGTGCTCATCGGGCGGCTTCCCATGCGCGCGTAGGAACCGATGCGACCAGCCCGTCCCTCCGCAGCATCCGCGCGGCCGCCACCATCAGGCCCCGGTCATCGAGCCGGGACAGTTCCGTCGCGGTGGAGCGGCCGCCCGCCGCGACGTCTACCAGGACCGCCACAACTACGTCTGGACAACCGCTCCGACACCGCCACCCTCCGCAACGACCACGGCCGCTTCATCGACGACGCCTCCTGGGGCGGCCGCCACCACCGCCGCCGCGGCCACGACGGCAACCACCACGACCGCCGCGCCTGAACTCCCACCACCCACCAATGACCACAGAGCAGGTCACCACACCGAGCGCTGCGCTGCTGGGCCGGCTCCTTCTTCGCCGCCGCGGCCTTGCGGTGAGCGTCGATTTCCGGACTGCAGTCGTTGACCTGCACAGTCTCCGTCCAGCCCGCGCCGGGCTTACGGGTGACCGTCGCCCAAAGGGCGTCGGCGGTCAGTACGCTCTCGTGGACGCCCTCCGTAACCGGACCCCACCAGCCCATAGGAGCCGGTCTTGCCCCGGGGCAGCACGATGGGCCCGGCAGGGATGGCGTGGGCGGTGAGCCGGTCCTGCCCGCACCCGCAGCGGGCGACGTGGTAACCCCCCTCTCCTGCGTGCTACTGGCTGTGGTCGGGGTCGTGGCGTCCGTCGGCCAGGGCGTATGTAGTGCCCGGCCGGTCTCGCCATCCGCGCCCTTCAGTGAACTCCCCGGTCAACGACCCGGTCCTATTCAGGTTCGGGTGTGGTGGCGATGAGGATCTGAGCGGCCTCGGTGATGTTGTCGACTCGGACGGCGCGGGCCATCGCTTCGCGGGCTGCGTCGGCGGCGGTGTCCGGGGGAACCACCAACAGGGCGAAGTGGTCGTTGTGGCCGCGGGTGATGAGGACGGTGTTGTCGCCGACCGGGTCGGAGTCGAGGTGCACGACCTGGCCGTCGATGACCAGGCGGGTCGGGACGCCGTTCCAGGCGGCCGCGTCCACGCCCACGCGGGTGATCGACCCGAGATGCCCGGTCAACACGCTGATCAGCGCAGGCAGCTCGGTCTCGATGTCGCGGGTGCGGGGCCATCACGCGCCGTCCAGGAGCCCCTCCCGGGACCGCGTCGTCTCCAGCCGCAGCAGGGCCGTACCCGGTTTGACCGCCTGGTGGATCGCATCCGGCGGCAGCAGTCGGGGCGGGTGGGGAAGGTCGGTGTCAGCCATGTGGGTCTGCCCGTCTACGGGGTGCGGCCGTACGTCGTCGCAGTTCGCGGCCGACGCCGGTGCCTGCCCGGCGACGTGCACGAGCCCGCCGTCGTTTCTCGATACTCCCGCCGCCAGATCAGGCATCCGTCAGAAAAATACCTGGTCACGGCGGTCAAGGTCCGCCGAACAGGCGTACATTGAAAGCACCGGAGGTACTTCGCACACTGGCTTTCACGCGGGTGTCATTTCCGGCGACCACGAAAAACCGGGCTGTCGACGGGCAGCCCGGGGGCAGGTCCGCATCATGACCAGGACCCTCGACCGGACTGCGCCCCGCGACCTCGCCGCAGAGCTTCCGGCACGCTTGTCCCTCACCCCGAAGACCACGCTCGCCGGCCAGCTGGACGGGGCCTGGTGGCCCTACTCCCGCGACCTGGAAGCCGAGCTCCCACCGCTCGCCGCCGCCCTGGAGGAACCCTGGGGGCGCATTACGCGCGTGACCGTGAACCCCACCCGCTGGCCCGTCGTCCCGAACACGGTTGCCGTGGACGGGCGCATGTTGCACGTGGGCTGGTTCACAGAACAGGACCCCGACAAGCTCATCCTGCTCTCCTACACCGTCGGGCGCTGGGACCTCCTCGTCGTCCCGCCCGAGACTGCACCCGCAGCTGCGGCCCGGCTGATGTCCGCCGCAGCGATCCCGGGCGGCGTCCTCACCGCGGGCGTCCTGATGAGCAACGAAGCCGTCATGGGGCGCGGCATCCGTGACGCCGTGCGCCGGGAAGCCACCTGGGAGGGCGAAGGCGGGGCCTGCATGTCCCCCTTCGGGAAGCCCATGAGGCGAAGCGCCCTCCTGCTGTCCGGAAACGGCTGGAGGTGAGTTCTGTGGAGACCCTCGTCATCAGCGCGGTGATCGTCCTCGCGATCGGCATCGGGATGCGCCTGATCCAACTGCTCAATGCCCAGCACGGCGCACGGATCGCCGCCCACCACTTCAGCGCCCCCCTGCCAAGACCTCCCGGCCTGCCGCACGACACCAGTCGCCGCACCCACCATGCATGACCGGTGAGGAACGAACCTTCCTCCGACCGGGGGCAGCGGGCAGGGCGCCACGGCGCCCCCGCCCCACCGGCTTCTCGCCCACCCCGAAGGGAACACGCCCACGTGAAGTACATCGAGACCCAGACACTGGCCTCGCTCGGGCACGCCGAGGTACGGATCATCGCGCACACGCCCCAAGCCGCCCGAGCGGTCGCGGAGGCGCTTCGCCACTGCTTCGCTGGAGCGGAACAGCGCAGCTATCCCGGCCTGGACGGCGCCACCCGCCTCCACCTCACCCTGGACACTGCAACACCCGCTGGCCCAGCCCGCTCCTGGCTGGCCGCCAGCCGGAGCTCCGTCGGCACCGGCGCCCACGCCGACGAGACCTGAGAGCCCCCACCGGCCCCTGTCTGCCACAGCGGACGGGCCTTGACCTCGGATCTTGAACACGTCTATGCGGCTCGGGCCAGGGTAGTTGGTGTTGTCTGGAAGGTGTTCTCGTAAGCCATCGGTGATCGCTGTCCGAGGCGGGAGTGCCTGCGTCGGGTGTTGTATCGGGTCAGCCGGAGGAAGGCGTCGAGGCGGGCCTCGCGCTCAGTCGACCAACCGTTTCGGCCTTTCAACGTCTCCCTTTTGAAGCTGACGTTGAACGATTCGGCGGCGTTGTCCGCGCTGGGCCCGACCACCCTCATGCTCTGTCGCACCCCTGCTGATCTACAAACTTCGGCGAAGACCCGACTCGTATATTGGGCGCCGTGAGAGGCGACGGACGTCCACCGCCGCCTCCAGGAGTGCTCTGGCGCCCGGACTGCCCGAGCCGTACCGCTCCTGCAGGGCAGCAGCCGCACCTCACCCACAACGGACCCGGAAGCCACTCGCCGTCGCGGGACATGGGAAGACCTCCGCTCATGAGTGCCGCGTCGGCCTTCCTTCCCTGCCAGCTCGCATTGGGAACGGGGTCATCCCTGCCAGCCGTAGCGCTCGCGGGCGCTGGAGACCGTCTCCCGTCGGACAGCGCCGCTCCGCGCCAACTGGTCCAGGGCCGCCACCACGATCGATTCCGCGTCGACCCGGAAGTGGCGACGCACGGCGTCCCGGGTGTCCGACAGGCCGAAGCCGTCTGTACCCAGGGACGAGTAGTCCTGCTCGACCCACTGGCTGATCTGGTCGGGCACCTGCCGCATCCAGTCACTGACCGCTAGCACCGGCCCCCGCGCGTCAGACAGCGCGCTGGTCACAAACGGGATGCGTGCCTCGCCGCGCAGGCGCGCCCGGTCCGCTTCGAGCGCGTCACGGCGCAGTTCCGTCCAGGACGTCACCGACCAGATGTCGGCGTGTACGTTCCACTGAGTCCGAAGTAGTTCCTGGGCCTCCATTGCCCAGTGGATGGCCGTGCCGGAGGCGAGAAGTTGGATCCGCCGCCGGGCGTCGAGGGGTTGCGCCTGCCGGAACCGGTAGATGCCCCGCACAATCCCTTCTTCGACTGAGGGGCCGGGGGGCATGGCCGGCTGCAACTTCGGCTCGTTGTACACGGTCAGGTAGTAGAAGACGTCCTCGGGCTGCGGGCCGTACATCCGGCGTAGCCCGTCCCGGACGATCACCGCGATCTCGTAGGCGAACGCCGGGTCGTAGCTGATCACTGCCGGATTGGTTGAGGCCAGCAGGAGTGAGTGCCCGTCGGCGTGCTGCAGTCCCTCACCAGTCATCGTCGTTCGGCCGGCCGTCGCTCCGACGGCGAATCCGCGACCCATCTGGTCGGCGAGTGCCCAGAACTGGTCGCCTGTGCGCTGGAAACCGAACATGGCGTAGAAGATGTAGAACGGGATCATCGGTTCGCCGTGTGTGGCGTACGCGGTCGCCGCAGCGGTGAACTCGGCCACGGAACCGGCCTCGGTGATGCCCTCGTCGATCAGCTGACCATTTCGGGCCTCTTTGTAGTACAGCAGTTGGCCGGCGTCGACCGGGTCGTAGGTCTGACCGTCCGGCGCATAGATCCCTGCCGTGGGAAACAGTGACTCCATGCCGAAGGTGCGGGCCTCGTCCGGGATGATCGGGACCCAGCGTGCGCCCGTCTCCTTACCACGCATCAACTCTTTGACCAGGCGTACCAGTGCCATGGTCGTGGCCACCTCTTGGTTGCCGAAGCCCCTCTCCAGCACCTCGAAGGGCCGCACCGGTGGTTGCTGCAGCGGCTTCGCGACCACCCTGCGGGCGGGGGCGGGGCCGCCCAGGGCGGCACGTCGCTCCTGCAGGTAGCGCACCTCCGGTGAGTTTTCACCGGGGTGCCAGTACGGCACAAGGTCGCCGCTGAGCGCGCTGTCGGGGATGGGAAGGTCCAACAGGTCGCGCATCTGGCGGAACTGCTCCATCGTCAGTTTCTTCATCTGATGGTTGGCGTTGCGTGATTCGAATGCCGACCCCAGTGTGTGTCCCTTGACCGTCTGCGCGAGGACGACGGTCGGTGCGTCTCGATGGTCCACCGCGGCCCGGTACGCTGCTTGGACTTTGAGGGGCTCGTGGCCGCCGCGCGAAGTCGTGAACATCTCTACCAGCTGCGCGTCGCTCAGCTTGGCGGCAATTCCGGAGAGAGCGTCGCCGGTGAAGAAGTGCTTGCGGATATAGGCGGCGTCGCGTGTGGCGTAGGTCTGCATCTGCGCGTCGGGGATCTCGCCCAGGCGGTGTACGAGGGCGCCGGTGTTGTCGTGCAGGAGCACCGGGTCCCATGCCTCGCCCCACAGGGACTTCACCACGTGCCAGCCCGCGCCTCGGAACCGAGTTTCGAGCTCCTGGACGATTTTGGAGTTGGACCTGACAGGTCCGTCCAGGCGTTGCAGGTTGCAGTTGATCACGAAGGTGAGGTTGTCCAGCCTTTCTCGGGCCGCCAGCGTCAGGGCGGCCATCGACTCGGGTTCATCCGTCTCCCCGTCCCCGAGGAAGGCCCACACTCGTGACCCTGAGGTGTCCTTGATTCCCCTGGCGTGGAGGTAGCGGTTGAACCGGGCCTGGTAGATCGCGCCGAGGGGGCCCAGGCCCATGGATACGGTCGGGAACTCCCACAGCCACGGCAGGCGTCGGGGATGGGGATAGGAGGGAAGCCCGTTGCCGTCGGCCTCCCGGCGGAAGGAGTCCAGTTGGCCCTCATTCAGGCGCCCTTCGAGAAATGCCCGGGCGTAGATGCCCGGTGAGGCATGGCCCTGCAGATAGAGCTGGTCGCCCGATCCGTCGGCGTCCTTGCCTTTGAAGAAGTGGTTGAACCCGATCTCGTAGAGCCAGGCCGCGGAGGCGTAGGTGGAGATGTGGCCACCCAGTCCGAGCAGGGAGCCGTGGGTGACCATCGCTGCGGCGTTCCACCGGTTGAGTGCGGTGATCCTGGACTCCATGGCGAGGTCGCCGGGGAAGTCTGTCTGTGCCGCAGCCGGGACGGTATTGATGTAGTCGGAGGACAACAGTCCGGGCAGCGACATCCCGGACCTGGTCGCGTACTCGTGCACGCGTCGCATCAGGTACACGGCTCGCTCCGGGCCCGCGTTCCTTACGACCGCGTCGAGCGACGCGAGCCACTCGGCGGTCTCCTCGGTGTCACGGTCGGGTAGTTGGTCGAGCTCACTGATCGTGGAGGAATCGGCGGGAAAGGCAGGAACGCTCATGGCAGCTTTCTTGTTACGGCAGAGGTGGAGAAGGTGGGAGAGGGCTTGGCGGCCGCTGAGTTCTCCACGGCACCGGGGGTGAATGCAGGGGGTCGGCGGGCATCGCCCGCGGCGCCCTGGTGTTCTGTTCGACCTACTGGCCGCAGGACTCGTGACTCTGTTCGACGCCGAGGCCCGGAACCAGCGTCCTCTCGGGCATCGCGCCGGCGAAGCGCCAGTCCGGGTCGTCAACCTGCGTGCGACCAGCTGTTACGCGGGAGGCTCGTTCCAGGCGAACTCTTTCGAGAATGGCGGCCGACGCCGAACAGCATTACGGTGCTGCGGGGCGGGTGGGAGTAAGGTAGTGATGTCGTCTGTCGGTGTCCGTGGGGAGCGTCGGCGGGACCTGCAGACCATCGCTGTTCACCTGCGCCGGGCCGGCCCGGCCACGGGGTCTAAGGCACCTGCTGATGTTGCAGTCCACAACAATTGTCGCGGCCGTGATGTGCGCGAGCCGCATACCAGTCGGTGCTCCGGGTGAACGTCATCGCACTCACGAACCGGCGCCTGTGTCTGGAGATGGTGCTGGAGCCAACCCGAGCGGTGGGGCCTTGGAACAGCAGCTTTCACCTTGGTCTCTTTCCTTCGGGGTGCTGGCCCCACTGCCGCGACGTGAGTGTGGGTGGCGGTGACACCGCCCGCGGCGTACCTGTACCTAAGACCAGACTCACGCGGCTGTTGTGACAGTGCGCGGCGTGCCCGCCGGTCGGAGCCGGAGAGAACCAGGCCCCTGACCGGTGCCACGGACCACAGCATCCACATCAAAGGATTCCGTGCTCCGGCAATCCCGTAAGGAAAACGAACGTTCACCTTGATGGAGGTGGGGACGGACGATGCCTCGACCTGGTCGCTCAACTGTCACGCAGGTGGCACCACTTGGTATCGGAGGGAAAGGCGTCTGGGCGGAACAAGACCTGCCCTCCGCAGCCTCAGGTCGACTCAGCCGTCCCCGTATGCGGCGAAGCCCAGTCACTGCGAACGTACTGGCACGCCTCTCCCTGTAGACCCTCGCTAGAACTGTGATCACATAGGTTCGTCGGGTTGGTGGTTCCGGCGGCCGGATGTCCTGAAACGTCCGGACCGACTGCTAGGGCTGCGCCCGAGCCCCAAGCAATCCGCGGGTGGAGCCCAGGGAGCTTGCAGACAGGCAGAGCGCCCCAACGGTGTGGGCTGTGATGAGGCCACACCCCACAGGCCCTCCCCCTCTCGCGGTGGCGAAACGCCGCGCACCGCCGGATGAGAGAGATTCAGGATGACCTGGACGCCGCCCGAGCCGAAGCTGAGCACGCCCGACTCCACGGCCGGCATGGGCGGGCCAACCGGAACGGGACAGCTCCGTGCCATGGTCTGCGTCGACCCGGAGCGGGTGGTACTGCGCTCCCGCCGCCTGACCGAGATGGCGC
Source organism: Streptomyces fagopyri (assembly GCF_009498275.1). Taxonomy (NCBI): domain Bacteria; kingdom Bacillati; phylum Actinomycetota; class Actinomycetes; order Kitasatosporales; family Streptomycetaceae; genus Streptomyces; species Streptomyces fagopyri. The sequence goes on along the minus strand of NZ_CP045643.1, from coordinate 8,799,394 downwards.
CGGCGCCCCCGGGCATGAGGCGCAGCAGCCGCCCGGTGGCGGGCGGCCCGTGGTCGTGGTCGACCAGTGCCTGGTCGGCCCGGGCGGCTGCTGCGCGAGGGTGCCGCTCCGGGCTCAGTCGCGCAGCGAAGCTACGTAGGGAGCCAGCTTGGCCGGGCTCACCACCCACATGACGCGTTCGATGCCCCGCTCCGACACATCGGCGGTGACCAGAGCCACCGGTTCTCCATGAGCTGAGACGAGGGCGGCCGGCCTGCCGTTGGCCTCGACCCACCGGATGTCCGTCCCGGGCCAGAACCGCGGGGCGTACGCGACGAAGGTCTTGGCAACGTGCGGACGCCCGACAACCGGAATCCTGGACGCCCCGCGCGTCCCGTTCCCGTCGGCGTAACTGACCACGTCCGCCGCGAGAACCTCCTCCAGCGCCGGCAGATCGCCATTCTGCGCCGCGGTGATGAACGCCTTGAGCAGGCGCTGGTGAGCGGTGGAACTGACCGGCTCCCTGCGTTCTGCCGCCAGATGCTTCCGGGCGCGGCTCACCAACTGGCGCGTATTGCCGTCGCTCGTCTCCAGGATGTCGGCGATCTGTTGGTACGGATAGTTGAAGGCCTCCCTCAGAACGTAAGCGGCCCGCTCCACAGGGTTCAGCTTCTCCAGAAGGAAGAGCAGTGCCATGTCGAGCACCTCCGCGCGCTCCGCACCCAGCTGCGGATCCGAGGTGGTGTCGACCGGCTCCGGAAGCCACGGTCCGATGTACGACTCGCGCCGCATCCGGGCGGACTGGGCACAGCTGATAGCCAGACGAGTCGTGACCGTGGCCAGGAACGCCGTGGGCTCCCGGATATCGGTGCGGTCGGTGGTCTGCCACCGCAGCCAGGCTTCCTGGACGATGTCCTCGGCCTCGGCGGCGCTGCCGAGCACGCGGTACGCGATACCGAAGAGTCGGGAACGTGCTCCCATGAATTCCCTCGCCGCCTGCTCGAGGGAGTTTGCGTCATCACCGGCGCACATAAGTGGCCTCCAGCTCCGGATCACCAGGATATAAGCCGCCACAGTGGGATGCGCGCGGTGATGCGTGGGAGTTCCGTTCCTCGCAACCGACTGCTTCGCAGGTGTCCGCGCGCGGTTCCGTGCAGTCCGCACTTCATGGACTGACACGCTCGAAGCGGCCCGCTGATGTCCGACAGCGAGATACATTAGCAGTCGCGAACCATTGAGTCGTAAGCACCAGCGAACCCGTCCACAGCGGACGCCCGAGTTCGAGCTGGGCGTCGCGGCCCTCGCGCAGTACAAGCTCGGTAACCGTCCCCAGGGAGCGCAGAGAGACGACCATGGTCGGCGGCCAGGAGTCGCCGTGAAATACGGCGCACAGCGGCGATCGCGGTCGGGGGCGTCCGTCGGCTTGGGCGGCAGCACGAGGACGTCGGGGAGCAGCTTGGCCCGGTCCGGGGAACGTCGCGGAGTCGAGCTCGTCCGGACCGGTGAGGTGCGCGTCCCGACCACGCATGCTCGTGCTCAGACAGCCGGTCCGATCGCTCATGCAGGCCCTCGACCGGGTGGTACGGCGCCCGTCGGGTACGAGGAGCACCTCAAAGCCGGTGAACCTCCCCGCACCTGCGCGATCATCGCGCGCCGGACGGAGAAACCGATGACGGTCTCGATGGGGTGACACGGTAGACCCGGCTCAGTACGTCCTGCGGACCGCTGCCGGAATCCCTCATTCCCCGAGGTGCCCCGGCTGGGCAAGCCAAGCGCGGCTCCGCCGTACCGTGGGCGCGGCTGGGAAGCCGCCTGGGCCAGCCGGTGCAGACGTACGCGTACGGCGGGGTGAAACCGCGGCCCGCATGCCGGTGACCCCTGCGCTCCGGCAGGGGCCATCCGCGGACGTCACTTCTGCTGTGCGAACCACTCGACGAACCGGGTCTCGGCGAGCTGCGCGCCGGAACCGGGCACAAGGGAGTCCTCCTGCAGTTCGGACCCGAAGTACGGCGCGTGCGGGTCCGCGACGACCGTGCGGGGGTCGTTCTGGGCGGTGAGTACGTCGCGGACCAGCTCGTCGAACCGGAAGGTGTCTGGGCCGGCGATCTCCACCGTCCCGTGGAGCGGGGCGCCGGCCGCCGTGCGGGCGACGGCGGTGGCCACGTCGTCGGAGTGGATGGGCTGGAACTTGACGGGAGCGATGCGCACCGTTTCACCCTCGGTCGCCGAGTCGGCGATCCCGTTCATGAACTCGAAGAACTGCGTGGCGTGCACGACGGAGTACGCAAGGCCCGACGCTTTGATCAGCTCCTCCTGGGCCAGCTTGGCGCGGAAGTAGCCGTTTTGCGGGAGCCGGTCGGTGCCGACGATGGAGAGCGCGACGTAGTGGGTGACACCAGCCTCCTCGGCCGCCTGAAGGAGGTTGGTGGTGGAGGTGCGGAAGAAGTGCATCACGGCTTCGTCCTCGAACGAGGGCGAGTTGCTGACGTCGATCACGACCTGCGCGCCCTGGAGCACCTCGGCAAGGCCCTCCCCCGTAAGTGTGTTGACGCCCGTGTTGGGCGAGGCCGGGACGGCGTCGTGCCCGTGGTCGTTGAGCTTGCGGACGACCTTCGAGCCGATGAGCCCAGTTCCGCCGATGACTACGGCCTTCATGAGGAAATCCTTTCGGGAAGTTCTCTGCGTACTGGCAAAGACCAGGCAGTGACGGTGTTTGTGACAGGGGCCCGGCGCACGCGGGGATGCCCCGCCCCCAGGGTGGCCGTGGAAGCCCTGGGGACCTGCTCCCCGCACGCGCGGGGATGGTCCCAGCCCCTTGATGCGAGAGCCTTGTGGAGGCGCCGCCACAAGCCGGCTCTTGTCCAGGCAGCAAATCGGCGGTGCGCAGTGGCCGGGCCCACTCCGAAGCAGGACGGCAGCGACGCCCAGCACAACGACGTGGTCAGGGCATACACCATCGCAGCAGAACACTTTCCGGTCCGCCACCGGAGGCGCTCCACCGCCCTGCCACGCGGCTTGCACGGTGGTATCAGCGCCGTCGCAAGCTTCCGCAGCCCGTCAGGAACGAGCTCGCGCTCAAGATCCACAGTCCTGCCTGGCGATCATCCCTCAAAGTGGCTACGGCCGATGTCGGCCTGTCCGAGAGGGCGAGCGCGGCCCAGCCCGGTCTTCTAACCTGATCGAGTGATCGAGTGATCGACTTCGACGATTCCGGCCGCCCGATGGTTCAGGTGGGAGGCTCCGCAACCGCACGCCTATTGCTCTCGGCACCGGCCCGACGGTACGAAGACGAACCAACACTCGACTTCCCCGTCAGCGCCCACGGGCCCTGGGGCAACGTCGAGACCTCGGTGGAGACCTGCGACGGCGACGGCCTCAACTGCCGGATCGAGACAGCCCGGTTCCGCGAGGAGCATTTCCATGTTCTGCGGGAACCCGGTGTCCAGTGGGCGTGACGCTCCTGGCCGACGGATCGTTGAACCGACCGGAGATCCCCACAGAGCGCAGAGAGACCCCGGGCCGAAGAGGTCTGGGGTCTCGTTCTGCCGGCAGCCCACACGTCCCAGCGGTAGATCCCCCCGTGGAGCTGATCGAAGCACTGCTGGTATTCGAGGATCGTCTGCTTCGAAGTCGCCGCGAGCCGCTCGACCAGGGCCGACGCGAACGCCTGGCCCGGGTTTCCGGAGGTCAAAGCGGCATCGGTGCGCGCCATTGCGCAGACGTCCGGACTGCCACGGGCGCGGGGGCAGCCACCGACGCGCGGACAGAGCACCCGGGACCGGTCCCCCGGCGGTGCGCTTGTACCCGCCCCTCTCCCTTTTTCCATCCTGGGGGCGGGGTACGAGAGTGCAGAGGGGGATGCCAGATCCTCCACCGACTTCTGACAAGCATGGTGACCTGCGCGAACACCATATCCGCACGAACAGGGGCACGTCAGATGGCTTCCCCGCCATCGGCTGTTTTCCTGCCTCACACGCCAGTTGTCGCGCCACCTGCGCTCCAAGCGCTGCCCCCGGCTAGGACTCGCCACCGGCTGGACCGTCGCCACCCGCAGGACGGCGACTCGCCTGGAGCACCAGGGAAGCGAGCAGCATGGTCACGATCGCCACGGTTCCGGAGTCGGTGAACACCACCCTGTCGGCCGCCATCAACCCCAGGCCGAGGGCGGCCACCAACAGCCCACTGCCGTAGAGGCGAGGGCGCCGGACCGCAAGCCGGTCCCTGGCAGGCACCCAGCCACGAGCGATCCCAGCGACGCCGGCCGCGGCGACGAGCAACCCGAACAGGGCACAAAGTATCGAGACAGCGACGAGCACGGTTCCTCCCCCGCGCGCCCGATCCACGCCGGACGACCGCGTGATCATGACAGCCCCCGCGCCACACGTCCACACCCTCCCGCAGCCCGCAGCCCGCAGCCCGCAGCCGCCCCCTCTCATGACGGCGAGGCCGCTCCCCCGGCGCCACGATCGCGGACGGTTCCCGTTCCGCCGCGTCCGACCGCTCATGCGCGGGCGGCGCGCGGTGGCCGCGTGGGCCGCCGCACACCGTTGGGCGGTGCTCAGTGCGATGACCTGGTTGTGACACAGCGATCGCTGACGCACTACGACACCGCACCCCGGCCCCGCCCTGCATCTCCCCCTCGCCCAGGGGCTTCCTGTTCTTCCCGCGCGCGGCGTTCCTCGTCACGCTGGTGTCAGGGGTTGGCGTCTTGCCGATGATGCCACCTCTTACACACCACCACCCGGTTACACAGGTGGTTGGCTGAAGGGCATGGACGACAGTGGACGCGTCGAATACAGGGACGTCAACCGCCAACGAACCAGCAATGGTGTGGTCGTACCAGTCGTTCACAGCGGCTGCCCGCTCTTCCTCGACGACCAGTCCCTCCCCGTGTTCCTGTTCTGACAATCAGCGCGCAGCGATGCAGAAGGGATGTCCGGCTGGATCGGTGAGAACACGCGCTTTGTCCCCGTGAGGCTGGTGGTCCGGCTTGCCTGCGCCGAGTTCCAGCAGTCGGGCCTCGGTTTCACCCAGGTCCTCATCGGTCTTGAAGCAGATGTGCAGTTGCTGCGGAACGATTTGGTCAGGCCAGCTCGGAGCCTGATAGGCATCGACCCGTTGAAAGCCGATCAGGAGTCCGTGCTCACCATTGAGGCCCGCGAAGTCGGCGTCCGACTTCGGGTGCAGTTCAAGGCTGGTGGCCTGCCGATAGAACGCCGCCAAAGCTAGCGGATCAGGGCAATCGAGAGTTATCGCAACCACCTGCAACTGCAGGGACATGGCATCTCCGAGCTGTTGATGGATGTCCTCGATGAACAGCCTAGACGCGGGTCGTGATCTCGCCCTGGCCGCATTCCTACGGGGTGCAGGTCCTGATCCGCGACCAGGACGACGACTGCTTCGACCTGGAAGCCGCATCGGGCCGTCGCTGGTGAACGTCGGTACGCAGCAGCATCCCGGCGTCCGGCGGGAATTCCTTGGTGGTGCGGGCTGGTGGAAACGCTCTGCGCGCGGCAACGGCACCTCCACCTGCTGCCGTCCTGGGCTGTTCGGATGAGTGACCGCAAGCCCTACAGGAGCGACCTGTCCGATGAGCGGTGGGCACTGGTCGAGCCGGTGATCGTAGCCTGGAAGTCCGACCACCCGTCCCTGACGGGACATCAGGTCGGTACGAGATGCGGGAGATCGTCAACGCGGTCCCGTACCAGGGCAGGATCGGTATCCTCGCCGAGACCGAACCGGGCCTGTTCGCCCGGCGTCGCCCGAAGTAGGCCCCTGACTTCGAGCCGTACTCCACGGCTGCCGCACTCGTCCTCCAGCTCACGACGCGATCGCTAGTGACCCGTCGCGCGGAGCCACTGCATCGTTGTCACGAGCTCCTCGCCGAAGTCCTCGCACAGCGCGAGCAACTCGCGACCCGCGGTCGAGTCGAGCAGCCCAGCGGTATCGGGGAGAGCCCGCAGAGCGCGGTGGCCGGCCGATTCGGCGGCAAAGTTGCGTGACGCGAAATACCTCTCACCCGCCCGGCCCGCCAGGTTCGCGAGGTACTCGCGGTGGGCCTCCTCCGAGGGGTGTGGGTAGAACGAGCCGTCGACGAGGTCGTCGAGATAGTTCGCCAGGCCGGCTGAGCCTTCGATCACTCGGTCTGTTAGGTCCGTGCCGGGGTTGTCCAGCAACTCGCCGAAGGTCAGCAGGCTGCTGATGGTCTCCAACTGGAAGAGCTGGACGGTGTCCGGGTCGACTTCAGACATGAAGAGCGGGGCCGTGCACAGATCGGCGATCGCCCGGCGGTAGGCACGATCCGACTGTTCACCAGAAGGTGAAGCTGCCACTTGGAACAGCGACTCCAGCACAGCCGGGTCGATGCCCCACTCTGCATCGAGCTCGAACGCCAGCACGGGCGCACGCCACCGCCACAGGGCCAGGACGGCAGCCTGACGCCGGTGGACGGGTTTCAGGTCCGCCGACCGCTCGATCCGCACCACGTTCTTGAGCCGACCCTTCTGGTCCACCGGTCCTCGCCTTACCCCTTCCATCGGGACACTATAGAAGCCGCCGAAGGACCACGCGGTCGCCCGAACTCCACGACGCCTTCGTCTCCCTGGCCTGCGGCCTCATCTGCTGGAGACGCCTCAGGAAGACCCACTCCTGATCGCGCCCGAGCGATCATGGGCAGCGCAGCGCCTCGAGAGATCCTGGGGCTACTGGTGCGGTGCGTGCCTGGTTCCGTTCGGCTCTGCAGTGTCTGCCTCGGCTGCGGTGACGATGAGCCGTCCCTCGACTCCTGCTTCGACGACCTTGACCAGCAGCGTGCTCGCGTCGTCAAAGCGCAGGGTGAAGTGCGGATCGAGTCGCATCAGGAAGTCGAAGCTCTCCCTGTCCTCCGCGGTCAGGGGAGATTCGAGGGTCGCTTCGGACGTCCAGATGTCTCCGACGGTACGGACCGCGACCTGCACACGGAGCCTGCCCAGACACGTCGATCGGTTGGCCCACCACTCAAGCGTCGCGGTGCCTTCGTAGCTGTCCATAGTTCAAGTATCACGAGCGAGCAGGCAGCCGTGTGTCACCGACGCAGAATCTATGGTCACCTGATCGTGTTACGAGCTCTTAGCTCCGTCCGACCGGCCGGAGGTGGCTCTCGGCGAAGCTGCGTAGTTCGTCGCGGGTTCGTGCGAGGTCGGTCGCGGCTTCAGTGGCGCGCCCTCCAGGCAGCCGCCGACCACCCTGCCCGTCACGGCCGCGGCTGCGGCCGGCCCTGGCGCCACCGCCGTTCCCCGCCGAACGGCCTCCCAACAGCCCCACCGGGGCGGGAGACGGCTACATGTTGGAGATCAAACGCCACCCCAAAGACCCCCAGCCGGTCGTCCTCCACGTCGACAGCTGCACCAGAGCCAGCCGGAAGACATCGCCGATCTCCGGCAGCCCAGTTCCGCGTCGCCGTCCGCGACACCGAGTACCTCAAAACCTGCAGCTTCTACCGACCAGAAGACAAGCCGGACGACACCTCCGACTGAGACGCTGCGCAGCCAGTACGCAAGGGCCGACACACAGCGGACAGCCCACCGCGCAACCCCGTTCCCGCACAACCCCATTGCACATCGAGCGCCGCGCACCCGCCGCGGACCATCGAAGCCCGACCACAACCCCGACCACAGGCCCAGCCACGGCAGGTCACAGCGTTGCGCAGCCGGTACGCACCACCTGCGCAACCCGGCCGGCGAGACTGCGCAACGACCGGGCGCCAGCGTGATGACCGCACCGGTGTGGGCTGTGGGGAGGCCACACCACAGCCCACACCACCCTCACGGCCCGCCGCTCAGCCGACCACAGCCACGGGACGCTGCACAGCCCCTGGGATCGCGCAATGCCACTGCGCACCAGGCCGCACCGGCCGACGACGCGGCACCCGCCCTGTTGTAGCCCAAACGACCACGCTGTCGGCGCGCAGCAAGAGCGTTGCGCACCTGCGCGAGCCCGCTTCCCAAAGCCCGTAGCGTCACGTGCAGGCGTCACGGTGTGACGCCTGCTGAACGCGATTGCCTCGGGCGGTAGGCCCGGGTGCAGCACTTCGGTGAGCAGTACAGGGCATCCACACGCCTGCGCGGGCGGCCGACGACCTCGCCGACGAACCACCAGCTCTTGCAGACCGGACACCTCTTCTTCGGCCGGCGGTACGGACGGCCCTCGCGCAAGGCGGCGGCGAACTCCACATTGGTCCGCCACCACTGCTCACGCTCACGCCTCCACCCCCTCGTACGGCACGCCGTTGAGCAGTACCGGCGCGACTTCCGGCTGCCTTCCGGCAGCGGGCCGCCGCACCGACTGCAACTGCGGACACTCTTCCTCGGCACACCACCCGGATCCCCCCGGCGACCCCGGCCGGGCCGCACATCGCCCACGCCTGACGTCGCCCGCACCGGCGAACTCCGATGGGACCAGAGGCGAGTCCGGTCGCGGCACCCCCGACGGCCGCACGGGAGGCTCCCCCGGTGAGCACCATGCGACGTCTTCTCGGCACCGGCCCGACCACCCCTCAGAGTGCAGAGTCAACGGAACCGTCCCCGCGGCTTCTGCCTGTCGAACGGATCGAGCCCGCCGCGCTCCTGAACGCCAACGAGCACCAGGACACAGCCACGCCGCGAGGCAGGCGGACCCTCGGGCCGGGCACCGCCGGGACGGTGTAAGAACCGTCCCACCTCCCGGCCGCACCAGGCATCACCACGAGCGTGCCGTGCAGGAACTACCGGACGCTCTCTCGCTGCTTGAGCTGCAGCACCGGGGTAGTCAGCAGGGTCGTCCGGCCACACAAGCCACAGGACGACCGCCCTGCCGACTCCGGCATCCCGCATCGCTTGAACCCCGTGCTGGCCGTTCATGGTGGCAACTGTGGCTGCCCACACCTGTCCCGTCCCGTTCGAGCCGATCCTGGGCACGCGTGGCCTAGCCTGCATACTTCGAAGCAGTCGGAGTTCAACCGACATTGAATCCGTTGGGGGGCTCAGTGGATCAAGAGCGGTACGTCGCAGAACCAAACCAGGTGCTGCACCCTGGGAAGTACCGCCGGGAGCGGTACAACGACACGAATGGTGTGGTCTACGAGACGACGCACTACGACGCCCACGGCAACGCCTTCACTCAGAACCATCAGTTCGATCCCGCAGAGCGGTACGGATACAACTACGTCGGGGCTGACACTCCCCAGGCACCCCGTGCCCATGCCCAGCCGTGGGTTCAGCCTGCCGCCGGCGCCGCAGCCGCAGGGATCGGTGGAGCAGAGGCCTACTACGAGATGGCCAACCACCACGTGCAAGGCGATGCCTCCGGCGCGGGCGACGTAGACGACGGGCTGTTCGTTCTGTGGCTGATCATCATTGTGGTCTTGCTGGCGTTGGGACCGCTGTTCCTCGGCATCTGGATGATTCGCCGCGCCAAGGCGGCCGGCAAGAGCATGACGCACGGCAGGTTGGTGCTGCTCATGGAGATCCCCTGGCTGGCGGCCCTGTGGGGATGGCTGTTCGACGGCGGCGCAGCTGCCTGGATCACGGCCGCAGGCACGGCTGTCACGCTCGGCGTTTGGTATGGGCTGAATCTGCGAGACGAGGCACGCTACCGCCGCGAGGATGCCGAACTCGTGTAGCCGAATCGCCATCACGTCCGGTCTTCGCGCGGTCGCCCGAACTCGTTTCCGGGGACCTGTACCAGCCCGTCTCTCCCGCGACTGCCTGCCGGTGATCGGCGCTATGCGGGGCGCCTCGCCACCGCCAGACCCGCCACGCTGCTGGGAACAACTGGACGGCACGCTCGCCGAGTGCGACCGGGTGGGCGACAGCCCGGCCGACTACTCCCACAAGCACCGCCGGCACGGGGTGAATGTGCAGGTGGTCACCGATCCGGACGGCCAGTTGCTCTGGCTTTCACCCGCGTTGCCGGGCCGGGCTCACGACCTGACCGCTGCCCGCACCCATCGCATCATCCGCATCTGCGAGCGCCAGGGCGTCCACGTCCTGGCCGATCTCGCCTACCAGGGCGGCGGCCCCTGGGTGACCAAGGGCATCAAACGCGGGCCCCTGCAGGAACTCACCGTCACCGAGAAGACCGTCACCCGGGCCCTGGCCGCGGCACGGGCCCCGGTCGACAAGTAGGGGTCAGGAGAGGCAGTCACCCGAGCCGATGAACTCGGGGGTCCCCATGTTCCCGCCGTAGACGGCCACGGACCAGCGGATGTACTGCCAGGACTGGTTCCTGCTGTACTCGTCCCTCAGCTTCCCGCAGGCAGTCCTTCGGGCGACATCCTGGAAGTTGTCTCTTTGGGCGCGGCCGATCAGCCCTCCATAGGTGTCTTGGATCCACACGTATGCGGCCTTCTCGGCCGGGTCGAATCCGAGGTTGATGTCGTCGTCCGCGGCGGAGGGGTCTACGCCGTTGCCCTCGGCGACCCGGGTCTTCCACGCGGCGGTGATGGCCTTGTCCGTGGCGCCGGCGACCCGGATCTCGTCCTTGTCGGTACTGGGTATCTGCGCGGTCGCCATGCCGGACTCGTCCCCACGCCACTGCCCGGCGACCTCGTTGTAGCACCCGTCGGTGGCCTGGCCGAAGCCGAGGACGTCCGCCTCGGTGTCGCCGTCGGAGCTCTTCCAGAAGACGGAGTAACGGCCGTAGGACCAGGTGGTGGGGCTGCCCTGGAGGCGGCGGGCGAGAGTGGTGCAGGATGCCATCTCTCCCGCTCTGCGGAATACCTCCTGGTCGTCCTCCGGCAGCTGGGAGACCGGCCCGCCGGTCACCATCACGGTCTGCGCGCGCCGGTCGAACGTGACCGTGGCAGTGAGGTGGTCCAGGCCCTTGGTGGCGAGCATGGACCTCACGTCGTCCTCGATCGCCTGTGCGGTGTCCTTCTCCTCTTGGGTGCTCGCGGTGGTGCTCGCTCTCCACTCGTCGTCCGACGGCTGGGCCTCGTCACCGGCCCGTGTGAAGGCTGGGTGGGCCACGCCAGCCAGCGGATCGGCCGGTATGCGGATCCCGCGCGGATCGGCCGCGGTCCGCGTCGCCGCAGCGGCCCCGGGAGTTCCGGGGGTTCCGGCGGGCTCGGTGGCGCCGTCGGCGTGCAGGGCCGGGGACGCGGTCGACCGGCCTGCGGCGGCGTCCCGCGCGCCGTCTCGACCTCCGACGCTCGGGAAGGCGGCCGGAAAGGCCAAGGCGCCCCCGGCGAGAGCGCCGATCACGGCGGCGGCCACGAGCACGGTCGTGACGGCCCGTCTGCGGGAGGGTGGGGAGGCGGCGTGCCAGGTGGGGTCGTCCACCGCGGGCATCTGCCACACGGCCGTGACCAGTTCACCGACCCGGGTAGGTGCCGGTCCGTCGCTGCCCGCGAGGATCTGGGTGGCCTGGGAGGCGAGGAACCGCGAGCATTGCTGGGCGGCCGAGGCGGCGGATATCCGGTCGGCGGGTTCCTTCGCGAGGGCGCTCTCCACGACTTCGCGCAGTTCCGCGGGTACACCGTCCAGGTCCGGGTCCCCGGACATCACACGGAACGCGACCACGTCCGGCGCGCCGGTACCGAACGGGAGCCGGCCGGTGGCCGCGTAGGCGACGAGCGCGCCCCAGGCGAACATGTCGCCCTGCGGCCCGGCGGTGCTGGTGCGGTAGTACTCGGGGCTGATCCAGCCGGGGGTGCCGGTCATGACGCCCGTCCGGGTCACGCTCGTGCCGTCGGCGGCGCGGGCGATGCCGAAGTCGAGGACGCGAGGGCCGGCCGGAGTGAGGATGACGTTCTGCGGCTTTACATCCCGGTGAACGACGCCGGCCTCGTGCACGGCCGCCAGAGCTTGGGCCGTGCCCGTCGCAAAGGCGTACAAGGTGCCGCTGGTCAGGGCGCCGTGGTCGGCCAGGTACTGGTTGAGGGTAAGACCCGGAGCGTAGGCGGTCGCCAGCCAGGGCGTGTCGGCTTCGGGGTCGGCAGCCAGCAGCGGCACGAGGCACGGCCCCTGCACGCGCGCGGACAGTTGCACCTCGCGGCGGAACCGGGCCCGAAACTCAGGGTCTTCGGCCTGCGCAGGATGGATCACCTTGACAGCGACCCTGAGCCCGTCGGCGGTGAGACCGGCATGGACGGTCCCCATGCCGCCGGAGCCGAGGCGGCCGATGATCCGGTAAGGGCCGACACGGGAAGGATCACCTGGGCGAGCGGGCTGTACCCGCCCGCCGGAACCAGCAGCGCTCACGAGGATCCCCAGCCTAGGAAACTGACAGTGAAGAAGATGTGAAGGAGGTATACATCATGATCACATAGTTGCGTGAAACGGGCCCTCGGTCGTGCCCAGCCGTGGACTTGGGAACTCCTCCGCCTCACGGGTCACCTGGGTTCAGCTTGTCTTCTACTGACCTCAGCTCATTGGGGTGAATGTTTGCGAAGTCCCTGATGGGTGAGAGTGGATGGCTTTATCCGTGGTGTGTGAAATATTCGGATGGGGGCGGGCTGACTCCTGCGGGGCGTCGGGAGACGGTTCGGATGGGGGCGGCTGAGCTGTACGAACAGCAGATCAAGCCGTCCGAAGTCGCACGGCGGCTTCGGGTGAGCGTGAAGTCGGCTTACTGACTCCGGCTTTTCAGGGTGAGGCTGGGTCGTCGAGGGTGAGGTCGGTGCCGGCTATGAAGCCGTCGAGGGTGTCAGGCCGGTATTGAAGGCGTTCGAGCCGGTTGCGGACGAGAGCTTCGAGGCGGTCGAGGGCCATGACAGCGAGGCTGCGTTTGACGTGGGTCCATACCCACTCGACCGGGTTGAGATCGGGTGAGTAGGCGGGCAACAGGAACACGGTCAGCCTCTCCCGCTCCGCGACGAGGTCACGCATTCTGCGGGAGACGTGGGCGCTCAGGCGGTCCCCGACCAGCACGATCGGTGCTCTGCCCAGCTGATGGACGCCGTCGATCAGCGTGATGAAGTCCCGCTCGTCCATGCTGCGACGTGCGTCCTTGCTTTGCGCTGGTCGACACGGACGCCTCCAAGCGCGCCTGGCGCGTCCTGCCGGACGCGGTGGCCTCGGGCGCTGCCCGCGGTGTGAGTCCGAAGCCGGTGACTCAGCCAGGTCCTCGATCCCGGCCGCATCGCGATCAGACCGGCCACCGACAGCCGTCCCGACCACCGGCCGCTGATGGCCACGACCGGAGTCACTCCACGCCGGCCCCAGGTCCGTCCCCGGGGCGGCGTACCGGTGAACCCGGCTTCGTCCTCGAAGCAGACGTAGCCCCCGCAGGCCGCCCTCGCCCTCATACCTCCGCCCAGGTCGCCTCCCGCCAGATGCTCACGGCCTCCTCATCACGTTCGGCGACCTGCCGGGCGGGGGCCTGGGGGCTGAAGCCGAGCCGGTGCATCAACCGAGTGGCACCCGAGACGCTGTAGCCGAGTAGCCGAGGGGGATCTCACCCCTCGGCTCTCACAGAACCGTGCGTAACGATCTCCCGTTACACGGCTCTTGTCACCCTGATCATCAGGCCTCCGCAGCCGCCGTGGTGAGGCGCCAGTGCGCGAACATGCGGGGGTATCGCTGGGCGATCTCCTGCATCTTCGAGTACGCCTCCTTCTGGGCCCCGAGCCGCCTGTACTTGGTGCGGATCCAACGCACCAGGTAAGTGTTGATGCGCGCCAAGGCGGTCCAACTCCCAAGGCCGGAACCGGCCGTAGTAGTTGATCCAGTCCCCGATCACAGGATTCATCCTGCGGGCGAGGTCGTTGAAGGTCAGATCGGCACGTCGGTGCAGTCCGTCCGCTAGAGGTCGGTGCGTCCGCCGAAGTGCTCGGGTACCTGGTCACGTAGCGCCCGTCCCACCTCGTGGAACTCGTCCTGCTGGCCGAGCCGCGAGCGATGGAGTGCGAGCCGCAAGCCCCTGATCAGCTCTTCCAGTCGGACCTCGTCGCCCTCGTCGCTCTGCTTCCGGGCTTCCGCCAGGAGGCCGGCGAAGGCGGCCACGGCCGAGTTCCTGTCGCGCTCCCACAGCCAGGCGAACACGTTCCCGAACGCGTCGCCCGGGTTCGCGCTCTGGCCTTCGACGCGGTAGACGGCGCAGTCGTTGGCCTCGTTGCGGATGAAACCCGTGAGCAGGTGGTCGAATGTCCGGCCGGGCACTTCCACGCTGTCCATGTACGCCCTCTCGTCAGCAGGTGTCGGGGTCATCCTGGCGACAGTCGGGCAGCCGCGACAATGGGTCCGGCGAACGGGCGTCCATTCGACGGTGTTGTCCCGGGCCTCCGGCCTGAGCTCCTCCTGGCCGCCGCGTCGGATCGTGGTTCAGCGGCAGGGCTCGGGCCATCATGGTGGCGCCCCGGCAGCGGCGGCGGCGCCCGGCAGGCCCACCAGATCTGCGCCAACCCTCAACCGGCCGTCTACGACAATCCCCATACCCACAAGCGCGACAAGGTCCTGTGCCATCGCGGTACCAAGGACACCCCCGGTCTCGACCGGTACGTTCCCACCTGCGTGAACTTCGCCCGCACCGGTCGGCACGGCGCCGGTCCCCGGCCCGCTGGGCGAGCGGCTACGCAGCAAGGCCGAGTTCCTGTGCGACCAGCGCAAGTGTGTACGGGACTTCTCGGATGGACAGATATCCGTGGGCTTCGCCGCCGCGGCCCTCGCAATCGAAGACCTCTCCCCCAGCCTCGCCCACCGCCTCCTCAGCCCGCTCCGTCTCGCACTCGGCGACATCCACACCTACCCCGTCCCCCCCCCATGGGCCGACAGCCTGTAACACCAGGCGACGTGACTTACTGCGTCCGAGGGGACCACGCTGAGGCCGCCGATGAGGAGTTCCAGGTGGCGATGGACGAGGTGATCACCTTCCCCGAGAGCAACGCCTGGCAGAGGCCGGGCCAGTTGGGCCACGGCAGCTGTCAGATCTGCGCCGTTGATGTCGGGCCGGAGCCTGCCCGATTGCTGAGCTGCCTCGACGAGATTCGAGACGGCGGTCTCCAGGCGGGAGCGCGTGCGGACGAGTTCCGGGTCGCGGACGTCGGCATGGTCGGCGAGCATCGGGCACAGCGCCGCGAAGTGCTCGTCGACGGCTTGGTGCAGGAAGCGCTGTACAGCCTCGAAGGGGGTCGGTTCCTGGGCGAGGGCGGCCTCGGCCTGATCTGTCGTGTGGGAGAGCAGCGCCAGTGCGACGGTGCGGATGAGTTCTCGCCGGTTGGGGAAGTGCCGGTAGAGCGTGGCGTTCCCGATACCTGCCTGGCGAGCGATCTCGTCCAACGAGACACTCGTGCCGTGTTCGATGAACGCTTCGCACGTGGCGACCATGATGCGTTCACGATTGATCAGCGCGTCGGGTCTGGGGCGGGGCCCCCGCCGCACATTCCCGATGCTCCAGGTCACCATCATTGCCTCGCTCACCTTCCTGAAAGCTGCCTGAATGTTCCATCTCGTGTGATGCTCGGAGACCGGCCCCTCGGTGGGCTGTGTAGCTGCGCCAGGGGGACGAGGCAGCCCCTCGGCTAGGACACGGCGTTCAGAAGGTCAAAATGAACCTGCCTCGCACCCCGCCCGCTTCGAACCGACGGTGCGCCTCTGCTGCCCGGCTTGCCGGGATCTCCTCTGCAATCCGCAGTGAGATCCGCCCTTCTTCCGCGAGTGCGCGCAGGGCGTCGAGTTTGTCGTTGGCGTAGCGGTACTCCGGTACGTATATGTTCTGGACGATCACGTTCCCATGTTCGCCGAGGGGAGTGACTCCGGGCTCGTCTGCGCTGCGTACCAGGGCGATCTGTCCTGCGGCCCGGAGAGCGGGAAGTACTTCGGGGCCCATGATTGCGGCGTCCACGACGGCGTTCACACCGCCTGGAACAGCGTCACGGATGCGCCGGCCGACCCCCCGCCCTCGCTCGACGACCAGGTCAGCGCCCAGCGCATGTACGAGTTCCTGGTCGGCGGGAGCTGAGTCCGCCACGACGCGCAGGCCTTCGGCTTTGGCCAGTTGGACGGTGTATCCGCCCATGGCGCCCGCGGCACCGGTCACCGCTATCCAGTCGCCTGGGGCCAGGCCGAGGACGTCGAGGGCGCGGCGTGCGGTGAGTCCGTTCATCGGAAGCGTGGCCGCCTCGGCGTGCGTGGATCCGGCTGGCGCTCTGACGACTTGTCTGGCGTCCAGGACGATGCATTCCGCGTAGGCGCCCCCTGATGGGTCGATGGGGACAACCATGGCCATCACGCGATCGCCTATCCGCAGAGAGGTGACCGTTTCCGGACCTATGGCGTCGACCACGCCCGCGGCGTCCATACCGGGCCGGTACGGCGGGGTCAGGCGACCTGCAAGCATCCGGTCTGTGTACCTCATGCGCAGCAGCACGTCCGCGGGGTTCACTGCTGCTGCGCGCACGCGCACCCGGATTTGCCCCGGTCCCACCTCCGGGACGGGAAGTTCGACGACCTCGAGCACTTCGGGCTCGCCGTAGCGAAAGACTCCTACAGCCTTCATGTTTCCACCTTTCCGAGGGCGCGTAGCCCGCCGTGCTGCTGGGCGCGCGATGATGTGCCGTAAATCAGCTCAAATATGCGCGAATTGGTAAACAGAGGATGAACGAGGGTCAGGAATCCTCATGGGGCTGTCAGTGCACCGGGACCGGCTTATCCGCGGCCGTCGCGCCGGCAGAAGCGGTGCTGTGGTCTGGACGCGGAGCGTTGACCGCGACGAGGGAGATCAGCGCCGCCAGGAGCAGGAAGCCGAACGCCCACCAGTAAGCCGTGCCGAATCCGTGGACCAGTGCAGCATCGGTCACCGCCCGGCCGTGCTCCCGGGTGGCGAGGTAGGCGGTGGTGGAGCTGGCGGCGATG
Organism: Streptomyces fagopyri; assembly: GCF_009498275.1. Lineage (NCBI taxonomy): Bacteria > Bacillati > Actinomycetota > Actinomycetes > Kitasatosporales > Streptomycetaceae > Streptomyces > Streptomyces fagopyri. Next base: position 8,782,607 of record NZ_CP045643.1, on the reverse strand, counting down.
GTGTTGAGCAGGGCGGTGCCGACCGAGCCGCCAACTTGTTGGGCGGTGCCGACCATGGCGGATGCGACACCGGCATCCTGAGGCTCGACGCCGTGGGTGCCCAGGCTCATGGCGGGCATGAAGGCGGTACCGATGCCGAGGCCGGTGATGATCTCAGCGACGGCCAGCAGCCCGTAAGAGCTGTCGGCCTGCAGCAGGACGAGCAGGAGGACGCCGATGGCACTGACGAGGTAGCCGGCGCCCATCAGCAACCCGGGACGCAGTCTGCCGGACAGCCGGGTACCGATGACCATGGAACCGAAAGCCTGTGCGGCACCCAGCGGCACGAACGCGACGCCGGTCAGGACCGGGGAGTAGCCCTTGACCAGCTGCAGGTAGTAGCTGAGGAACAGGAACATGCCGAACATGCTCATCACCGCGAGGCCCACCGAGAGGTAGGCGCCGGCCCGGTTGCGTTCGGTGAGGACGTGCAGCGGGAGCAGCGGTGACGTGATCTTCTTCTCCGCGATCAGGAAGGCCAGGATCAGCACTACGGCTGCGACGAGCAGGGTGATGGTGAGACCGGAGGACCAGCCGCGGCTTTCGGCCTCGGAGAAGCCGAAGACCAGAGCCACCAGCCCGAGGGTGGCCAGGATCGCGCCGGGTATGTCGATGCGGACGCGCTTGCCCTCGGTGGGGATGTCCTGCACGACGGTGATCGCTCCGATGATGCCGACGACGGCGATGGGGATGTTGACGAGCATCGACCAGCGCCAGTTCAGGTACTCGGTGAGCAACCCGCCCAGCAGCAGGCCCAGGACGCCGCCGGCGGTCGCGATGGCGCCATAGATACCGAAGGCCTTGGCCCGTTCTCTGGCGTCGGTGAAGGTCAGCGAGATCAGGGCGAGGGCCGCCGGGGCCAGGAGCGCGCCGAAGACTCCCTGGCCGGCGCGGGCGATCAGCAGGGTGCCGAGATTGCCCGCGGCTCCTCCGAGCGCGGAAGCCAGCGCGAAGCCGATCAGGCCGATGGTGAAGGCACGCTTGCGGCCGAGCAGGTCGCCCAGGCGCCCGCCCAGGATCAGCAAGCCGCCGAACGCCAGCCCGTAAGCGGTGATGACCCACTGGCGTCCGCCGTCAGAGAAGTGCAGAGCCTGCTGGGCTGAAGGCAGGGCGATGTTCATGATCGCGCTGTCCAGGAACACCATCAGCTGAGCGATGGAGATGAACGCAAGCGCGGCCCAACGGCGCGGATTCGGATGTGGGGATGGTGCAGCCATGGGAAGAGTCGCTCCTCGAAGACAAACGGAGGGGGGAGATCGGTACTCCCGGACGATGCGGCAGACGGGGTCGCCGGCCTCCGGCGGACGGCGGGTCTCGGCAGTCTGGCCGGCCGGGTGTAGCCGACCAGGGGCCGGCGGCAGTGGCTCAGTGGACGCGTGGCCCCCTGGTGCGGGCAACCGCGAAGCGGACGAGTCTCATCCGCTTACAGGAATGTAACACAAGCGGACACTGGTCGTCCGGTTAACTTCGATCAGCGGTCGATGGCTTGAGATCGGGGCTGCGACCTGGCCCGAAGTCCGGTTTATGGACTTGCTTGCGTTCCGAGGAAATGAGGTGCGGAGCGCCTCCGTGACCCCGCGCAGAAGCCACGGTGATCCTGCAGGGTGTTTCCTGGCGAGGCGAGCTTTAAGGGGGCCGCGAACGGCGGCCCTGGCGCTTCGGCGCAGGAGAAGACAGGGACCGAACCTGTCGCGCAGTCCGTCGCAGGCCGCAGGGGCAGACCGCGAGATGTCTGTCGTCGCTCGCGCGGAGGGACTGTGGAGCCGACAGTCGGGACCCGCTCGGGACCGGCGCCACGGTGTGCGCCGCGTATCACTGCGGTGAAGAGGTCCGCTCGCTGACGAAGGGGTAGCCGCGAGTGTCAAAGACAGCGCCCGTGGCTCGCGCTTGCCCTGTGCCGCGGAAACACCACAGTCCCAGACTTCAGGCGGGCGGAGGAAAGCCCAGCTTTCCGGTTGCCCTGCAGCCCTGTCGTCATCGTCGGCCCGGCACTGCGGTCAGCCCAGCACAGTATGGCGACCGCGAACGGTGGCTGCCCACTGCTGGACGTCTGACAGCGCATGTCAGAGGCGGACTTGGGGCCCTGACCCTTCAAGCGGAGTTCGTGCGGGGGCGCGCATCCCGTCCAGCAGGAGTGTGATGACCCGGCGCCATCCGTCGGGACCGGCGTCGACGCCGAGGCAGTGATCGGTGTCCAGTGAGGCGCGTGAACAGATCATGATGTCCTGCCAGGTCACGTCCTCGCGCAGGACGCCTGTCGCACGCACCCGTTCGGTCAGCTGGATAACGGCTTCCTGCACCGCGGCGGTCCGCTCCGCGAGCTCGGGCGTAGGCGGCTCGTCACACGCCGCGGTGACCTCGGCGAGGCCGATGTTGTCGCGGTGCGCCCCTGCGAGCTGCATCACGAACTCCACCAGCCCGTCCCACGGGTCCTCGCGCTCCATGCATTCCCGCGCGAGGACGCACAGCTCGTCGTAGAAGCTGAGCACCACGAAGCCCAGCAGTGCCTCTTTGGTGCCGAAGCGCCGATACAGAGTGCCCACGCCCAGGCCGGCCGCCTTCGCAATGTCCAGAGCCGAGACCTCGAGCCCACGAGCGGCAATCGCTTCTCGCGTCGCGACGATCAGAGCACACCGGTTACGCTGCGCATCCGCCCGAGGCTCAGGCGCGGCGCCAAGACCGGGCGGCATCTGAATCCCGGTTTTCAGCCGGCCGGATCGGCGGACCATCTCCTTGCGATCGCTCACCATGTGGCCTTTTCGTGCGTGCGCAGCGCCTGCTCGGACAACCAGGCGGTCGGGTGGGAAATCCCCGTGTGCAGGCTACCACAAGAGGACGGACACCGTCCGTTTACTCTCCGTTCGCGTGGTCCGCTGTCCCGCTGGCCGGTGGCGCGGGCAGGGCCTGACCGATGCCGTCCGCACGCTACGGAAGGGACTTCCACTCTTCGTCGGTGGCCATTGCGGTGAGCTGCTGCATGGACAGCGCGGGCATGTCGCGGGTGACGGGCACGGTGAGGCCGGCGGAGTTGTATGCCGTGACGACGACTCGCAGGCCGTCCTCCCGCAAGGTGTCGGCCGTCCAGGTGACCAGCCCGTCCGTCCCGTCCGCGTGCCGTGAGGTCTTGACCAGTGTGCCGTCCGGCAGAGCTGCGGAATCGTTGAACAGTTCCTTCTTCATGAAGGACATACCCGCCTGCACCGTCACGTCGATGCGCGAGGCGCCCTCGCTGTCCGTGACCACGACATACGCGCTCTCTCCGTCTTGGCCACCGCGCCTGGTCACTTCGAGGCCCGCCGGCACCATCCCGGCCACCGCTGCCTGGAGTTTGGCGTCGGTCAGGCCCGGCACGGTGCCGATCGTCGGCGCGCCGACGACGACGGTCCAGGCCGCACCGACGACAACGAAGGACAGCAGGGACAGCGCGACGGCGGCCGACAAAGCCAGGGCGCGATCTTTGAGAGTGCGGGGCAGCAGGAGCGAGACGAGCAGAACCACGACGATGCAGGCTGTCGCCTCGGTCGAGTGATGCGACCCCCGCGCGAAGGAGACGCCCTCCCCGCCGAAGACCCCGGCGAGGGCGGCGGTCCCGGCGATGCGTCGGACGCCGCCCTGGCCGTTGCGTGACCAGAGACCCGCGACACCGAAGAGAGGGCCGACGACGCAGGCCACGGCCGCCCAGACGAGCGGCATGGTGAGGGAGCCCATGCCGCCTCTCCCGAAAGCGGCGTAGCCGTAGTAGCCGATGACCAGACCGAGTTCGGTGAGAAGCCCGGTTACGGCGGCGATCACGACGGTGGCCCGGTGGGTGAGGATCGCACCGGCGGCAAAGGCGGCGGCGGACCAGACCGCCCCCGAGTTCGGTATGTGGTTGAAGGCACCGGGGAGCCAGCCCTGGGCCAGGTTGGTGAGCACGCCGAGGACGAGTCCTGCGGCGAGCCCACTCGCGGGTGCGCCAAGGGCCGGAGCGAGCTTCTGCGTGCGAGAAGTCGGCGGCGACGTCAGCATGGTGTCCGTTCGGTAGTTGGGGGAAGTCCCGGCGGGCGGAAGATCGCGAGACGTCGCGTGGACGGTGGTTCGGACCGCCGGGGCCGTCCGCTTCAGGAAGTCGCTTCGAGAGCGATTTTCGTGAGGAGCGTCGCGCACTCCACGGGCATGGAGAGGAACGGGGAGTGGTGGCTGGGCAACCGGTGAACCGCATCCGCGCGGCTCGCCATGTCCTCCTGCGACGCCGAAGGCACCGCTTGATCCAGTTCGCACACCACGTACGTGGACGGGACGGTGTGCCAGCCTGCGCGGGTCACCGGCTCACTGAACGACTTCACACTCTGTGGCACCAGCCGCGCGGCGGCCGCCTCCGCGAAGACCTGTGGCACGTCCCCGTACAGGGCCCGGACCGGGTCGCCGAGCGGCGGGGTGACACCCCGTGGCTCGGCGGCCACCGCGGCTCCGTGAAAGCCCAGGAGGCTCTCGCCGACCTCGAGTTGGTATGCGGCGAGGTAGACGACGTGCACGACATTGGGCGCCTGGGCGACGGCCTGGGTGACCGGCACGCCGCCGTAGGAGTGCGCGACCACCACCACCGGGCCCTCGATGGCCGACAGTTCCCGCAGCACCACCTGCGTGTCTTCGTGTATGCCGGCGCTCTCGTCCCCGGCGCTGGGCAGGTCGAGGACTCGGGTGGTCCAGCTGTCGGCGTCCAGCGCCGCCCGCAGCGGGTCCCAGCACCAGGAGCCGTGCCAGGCTCCGTGGACCAGGAGCAGGGTCGGCCGGTTCGGCTGGACATTCTTCACAGTCATGGCTGGCTTTCGGTGATCGGATGGATGGGGCGAACGGCGTGCGCCAGCCGCCCGTGGGCTATGAGGTTCTGCATATGCGTGTGAGAGAGGACCGACGTCCCGGAGGTGTCGGTCGAACCGCGGGGATTGAGGGACCCGGGTGTGGGTGAATGTCGCAAGGCGTAGCGCTCCCGACCGACGCCGGCGCCATGGCCGGCTTTTTACGGCTGCCTCGGACGAACACCAAGGTGGTGCCGTGAAGGCACGGAGTGCCCGCTGACCGGCAATGAGGCGGCCCGGTACAACCGTTTCCGGCGCAGAGCGCGTCGGTCCGCCCAGCCGCGCCGACGTTTCGCCGGCCGGGGAGCGTCTGAAGTCGCCGCAGTGCTCAGACCATGAGGCTGACGCGGTCGTTCACGCCCAGCAGGGTCTTGCCGTAGACCTCCAGGCCGACCAGGGGGACCAGGCCTGCGTGGCGGGCCGCGGTGTTCGCGTCGCGCCAGATGCGCTGCAGGGGGCTGGCTTCGGCGAAGGCTGCGGAACCGTGGGCGTTGAGCAGGATGCCGATCGCACCGAGGATCTCCTGCACCGCGTAACCGGCCTGGGCCCTGATGTGGGCTCGGGCCGGGTAGTCCAGCGGGCCCTGGGCCGCAGCCGTGTCGACCTCGTCGGCCGCGCGGTAGATGTGCAGCCGCGCCGTCTCGACCTTGAGTGCCGCTTCGGCGACCTGCGTCTGGAAGCCCACGGACTCCGCCTGCCGACCGTGAATGGTGAACGCCAGAGGCTTGGAATCGGCCGCGGCCGCCACCGTGTCGAGAGCGGCCTGGCCCAGGCCCAGCAGCGGTCCGGCCAGGCAGAGCACGAGCATGGGGCCGAACGATGCACCGTAGAGGGTCTCGCCGTTGGACGACCGGGGGTAGACACCCTCGGCGGCAGCCGGGACCGAAAGCACCCGGTGTTCAGGGACGAACACGTCCTGGGCGATCAAGGTATTGCTGGCGGTGCCTCGCATGCCCGCCGTGTACCAGGTGTCGTCGATGGCCAGGTCGGCGGCCGGGATCAGTACCAGCGCCTGATCGGCAACCTCCCCGTGCTCGCTCTTGAGGAGGGAGCCGACTGCCGCCCAGGTCGCGTACGGCGCGCCGGAGTTGTAGGCCCAGCGCCCGCTGACGTGCCACCCGCCGGGAACCCTCTCCCCGACGCTCGTCGGCGCCGCCACACCCGTCACCCGCGCGTCGGGGTCAGCGCCGAAGACCTCCTCCTGGGCCTCGTCCGGGAAGAGGCAGGCCAGCCAGTTGGTCACCGAGATGATCATTGCGACCCATGCTGCCGAGCCGTCGGCCCGCCCCACAGCCTCCGACATCGCAGTGAGCGTCCGAAGGTCCGCCTGCAGGCCCCCGAACCTCGCGGGGGTGAGCAACCGGAACATGCCCGCTTCGCTCAGAGCCTTCACGGCGGCCGGCGGTATGACACGGTCGGCGTCACCCTGTGCTGCCAGCTCCCGCAACAGCGGCTGAAGTGCCGCGGCACGACCTGCCACTTCCCTTGTCAGCAAGCTGTTCGCGTACGTGGTGCTGTCCATGTTTGTTGCATCTCCGTCATGTTCAGAAAGGCGAAAAGATGAGCAATTGCGCACTCACGGACTCGAGATCGGTTTACTGCTGGCGCATGTCCCGTGACATGCAAGCCTCGCGAGTCCGCGTATTTGAACGCCACCGCACTGCGGTCGCTTTGCCAGGCCAAGGGAGCCGCCGTAATCGCCGCGATCCGGAGGCCCAGCTTCACGGCCGGCCAGGCCGAGGCTGACGAACCGGTAACCCAGAGTTGAAAAGAGGGCGGCGGCGTTAAGAGGCGGAGGGGATTCCAGTGTTCACGGACTAAGGAATGGCTGCACCGTCGAGCTGAACCCTGAACGCAGCGCAGAGTGTCCGACAAGGGCGCGTTCCCCCCTTGCACGCCTTCGTCTCCGCGCCGAGATGCGTCTGGTTCCCGGACACCGTCACTTGCGTGCTCCCCACACCGCGACGCAACCCGCTATGCAGGCCGCGCGCGTGCTGCGGAAAGCCGGGCTGCCCGCGGGCCGGAGCGGACCACGATGCCAAGCCCTCTTCCGGTGAACGGGTGGAGTGAGCAAGAGAAATGATTTCTTCGCGTGGCCGCTAATTCCACATATTTCCTGGCGCATTGCTTCGCCGAGGTGGCTCTCGTGTGAGGGCGTCAGCCTGATCGATATGCTGTGCGGGCATCTGGTGGTCGTGGCCGCCTGTCCCGGCGGCACACCGGTGACGGCATTCCCACACCCGTCAGCTTCATGCGGCCTGTCGGCCGGCCGAGGGTGCGGGGGTGATGTCCGGAGTGGCTGGCCACGGTGTCGTGCCGACGCCCGGCCCCGCCGTTCTGGCCCGCGACAGTGCGGTACGCCCCGGCCCCTTCCCCCTCGGACTGCGGCAAGCCTGACCATGCCTGCCGTCTCGACACCAGAGCCGAGTCCCGAGTCCACGGGCGGCGACGGCCGCAGGGTTGAGCCAGCGCCGGGCCGGGTTGCCTGACCGCCCATGGCCAGAAGCCTGACTTCGGGATCAGACCGAGTCCGGCGTCCAATTCTCCAGCGGGTCCTTCCGGAACCTGGTGAGCGACAGGGATTCGATCAGCCAGTTCCCGTCAACCCTCCGATAGGTCTCCCGGTACTGCCCATAGCCGTTGTGCCCCTTGGGAGCGTTCTCGCCGGCGGGGAAGGTCAGCAGGTCTTCCATCGCCCAGATCCCGGATGCCGTGTCCTGTGCCGTGATCTCGATCTCGGGCATGTGTCCGTGATGGACGGTCGGGGCGGCACCGATGAAGTCGCGGACCGTGCCGGCGAAGTCCGCCGGGGAGCCAAAGGCGATCCCGTCGGTCACGATCTTGGCGTCGGGGGTGAACAGTGCGGCCAGCTCATCGTGCCTCTTCTCGTCCACGAAGCGGAAGTAGCGGGCCTTGAGCTGCTTGATGCTTTCGATGCTCTCGATCGCGTCCAGTCGGCGGAAGATTACGTCGAGATCACTCATGTCGAGCCTCCTGTGAATACAGCGCCCAGGCGGGCGGTAAGCGGACGGTGGCCGTCCCTTTTGGCGAGACTACCACGATGTGGACGAGTGTCGTCCGTTTCGGCTCGCAGCTCTGGGCCAGGAGGTCGTCGGCGCTGATGCCCGTGTCACCCTCATCGACGAGGGGCGCACTGCGATGCGGGCCGCGGTGAGGCCACACCGCACTCCCGCCCTCGCCACCGGTGGACACAACAGGCAGCAGACACCTGGACCGGCCGGGCGACGGCAGACGGTCACGTGAGCGGAAGCTGTCCCAGCGGTCGCCCCTCGTCGGCCTGCGCCCGGAGCTGGGCAGCGATCTCGGGGTCACTGGTGAAGACGGGCCCCTCCACGACATCGGCACGGGCACCGGTGCAACGCGCACCTCGGTCCCAGGATGCGCCCGGCCGACATTTTCCGGCCACTCGCCGAAGGAATTCGCAGAGCCTCCGGACTATGCTCACGCGGGTGCGGATTACCAATTACACCCATTCCTGCGTCCGGTTGGAGCACGACGGCGGTGGCACGCTGGTCATCGATCCCGGCGTCTGGAGCGAGCCTGAGGCACTCGCCGGCGCGGACGCGGTCCTGGTGACCCATGAGCACGACGATCACGTCGACCTGTTGCGGCTGAAGGGGCTGGGCGTGCCCGTCTACGCCCCCAAGTCGGCGCGGATCCCGGGCCTGGACTTCACCGGCGTCGTCCCCGGCGAGGAGTTCACCGCAGCAAGCTTCCGAGTGACCGCCCAGGGCGGGCGGCACGCGCGCATCTACGGCGACCTCCCGGACTGCGCCAACCTCGGCTACCTCGTCGAGGACCGCGTCTACCACCCCGGGGACTCCCTGTGCCGTCCCGACCGACCGGTGGAGACCCTGCTGGTCCCCCTGCAGGGGTCATGGATGAAGACGGACGAGGCCATCGACTTCGTCCGCGCCGTCCAGCCGGAACGGGCCTACGGCATCCACGACGGACAGGTCAACGAGCGGGGCCTGGGCAGCCTCAACGGCTGGCTCGCCGACGAGTGCGGCGACTGCTACCGCTGGCTCCCGCCGGGCTCGTCCGCACGATGACCGAGCCGTCCGCTCCCGTCCTGTTCACTGTCGCCGGTCTGCAGGGACCGGGACGCTGAGCACCATGGTCCGGCCCCGCGGTCACGGGCTCCTGGCCGTCGGCATGGCGGCCCTGCGCGGCGCCGGCGCCGACATCCTCGTCTGCGCCCTCCCCGACGCCGAGCGCGCCCAACTCGGGCTCACCGACGAGCCCCCCCTCGCCGCGGCCGCCGGGCTGCGGTTCGTCGCCCTGCCCATCACCGACTTCACGGTCCCGTCGATCCCCGTCGTGCTGCCGGCGCTGCGGGAGCTCGCCGCAGAACTGCGGGCCGGCGCCCATGTCGTGGCGCACTGCCGCTGCGCCATCGGACGGTCCTCCTTGATCGCGGTCTCCCTGATGATCCTCCTGGACATCCCGCCGGAGGCCGCCTGGGCGGCCATGGAACGGGCCAGGGGGACGAGGGTGCCGGACACCGAGGAGCAGCGCGCGTGGACGCTGGAGTTCTTCCGCCTCGTCTCCCCTGGCGGGCAGCACCCCGGCCGGCACCGCGCGGCCGGGCCGCTGGAGCGTCCGTCCCCATCGGACCCTCATCATCCGTGAACCCGGTGATCGCCGGCCTCGTGACAGCGGACGCGACCATGAGGGCCGACGCGCCGTACGGGCGTTTCGGCGGCGTCCGCCACGGTCGCCCATAGGGCACCGGAACTCTCGCACCCACCGCCCCCATGTAGCGCTGCAGGTCCAGCATCGTGATGGTCTCGCTGGTCAGACCCTCGCGGACTCGCCACCGCAGGTGATTAACCAAGGCGTAGGCGTACGTTTTCTGTGTTCCCGACCCTTCGAACGGCCGCAGGTAGTCGTCCGCCTCCTCATCAACGGAGCCACACGGCCAAAGGATCGCGTACGACACCCCACCGCCCGCCCGCTTGAGCTTGACTCTGTCGGGGATCTTGTAGCCGCCGAGGTCAACTACCCAGGGTGCGCCAGGACTTCAGACGAGGGATCTCGCGTTGGTCGAGGTAGTTCTGGAAGGCAGTCGGCTGGCGGGGCGTGGGAGCTTCCTCGGCCGGTGCCAGTCCGCTGAGGCGCTCGATGTTGACGGCGATGGCCGTCAGGACGTGCTGGATGTGGGCCTTTCCCTGTCCCCGGTGGCGGCAGCGGCGCATACCGTGTGCGTGGGCGAACTCATTGACCGTGCCCTCCACTCCGGAGCGGACCGCATAGCGGGCCTTCCACTCAGGCGTCTGTTGCTCAGCGCGGACGCGGAGTTGCAGGTCACGGAGCTCGCGCGGGCGAAAGCCCACGGTGCGGGCGCTGTCGGCAGTACCACTCGGCCAGCCCTACCACTGCCTTCAGCACGGACAGCTCTTCGAGGAGGCCGTCGCCTTCCCCATCGCAACCGCGGCTCTCGCAGCATGAGATACCTCAGCCACCGGTTGCGAGGGACCAGCGCTCTTGGATGACGGCCTGTTTCCGCTCAAGTTCCGCATCCATCACGCGATTGGTGAAGGTCCCCGGAATCGTGAGCGAGCGCCCATGGCTCCTGATGACACGAAGGTCCGACTAGGTTCCGCTCCGTGACACCCGCTGCCGCTCCTCGATGCGCACGACCTCGCTCCAGGGAACCACACGACTGCTGACGAAGGTGCGGAATTCCAACCCCGTGGTGGTCAGGAGGACCTGGCCATAGATCGAGTTGATCGCGCTCAAGAACACAACTACGGAGAAGGCCCCTGCGCCACCGACCCACCACCATTTGCCCGGTTCATGCGTGGTCAAGCTCATCGCCACCATCACACCAGCGAGCGCCAGCGTCAGGATGCCGGTCCGCCACCAGTATCGCTGCCGATCAAGAGAGTTGAAGCCGATCCACATCTCGGGCATGTCCATAACACTACCGACGCACACTCGAACAACGACCACCCTGGCTTGACGAGTTACATGCCTGAGGTGTCTACGCAGTCACAGCACTGGCGGCAGGGCGAGCCGTTCTCTGTCGTCACTGCGGCGGCCAGTGTCGTGATCAGGGAGTGAGATCCAAGACTCGTACCGGTTCACCTGTCCACCGGTGTGGGTCTGTTGTGGCGATGATCGCGCCGTCGGGTCGGTCCGGGGTGGGCTGTGCCGCGTACTGGCTGTGCGCGGCGGCCCACGTCTCCTGCCGCGCCAGTGCCAGGGCGGCGCCAAGGTCCAGGTCCAGAACGGTGACGCCGGGAAGGGAGGCCAGGTGTTCGGCTGTGCCGGGGCGGGATCGGTCGGCTTCCACCAGTGCGCAGGCCGGGGCGTAGAGGAACCAGTCCGGTTCTGCGTGGGCCCGGTGGATCAGACGGGATGCAAGGACGTTGCCCTGGCCGGCCGCGGCCATCGCGGTGTCGTCCAGGACGATGTGCATGGCGTCGCTCACTGGTCGCTCACCTGGGCCAGACGTCGGTCCAGCTCGCTGTCCAGTTCCTGCTCCTCGGTAGCGGTCGGGGCGTAGCCGTTCCACTCCTTCAGCGCCGCCAGCGCCTGTGCTGCGCGCTCGGCCCGCTCGGCTGGAGTCAGCAGCGTTTCGGCCAGGCGGGCGAGATAGGCGCGCAGCGAGAGGCCTTCCGCCGCCGCCACGGCGGCCAGCCGGTCTCTAGCTTCCTCGGGGATACGGACATTGGCATCAGACATGATCGTGCTCCTTCCCATCCCACCAGGGTACGGGTACGGGTACGTACCCGTCCACTTATCGACCGCGACCGCCAGAATGCCCGCCCATGCGGAAGTCAGGACCGGCCGGGTGAGGACGGCGAGCTCTTGGCCAATCATGTCGGGAACTGTGCACCCAATCCCCCGACGGCAGCTGGGCCATCAGAATGCTGCGGAGGTGATGGAGCGAGGACCGCTGCTCCCCGTCCCACGTATCCGAGGCAGGCTCAACGCAACGTAGGATCCACGGCCACCGCTCCTCACGGCATAGAGCTCGTAACACGATCATGTTGCTGACACAGACTCGGCAGCGCGACCGACCAGCTCCAGATGTAAGAACCAGCTTGCACGGGGTGTTGTCAGAGGTATCGGGCACACTGCGCCGTATGAACTTGGTGACTGCGCACGACTACGCCTGGATCCGCACCTCACCGGTCTTCCGCCACATGACGGGGAGCGGATACACCCTGACACTGATACGGGGGTGGTCCCCGCGCGAGGTGCTGCGCGTGATGGAGGCGGAACCGCGCGGCACCGGAGAGGGAACGGCCGGGCTGATCGAGGCGGACGACGCTCACAGCGCCGAGGTGGATTATGACTACTGGGACGAGTCCTACGTCGCGGGCGCCTTCAGCGCTCCGGGCGAGAACAGCGACTGGACACTCGTCCTCGGATTCGACGGTGGCCTGGGGATCGCGGCGCCGTGCCTGGAGACGCTGTCGAAGGGCGGCCGGGTCGTGGCGCACTCGACCAACGGCGGCAAGCCCATCCACCTCTTCCACTGGTTCGAGGATGGTGAGCTCCGTACGACGTTCGAGGGCCCCTCAGCGCGCGACGGCAATACCCCTGATGAACTGGTCCCTCTGCTGCGCGAAGTCGGCTTCCCTTTGACCTTCGAGGGAGAGCACGACGAGAGCGCTCCGGACGTCGACCGGAAAGCGGCGGTCCTCGCTCTGGCCGAGAGACTCACCGGCGTACGCGTCACCGAATCCCTCCTCCAGGACGCTACGTACGAGCTGGGGCTCGTCCCCGAACAGCCCGCCGAGGAGTGGACCAGCGTGGTCATCGACATCACCGATGCCCATGGGGAGCGCCTGTACAGGGAATGGGCCTACGAGGAGATCGCGACGGCGTCGGACCGAGCACGGGCGGAGGCAGACGGGCCGATGGTGATCACCTACAACAGGCCGTCGGCCATAAAAGGCCCTAGCACGGCTGCGGCGGACCGATGACGGTCTGGCCGGTCTGTTCGGCCAGCCATGACGCTTGGCGTTCCTCGTATTCGTCGCCGTTTCCGCGGCGGACGTGCACGAGGACAGTGTGCCCGTCGATGCGCTCGTCCAGTTCACGGGTGGCGGCGTTGAACAGCACAGATACCTCGGCGTGATTGAACTCCGCGTACAGGCCACGTTCCGGAACCTCCGGCCATCCCAGACCGGACCAGCGGATCTCTGCCACATGCCTGCTGGCCACGGTCGTGAACGTGTTCTCAATGCTTCCTACCGGCTGATCCAGCATCGATGCCCAGAGCGGAAGATGCGCCAACAAGAAGGCGGGATCGGTGGAGAGCTGGGGCGCATGGACTCCGACGTGCAATCCAGACGGGTCGCTCGGATCACGGACCCAGTCCGCGGTGTCCTCTTTCCTGAACCAAGCATCGGGCAGCGCTCTCCACGCGTGCAGTACGTCCCCGACCGTGCGGAGTTCGACGTCCACTGAAACACACGCGCCCTGCTGATCACCCACTTCGAGTAGCTGACGCGCCACTCGGAGCGCCGATGCGGGATCGTCGGTGCGGAAGATGGGATAGGCAACGTCGACGGACATCTGCGCACCCTGCCACACCTCTCCCCGATCGCGTATGGAGCCGCCCCTCAATGCGAACTATGGGCGGGAGGGTCGCTGAGGTTTACCGGGCACGTCAGCCGGTCGCTTGGGGCTGGAAGCGATCAATCACGGGTGCGAGGGTTGCTGTGCTTCGTTGCTGTACGGTGCCTGCACTCGGGATGGCTCGTCCTGCCGAATAGGCTGCGCTTGTGTGGAAAGAAACCGCTACCGAGGCTCGACCCGGCGTGACATTTCGACCGCCTGTGGACAGGACCGCTCTCGCTGCGGCGGAGCAGCGGCTCGGCCGAGACCTGCCGGCCCAGTTGGCAGCTCTGCTACTGGAGACCGACGGGGTAGTCGGCGCCTACGCGAAGGACGTCGTCTGGTCTTTGGATCGGATCGTGGAACAGAACCTGCTGTTCTGGGCTCCTGATACGTTCCCGGGGCTGTACATGCCCTTTGATCCGCTGTTGTTCTTCGGCGACAACGGCGGCGGTGACCAGTTCGCCTTCGTGCTGACGCCCGAGCGTCCGGACATCTTCGTCTGGGACCACGAGACCGACAGTCGGCTGTGGGCTGCACGGGAGTTGGAAGACTACTTGCAGCGCTCGCTCGCAGATGGTGGCGACTGGTGGTGGTAGCCGAACGCGCCCCGGCCAAAGTTTGACCATGTGGCCTCATCTTTATCAGGTCGATCATGCAGGATCTGCGGCTGAGGTCAACCCGCTGCGTACCTCGACCCGCTGTCCGCTGCCATCCTTGGCGGACCGCTGCCGTTCGCCACTGTTGGTGTCAGGCGTTGGTGTCAGCCCCGAGCGACGACCTTGGCAACTGCGTGATCTCCGGGCTTTTGCGACCTGCTGCTGTCGGAGCGGCCCAGAGACGGCCTCACGGAGCACTCATCGACTCTTGCTCCTACTCGGGTCCGCCTTCCTCTCGTAAGCCGCCAGCTCCTCGGCGGTTCCCGCAAAGGCCGGACCGCAGCCTGGTGGTAGTCGCTCGATGACCATGGCTACGGCGGCCTGCGCGCTGTCCGTTTCGGCGATCCGCGGGCTGTTGCGATGCGGTCCCTCGACGTAGTACCGGCCGTCCGTCAGAGTGCCGATGTAGGGGATGTCCCAGGTGGGACGGAACCCCGTGCACCTGCTGAAGTGCAGCTCCCACATACCCGCCCACGGGCAGAGCTGACGAAGCTGCGGCTCGGCGTAGGCCACCTGCACCATCTTGGTGAACGGCCCCAGGAGCGGCAAACCCTCCGGCCGGGTGTGCTCCCCGGCGGTTGCCAGGATTTTGCGCCAGGCAGCTTCAACGATGTCGGTCACACTGCAAATTGTGCACAGGTGAAAAGGGTCGGGGGCCGTCGCGTTGAGTGTTGCCCGCTCGGCGCCGTGATTCCCCGAGGTCCCCGCACGATCGGGCACGGGCACCTTCTGATCCGTAGCTCTACAGAGATCGGTCATCAGCGGTCATACAGGCTGCCGGAAGGGTACTGATGGGCACCGCCGGGCGTAGTCGGTTGCTGTGGTTGCTGTACTTCGCTGCTGTACCGCCACCGGCCTCGCTGGCCGACACCCGCTCTAGGAGAGCGGTGCTCTGAACTGCTCCCCGCGCGCGGGGATGGTCCCATGACGCCGTCGATGCCGAACCACGCGAGGTCCGGCTCCCCGCGCACGTGGGGATGGTCCCTGGCGGATGACCTCGTCGCGGACGTACAGGTCCTGCTCCTCGCACGTATGGGGATGGTCCTCCGGACTTCTTCAACACGACCGAGAACTTCGACTGCTCCCCGCGCATGCGGGGATGGTCCCACGCACCCGCGGCTCCCGTTACTCCCGGGGGAGTAATCCGCACCCCCCGCCACCCCAGGCAGTACCCGCAGGCTCCCCCTCCCGTCCGACGTAAACCCCTCCCCGTGCCGGAAGGCTGACAGCTGAAACGGTAGTCGTCGTAGCGCGAGGGAGATCTACTCATGACGGTCGGGAAGACAACCACGAAGGGCGTGGGACGCAGGCGGGCCGTGCCCTGGGCGCTGCTCGGGCTATGGGTGGCCGTGCTCGCGCTGGTCGGCCCGTTCGCGGCGAAGCTCACCGACGTGCAGCACGACCGGGCCACCGACTACCTGCCCTCCAGCGCCGACTCGACCCAAGTGGCCCGGATACAGGACGCGCTGCCCGGGGGCCAGAGCACCGAGATGGTGATCGTGTATCACCGGGGCGGCGGACTGAGCGCAGACGACCGGCGGGTGGCGGCCGGGCAGGTCAAGGAGATCGCCGCAGCGCATGAGCTGGTCGGCGGGGCGCCCAGGGGGATTCCGTCCAACGACGGTACGACCCTCATGTACCCCGTCGTCAGCAACGAGCCCGGGCGCGATGAGAAGCTGCGGGACGCGCTCGTCGAGGACGTCCGGGGCATCGCCCGCGGCCAGGACGGGCTGAGCGTCGAGGTGGGCGGCACCGCAGCGCTCGGCACCGACGCCGGGAAGGTCTACGACTCACTCGGCGGGCCGCTGCTCTACACCACCGTCGCCGTCGTCGCCCTCCTGCTGATCCTGATCTACCGCAGTCCGGTGCTGTGGCTCGTGCCGCTCGTAGTCGCCGGCATCGCCGACCTCATGTCGATGGGCGTCGCCTACGGGCTCAACCAGGCCTTCGGTACCACCGTCACGGGCCAGAGCTCCGCCGTGATGACGATCCTCGTGTTCGGCGCGGGCACCGACTACGCACTGCTCCTCGTCTCCCGCTACCGGGAGGAACTGCGGCGCATCGAGCGCCCGTACGAGGCCATGGTCGCCGCCCTGCGCGGCTGCGGGCCCGCCGTGCTTGCCTCCTCCGGCACCGTCGCCGCCGGCCTGCTGTGTCTGCTCGCCGCCGATCTCAACAGCAGCCGCGGCATGGGCCCGCTCGGCACGGTCGGTGTGCTGTGCGCGTTGATCGCGATGCTGACACTGCTCCCCGCCGTCCTCGTACTGCTCGGACGGCGGGTCTTCTGGCCGCTCGTACCGGCCTACGGCAGCGAACCCAAACAGCGGCGGAGCGTCTTCGCCGCGATGGGCGACTCCGCCGGACGCAGGCCGCTGACCGTGCTCGCGACCGGAGCCGTCCTGCTCGGCGCACTCGCCCTAGGCACGTTCAACCTGCCGGGACCGGTCAAGCAGGAGGACTCCTTCGTCACCAAGCCGGAGGCCGTCACCGCCATGGAGACCCTCGCCCGGGCTTACCCCGAGCGCGGCACCCAGCCCATCGACGTGATCACCCCGGCGGATCGCGTCGACCGGACCCTCGCGGCGATCCGGGCCACCCGGGGAGTCGAGAGCGCCGAGAAGAGCCGTACCGGAGACGGCTGGGCCGAGATCTCCGTCATCGCGAAGGACACACCCCAGTCGGCGGGAGAGACCGCCACCATCAAGTCCCTGCGCAGCGAACTGAAGGGCTCGTACGTCGGCGGGGACAGCGCCGAGCAGATCGACCTGGAGGACACCAACAGCCGGGACACGAAGATCGTCGTACCCCTGGTCCTCGTCTCGGTGCTGCTCATCCTGTTCGTCCTGCTGCGCAGTCTCGTCGCGCCGCTCATCCTGGTGGCCGCCGTGGTCGCGGTCTGGGGCGCGGCCCTAGGGATCGCCGGGCTGGTCCTCGGGCCGGTCCTCGGTATCAAGGGAACCGATCCGGGGCTCGGCCTGCTGTCCTTCGTGTTCCTCGTCGCCCTTGGCGTCGACTACGGCATCTTCCTCATGCACCGGATGCGGGAGGAGTCCCTGGCCGGCGCGGAACCGGCCGCCGCCGCGCTCACCGCCCTGCGGAGCACAGGCGCCGTCATCGCATCGGCCGGCCTGGTCCTCGCTGCGACCTTCGCCGTACTGATGAACATGGGGCTTGTGCAACTCGTCGAACTCGGCTTCGTGATCGCCGTCGGCGTACTCCTCGACACCTTCCTCGTACGGACGTACCTGGTGACCAGTGCCAGCGTCGCCCTGCGCCGGAAGATGTGGTGGCCGGGCGGCCTCTCCCGCGAACCTGCGCCCGGCGCCGGGCCGTCCGAACCGACCGAGCCGCCGCGGCAGCCGGAACAGATCGGCGCGCCCTGACCTGCCGGGCTCACCACAGCCGACCGGGCGCCTCTCCTGCCTTGTGCCGGAGGGGCGCCCCCATGACGGAAGATGGAGTCGTGCAAGATCGGGGAGCGACCTCAGCCGCAGGGGACCTGAGAACCACCGTCGTACGGGGTGACGCGCGGCCCCGCCGGATCGAGCGCGTCATGGCGGTCGTCAACCGGGACCCGCTCACCGCGCCGCACCGCACCCGCAACGACGCGTTCCTCGCCGTGGGTGTCGCCGTGCTGGCCGTCATCTTCGCGTTGCTCATCGACGACGGACTCCCGATCGGTCCGCCCGGCTGGGCCCTGCTGGCCGGCGCCCATGTGCCGCTCGTGTGGCGGCGCAGCCGTCCGCTGCTCGTGTTGCTCGCGGTGGCGGCCTGCGTCACCCCGTACCACGTCCTCGACTACAACCACGCCGTACCGATCCCCGCGACGCTCCTGACGCTCTATACGGTCGCGGCGACCGGCACGGTACGCCGCTCGCTGCTCACCGCTGTCGTCGTTCTCGGCCCGACGCTGATAATCAACAGCTTCACCAACCCTGACGGGGCACTGGAGCTCCTGCGGATCTCCGGCTGGGTCATCGCGGTCCTGTTCTTCGGCGTCGACGCCCGTTTCTACCGCCAGTACGTCGCCTCCATCGTCGAGCGGGCCGAGCGGGCCGAACAGACCCGCGAGGAGGAGGCGCGGCGCCGGGTCGTCGAGGAGCGGCTGCGGATTGCCCGCGACCTGCACGACCTGCTCGCGCACAGCATCACCCTGATCGGTGTGCGGACGTCCGTGGCGGCCCACGTCCTCACCGCGGATCCGGACCGGCTCGACCGCAAGGCGGTCGCCCAGGCGCTTGACGACATCGCGGAGACTTGCCGGACCGCCCGGGGCGAGTTGCGTACGACGCTGGAGGTGCTGCGGGCGAACGAGGTGAGCGTGAATGTCGGAGGGGAACGGGAGTGGGTGGCCGAACCCGGCTCCGGATCGAGTTCCGGTTCCGGGCTCGGCTCTCCCGACGGGCGCGGGCCGCTGCCCGGGCTCGACGGGCTGGGCGCGCTCGCGGAGGCGGCCAGGGTGGCCGGGGCCAAGGTCGAACTGTCCGTCCACGCCGACGGCGTACCGCCCTCGGTGGGCGCCGCCGCCTACCGGATCGTGCAGGAGGCGCTCACCAACGCCGTGCGCCACGGGGGCCGCGACGACCTGACCGTCCAGGTGGGACTGCGGGCGGCGGAGGGGACCCTGCGGGTGACCGTCGCCGACGATGGGGCGGGGCAGGGGACGGGCCACGGGGTGAGTAGCGCGGTGCGAAACGGGGTGGGGCACGAACAGGGAGCCGTCGGCGGCACGCCGGGGTTCGGGCTCGTCGGGATGCGTGAGCGGGCCCGTAGCGTGGGCGGCACACTGGACGCCGGACCGGGTCCCACCGTGGGCTTCCAAGTGACCGCCGAGCTGCCGCTGCCCCGGGAGGAACCCTCGTGACGGCCCCGATGCCGATCCGCGTACTGCTCGCCGACGACCAGACCCTCGTACGGGCCTCGTTCGCGATGCTTGTCGCGTCCGCCGGGGACATGGAGGTCGTCGCCGAGGCGGGCACCGGGCGGCAGGCCGTGGACCTCGCCCGTTCCGCGAGGGCCGACCTCGTCGTGATGGACATCCGCATGCCCGACCTGGACGGCATCGAGGCGACCCGGCTCATCGCCGCCGACGAGGACTTGGCGGGCGTGAAGGTACTCGTCCTGACGACATACGACACCGACGAGCACATCGTCGATGCGCTGCGGGCCGGGGCATCCGGCTTCCTGGTGAAAGACATCCGGCCGGCTGAACTCCTCGACGCCATCCGGACCGTGGCCGCCGGGGACTCCCTGCTCTCGCCAGGACCCACCTCGCGGCTCATCGCCCGTTTCCTGCGCGCACCCGACACGTTGGTGTCAGCGGTGGGCGGTCCGGACGGGCTGTCCGAGCGGGAGCGGCAGGTCCTCACCCTGGTCGCGCGCGGGTTCAACAACACCGAGATCGCCGAAGCCCTGGGGCTCAGCCCGCTCACCGCGAAGACCCATGTCAGCCGGATCATGGGCAAGTTGGGGGCACGTGACCGGGCGCAGCTGGTGATAGTGGCGTACGAGTCGGGGCTCGTGATACCCGGGGCGTTCTGAGCACCGCCGCCAAGTCCCGTCTCTACGCGGAGAGTGCTCCTGACTTGCAACGATGGGAGTTGTCTAGAGTCCTGTTGGCTGCACGGAAAGAAGCACTCTGCAGGTGAGCAGGCGTATCGGGTTGTACCCGCGTGTCCGCGTCGAGGGCGGCGGCAACGGGACGGTCTCGCAGGCCGGGGCGGTGCTGCTGGTCGAGACGGTCCGCAAGTCCGGTCTGGACACAACGATATCGACGGCGTTGGCGCCGTGGCGCAAGCTCGGGCGGTGCACGACCCGGGCAAGATTCTGCTGGATGTGCCCTGGCGGTCGCGCTGGGCGGGGACTGCCTCGCCGATGTCGCCATGCCACCGGGCCGAGCCCGGCGTGTTCGGCCCGGTGGCATCAGACCCCACGGTCTCCCGGCTCATCGACACCCTCGCCGCCGTCGGACCGTAGTGCTGGATTCCTCTTTGGCTGGGTATATGTCGTGGTGGCGGGGTAGTTGCGGGTGCTCGGGGCGGGTGCTGGGCGATGGTTTTATGGGCACGGCCGGAACGGGACGAGGATGGGCGGGCTGTCGTCCGCCGGCTGACGCGGGCACGGAAGGCGCCGCGGTATGTGGTGATGCGAGCCCGGATGATCGAGTTGAGTTGGTCGGGGCTGCGGGTTCCGGCGATCGCTGTGGAGCTGGGCTGCAGCCAGAAGACAGTTCGCTGCCGGCTGCACCGCTTCAACAGCGCCAGCTTGCAGGGGCTGGAGGATCTGGGTGGGCAGGGCCGCAAGCGGCGGATCACCGAGCAGGAACGGTCCCGGGTCATCTCGCTGGTCAAGACCGCCCCGCCGGGGCGGCTGCGATGGGAGCCCGTCGGGGAACTGTGGGCCTTCGACGAGTCGGGACCCGCTGAGTGGACGCTGGACTCTCTGGCCGCGGCAGCACAGGCCGAAGGGATTGAGGTGGGCCGCTCGCAGGTGCGGCGCATCCTGCTCGCCGAGGGGGTGCGGTGGCGTCGCACCCGGTCGTGGATGCGGTCGAAGGACCCGGACTTCGTCCCAAAAGGACAAGGATCATCGGCCTCTACACCCGCCCGCCCGACGACGTGACGGTGATCTGCGCCGACGAACTGGGGCCGGCGATCCCGCGAACGTTCCCGCCCGCACCCACCTGGTCACCCGACGGGCACCGGATCAAAGCGGAGCTCGACTACAGCCGCGGACCGAAGAAGACCTGGGTCTACGGCGGCCTGCGGCCGGCCGACGGCCAGGCCCTCACCATGACCGCGTCCTCCCGCAACAGCGTCTTCTACCAGCAGTTCCTGCAACAGGTCGAGGACGCCAACCCGACCGGCCAGATCTGGATCGTCACCGACAACCTGTCCTCCCACAACAGCCTGTCCACCCGGACCTGGCTCGAGGACCACCCCCGCATCCACCACGCGTTCATCCCCGTCGGAGCCTGCTGGCGGGGCCTCCAAGAAGGCTGGTGGCGCATCTTCCGAAAGGCCGCCCTCGCCGGCCGATCCTTCGCCGACCCCGACGACATCACATACGCCACCACCCTCGCGACCAACCAACTCAACTCCCGCGCAAAGCCATGGATCTGGGGCAGACCGGCACCCCCGACCCGACGACTACGACGCCGATATGTGTACAGAGTTTGAGGAATCCAGCAGTAAACCGAGTCCCACCACCGGGCAGCGGCGCTCATGCACCAGCTCGTCCACGCCCGGCCCTTGACCACTCCGACGAACTGTTCAGCGCGGTCGTCGCCGCCTCCTACCTCTCGGTCAACCGAGAGATCCTGGACGTCAAACCCAAACAGGCCGCCGGCCCCGCGGCCCGCGTCAGCCGCGACGACCTGGACGTACGGAGTGCGAATCTGGGTGGAGGGACCTGGCCGCGAGCTGAGGCGATCGCGGTGGCGCAGTGGACCGGTCTCGTCGGTACGTCCGGCAACGGCACACCGGCTGAACGCACGGGCGCACCGGCCTTCGCCCGCCGACGCCAATCCGCCGATCAAGTCCTGTGCTTGTTGCTCAGCGGGTCAGGGTGCGGCGATAGATCGCCGCCTGCCAGGGCGCCATGGTGAGGTCGGCCGGTAGCGTCGGGAGGTTGGTCAACAGCAGTTCGGCCGACGACCAGGCGGCAGCGTCGCCAATGTCTGCTCGGACGGTCCGGTCCGTGAAGTTGCCGATGATCAGGAGTTCGGTGGTACCGAGGCGGCGGCTGAAGGCATAAATCCGCTCGTCGTGCGGGAGCAGCATCGTGAAGTCTCCATGTACTACGGCCGGTTCGGTGTGCCGGAGCTCGATAAGTCGACGGTAGTAGTGGTAGACCGAATCCGGGTCGTCCTGCTGGGCAGCAGCATTGATGCGGACGTGATTGGGGTTTGCGGGCAGCCATGGTTCCCCAGTAGTGAAGCCTGCCTGCGCCGAGGAGTTCCACTGCATCGGCGTTCGCGCGTTGTCACGACTCCGGGCGCGAAGCACGGTCAGTACCTCTTCGGGCGTGCGGCCTTCCTTTTCGATCGCTTCGGCGTATTGCCCGAGAGACTCGATGTCACGAAAATCAGCAATGGTCGTGAAGGGGTAGTTGGTCATACCGAGCTCTTCGCCCTGGTACACATACGGTGTGCCGCGGTGCAGATGGAGAACAGTCCCGAGCATCTTGGCCGAGGCGACCCGATAGTCAGGGCTGTCATCGCCGTAACGTGAGACTGCTCGGGGTTGGTCGTGATTGTTCCAGTAGAGGCTGTTCCAGCCGCCTTCCGCGAGACCTGCCTGCCAGCGTCCGAGTATCGCCTTGAGGTTGGTAAGCCGGAACGGGAGGAGCTGCCACGGGTCGTCCCCCCGGTCGGTCCAGACATGATCGAACTGGAAAACCATGTCGACCTCCCGTCGTCGCGGGTCGGTGAAGCGAATGGCCTCCTCAATGGTCACGCCCGGCATCTCGCCGACAGTCAGTAGCGCGTCGCGGCCGGCGAAGACCCGCTCATGCATCTCCTGTAGGAACTCGTGGACGCGCGGACCATTGACGTAACCCGCTGAGTTGTCCGGAAAGACGGTAGTGCTCGACACCCGGCCCTCCGGCAGTGTTGTGTCCTTGGAAATCAGGTTGATCACGTCCATCCTGAAACCGTCCACGCCGCGGTCCAGCCACCACCGCATCATCGCGTAGATCGCATGACGGACCTCCGCGTTCTCCCAGTTCAGGTCCGGTTGCTTGCGGGAGAACAGGTGCAGGTAGTACTCGCCGGTCTCCTCGTCGAACTCCCACGCCGATCCGCCAAACGCGGCCGTCCAGTTGGTGGGTTCGGCACCCGGTGTGCCGGGTGCCATGCCTTCGCGGGCCGGTCGCCACCAGTACCAGTCTCGCTTCGGGTGGGCTCTGTCACTGCGGCTGCCGAGGAACCATGAGTGCTCGTCGGAACTGTGGTTCACCACCAGATCCATGATCAGTTTCATGCCGCGTCGATGAATGCCGGCGAGCAGTTCGTCGAAGTCGTCGAGGTCACCGAAGAGCGGATCGATGTTCTGGTAGTCGCTAATGTCGTAGCCGTTGTCGTCCTGCGGAGAGGGGTATATGGGAGACAGCCAGATGACATCAACGCCGAGTCCGGCCAGGTAGTCCAGGTGCTTGATGATTCCGCGAAGATCACCTATGCCATCTCCGTTGGAATCCGCGAAGCTACGGGGGTAAATCTGGTAAACGACAGCACTTTTCCACCAGGGGTCCATCGCGTTTCCTCCAATAGCATTGGTGCCGCGCATTCATGGGCACTTCGAGATGATGTCAGTCGTGAATGACCGGATGATTCAGACGGTCAATGCCGGAAGCCCAACGCGGGCCATTCCGTGTTGCTGAGGGACGCCAGCAGGCAACCGGTCCCGATCGCGGTCCGGTCTCGCTGTTGACCAGCGGTCGGCGCACCGTCGATGAACCAACCGACGGTGCGCCGCCTCGTCTGCCTGTCTATCCTCGGTTCGTTACACGGGCGCCTATCCGGCCGCTACGTCCACGAGTCCGGTCAGTCCGGTCTCGGGCTCAGGAGATCCGGATGGAGGACATTTGGTCGTTCGCTGGTCCTACGTTCGGATTGTCCGCCGTGTATGTCCACTTGGTGCCGTCGAAGAATCCGTTCTGGTAGACCTCGACCGTCCAGCCATCGGGTACCTTGAGTGAACTCATGGTGTCGTTCGGGATACCCGCGGCCTCCATCTGAGCCACCGTGTAACTACCCTTCGCCAGGGAGACCGTGTTCCCGGCGTAGTCGGCGTCCCCGTAGATTCTCGTCGCACTCGACGATCCCGAGAGGGTCACGTAGTCGATGTTCGCCGCGACGTCACCGGAGTCGTACTGGAGCTTGATCGTCGCTCCGTCGGGGACGGAGACCGGAACGGTGGTGTCAGCGAACGTGGAATTCCAGTTCCCCGTGTACGGGAAGTCGACCTTGCGAATGTAGCTGCCGTTGACGTAGAGGCTGAGCTTGGCCCCATTGTTGGCGCTGGCGGTTCTGAAGGTGAGCGAACTCGCCGATGAAAGGTTGCGGAATTCGACGCCTGCTCCAGCTTTGTCGATGCTTCCGACCAGTTGACCGTTAGATGCCGACGAAGCCGATTCGTTCCTTCCGGTCCCGTATTTCTGGCCGGTCTCTGCTTCGATCTTTCCGGAGAGCTTCTGGGCGGCGAGGGTGTACGTCATCGCCGCGAGGCCGGAGGCCACCCCTGTCGACCGTCCGTTCGTCAGGGTCTGGTCGAAAGCAGCCGAGGGGAGGTCGTTGTTCCGGTGATCGTAGGATGACTGCGCGTTGTTGCCGAGCCAGTCCACGTACTGGCTCTGCTTACCCATCGTGATGAATTTGGACAGTCCTCGGAGAAAGATGCCTTTGAAGACTATCTCGTAGCTGTTCACCGGGTCGGGCCGGTAGAGCCCGTTCTCACCGACAGCGTCCTCGTTGACGATGATCTGCTTGCTTCCGGTCGTGAAGTGAGCCTTTGCGAAGTCGACGACCTTCCTGCCATCGGTGATGTAGGTGGTGTTCTTCGTCAGGTCGTAGAGGTTGGCACCCATTTCCAGGAAGACGCCGGCATTGTAGGTGTAGAGGTTGTTGTCCCAGTCGCGTCCGGAGAAGGAGTTCTGGAGACTGCCGTCCGACCGAAGGAAGCTGGTCTTCAGCCAGTTGTAGGTGTCCTGGGCGATCTGCAGATATGTCTTGTCGGTGTTCATCGGGTTGTTGTGCACCGTGACGTTCGGGTAGTAGCGGGCCAGTTCGGCCGCAGCGATCCCGAAGCCGTTCGAGGGGACGTCCTTCTGGTCTTTGGCATTCCGCTCCCGCCAGAAGCCGCCGCCGTCGACGCTGTCGTAGTAGTCCTTGTAGAAGAAGTCCAGGTGCCACTTCGCCTGATCGAGCATGTGCTGGTCACCTGTGACTTCGTACGCGTCGAGGGCGAACTGTGTGGCCCAGGAGTAGTCGTCGTTCCAGTCCGTGTCGTTTCCGATCCATGTCTTCGAGTTCCCGAAGCGGTTGGCCGAGTGGGTGTTTTCGTACCGGTAGTAGGTCTCGCTGATCTTGTCCTTCCACTGTCCGGTGAGTCGTGAGGCGTCGGTCAGGGTCTCGCGGTCGAAGGATGCCTCCCAGAAGTGGATGGCTCCGGCGTCGGTGAGGGTGGTTTTGAAGTCACCTCCGTTGATGTAGTAGTTGCTGAGGAAGGAGTTCATCGTCCTGACGAGATCGGATTGGCTGAAGGTGGAGGCCGCGCTCGCTTTCGTGGTGTTGGCCAACAGGCCGGTGATGGGCAGGGCGAACGCGATCACGAACCCTGTTGCTCTCAACGCGTAGGTGTGGTTCTTCATGGACTGCGGCTCCTTGTGCGTGTGGGTGAACGAAGTGATGCGAGTGGCGCAGAGTAGTTCCCGGTGTTCGCACAGGGCGGCCAAGGCGAAGGGTCAGCCTTTGATGCCGCCTGCGGTCAGGCCGCTCACGATGCGGTGTTGCAGCAGCAGCACGACGACGATCAGCGGGATCGTCACGACGAGGCCGGCGGCCATCGTCTGGGTGTAGGGGACGATGTGGGGTCCCGCAGTGAAGTTCGCGATGGCGACCGTCGAAGGCGCTACCGCTGTGGCGCCGTTGGACAGCACACTGGAAAGCAGGTACTCGTTCCAGGATGCGAGGAAGACCAGGATGGACGTGGTGAACAGGGCCGGGGCGGCCAGCGGCAGGATGACCAGTCGGAACGCCTGCCCTGGGGTGGCGCCGTCGACCCGGGCTGCTTCTTCGAGGTTCCATGGCATGGCGGCGAAGAAGCTGGTCAGCGTGTAGACGGCGAGCGGCAGCGAGAAGGAGATCTGCGGCAGGGCCAGCGCCTGGTAGGTGCCCAGCCAGTGCCAGCTGCTGAAGAGCTGGAAGAGCGGGGTCAGGATGGCGACGCCGGGGAACATCGAGGCTCCGAGGATCGCCGCCAGCACGATGCCCTTCCCGCGGAAGGTCAGGCGGGCCAGCGCGTACGCCGCGAACACGCCGATCACCATGGACAGGGCGGTGACCACCGTGCCGATGACGAGGCTGTTCAGCAGCGACTGCGCGAAGGGGTTGTAGTTCGTGTTGAACGCGTATCTGAAGTTGTCGAACGTGACGTGGCTGAACCACAGGTCGGTTGAGAAGGTGTACGCGCTGTCCCGGAAGGAGAGCACGAGCATCCAGTAGAACGGCGCCAGACACCACAGAAGGATGATCACCGTGGTCACGGCCGTGCCGACGGTGTTCCAGCGGACCTTCCGGCGCTGCCGCGGCCGGACTGAGGTCCCGGTGGTGCGGGCCGGCAGCGCGGCGGTGGTAGCCATCTCACCTCACCGCCTTCGTCTGCGCGCCGAGGATGTTGGTGTTGAACAGGCGGACCAGTCCGAACGCAATGACGAAGATGAATACGAAGGTGATCGTGGACAGCGCGGATGCGGAGTTGACTCCCCTGGTGAGTTGATCGACCACGAGGATCGAGCTTGTCGTCGTCCCGTTGGCGCCACCGGTAAGGATTTTCGGCAGGTCGTACATGCGCAGCGTGTCCAGGGCGCGGAAGATGACCGCGACGGCCAGGGCCGGTTTCACCAGCGGCAGTGTCACACTGGTGAAACGCCGCCATGCGTTAGCCCCGTCGATCTTCGCCGCCTCGTATGTCTCCTCGGGGATGTTCTGCAGGCCGGCCAAAATCAGCAGTGCGATGAAGGGCGTGGTCTTCCAGGTGTCCGCGATGACGATCGCGCAGCGGGCCGGCCATAGCGAGGACGTCCAGGCGTAGTGGGTGCCGAGGATCTTGTTGATGCAGCCCTGCGGATCGAACATGACCTGCCACAGCTTGGAGGTGACCGCGGTCGGGATGGCCCAGGGGATGAGGATCGAGACCCGGACCATGGCGCGGCCGCGGAATGCCCGGTGCATCATCAGGGCGAACACCATGCCGATCACGGTCTCCAGCGTGCACGCGACGACGGTGAAGCCGACCGTGACTCCGACCGACTCCCAGAACTGCGACCCTGGGGTCCCGCTGGGGCATGCGGTGTAGCCGCCGTTGGAGGTGGCGCACTGTTGAAGAAGCCAGTGCGTGTAGTTGTGAAGTCCGAACCAGGCATCTCCTGCGGTGAACAGGCCGGAGGCCTGGTCCAGACCCGGGTCGGTCAGGAACGACTGGTAGACGGCCTTGATGATCGGATAGCCGACGATGAGTGCCAGCATGAGGAGGGTGGGCGTGATCAGCGCATAGGCCAGTCGTGCCTCGCCGGGGTTGGTGGCGCCTCGACGTGCCTTGGACCGGCGACGGCCGCCATTGGGTTTCTTGACGACTCTGTGTTCTACCTGACCGGCTGGGGTCATGGCTGCTCCTTGCGGTGAAGACGCCGTCCGAGGTTTTTGATCGGGAGGAGGATCGGCCAGGGCCGACGCGCCGGTTGGGGCGCGCCGGTCTGTCAGTTCGTGCATGTGGCCGCCCCGGTCAGCCGCCGGCCGTGGCGGACTTGATCGCCGCCTGCATGTTCGTCAAAGCCTGATGGGTGGTCATTCGGCCCTGCAGGGCGGCGTAGGCGTTGGTCTCAATCGCCTCGGTGACGCCCGGGTAGTACGGGGTAATGGGGCGGGGCACTCCCGTCTGGATGCTTTTGAGCAGGTCGGGCAGGTAGGTGAACTTCGCGATGAGTGCCGGATCGCTGTACATCGCGGTGAGGACCGGTGCCAATGTGCCGACAGTCAGGTTGTTGCGCTGGACTGCGTCGGACTCGATGAACTTCAGGAAGTCCAGGGCGCTCGCCTTGTGCTTGGAGTACGTGCTGATGCCGAGGTTGTGCCCGCCCAGGGTGGACGCGCCGTGACCGGAGGGGCCAGGCAGGGGGGCCACGGCGAACTTCCCGGCCACCTTGGAGCCCTTGCCGTTGAGGATGGCGACGGCGTAAGGCCAGTTGCGCATGAACATGAGCTGGCCGGCCTCGAATGCGTTCAGGCTCTGGGTCTCCTGGAAGCCCAGCGCTTCCTTGGGGATGTAGCCGTCCTTGAAGCCGTTCACCAGAAAGTCCAGGCCGGTGGCGGACTGTGCGGAGTCGACCGTCGCGCTGCGTCCGTCCGGTCCCACGACCGAGCCGCCCGTGGCGTTGATTGCTTCGGCGGCATTCACCGTCAGGCCTTCGTACTTGGCGAACTGGCCTGCGTAGCACGCGGGCTTGGTGCCGGTGATGGTTCCCTTGGTGGTCTTGTCCTTGCAGTCTGCGATCAGCTGGTCCCACGTGGTGGGTGCGGTCTTGGTCAGGTCGGTGCGGTAGTAGAGCAGTCCTCCGTCGGAGCCGTACGGGGCCGCGTAGAGCTTGCCGTTGTAGGTCGCCGACTTGACTGTGGCTGGCAGCAGTTTGGTGGTGTCCAGGGCGTTCTGGCCGGTGAGCGGGGTAATCCAGCCCTTGGCCGCGAACTCGGCCGTCCACACGACGTCCACGGTGACCACGTCGTAGCCGGGGTCCTTCGCCTGGAAGTGCTGTTCGAGGTCCGACAGTTGCTGGTCAGCCTGGTCGCTCTGCTGCTTGATCGTCACCTTCTCGTCCGGATGCGTTCTGTTCCACTCGTCGGCGATGAACGGAAGGACGCCGCTGTTGTCCTTGCCCGTGACGAACGTGATCGGGCCCCGGGCGTTCGCATCCTGCGTCGCGCTGTTGCCGCTACCGCCCGAGCCGCCGTCGCCGCAGGCGGCTATGACCAGTGTTGCGCTGAGCAGGCCAACTGCGGCCGTCGCCCGTCTTGCACCCATGAAACGCTCCCCTTCATCACCAGTCATCGATACGATTCGACTGGGTTTCGAGCACGCTAAAGTGCCCCGGAGGGGGTGTCAACGCTCAGGTTATTCGAACGTATTACGGATGGATAACGGCTCGGTGCGTGGAAGGGGCAGGTCCGGAACTTGCCCGGGCCACCAGTTCGCCGTCGAACAGCGCCTGTGAGGGACCCCTGAGCTGCTGTCCTTCGATCCGGCGGATCAACATCTCCGTTGCTGCCTTGCCCATAGCGGCGGCGACCGGCCCCACTGTGGTCATCGTGGGCGTCGTCATCAGGGCCGCCTGCGCGGGCATGTCGATGGATACCACGGAGAAGTCCTCGGGGATGCGCCAGCCGTGCTCGACCGCAGCGGCCATGAGGCCGGGCACGGCCTGCTCGTTGAACGCGATGACGGCGGTCGCCTGCGGATCGGCGGTGAGCAGTTCAGCGAATGCCTTCCGGCCACCGGCGATATGACTCTGACAGGTCAGCGCGGTCAGCGCGACTCCGACGTCCTGCGCCGCCCGCAGCATGCCGTCTCGCAACCGGATCGCGTTGCCGCGACCGGACGCGATCGTTGCGGCGTCCTGGTGCACGAAGCCGAGATGCCGGTGGCCCTGGTCGGCGAGGTGCGTGACGGCCAGCCGTGCGCACTGATCGAAGTCGGTGTCGACGTAGTCCAGGTCGCCGGGGTCAGCGGTCTGCCCCAGCATGGTGAAGGTCAACTCCGAGTTGCGGAGGACCTCGACGCGTGGTTCGTCCAGGCGGACTTCCATCAGCAGTGCGCCGTCCACCAGGCCCTGCTGGGCCAGCCCGGCGAGGTCGTCGAGCTCCTCTGCCCCGGAGGTCCAAAGCAGCAAGTGGTAGCCGCGGTTCTGGGCGTGATCGGACGCGCCGAAGATGTACTCCATGGAACCGAGATTCATGCCCCGCTCGTCCTTGGGGAACAGAACCGCGATGATATGACTGCGCTTGCTCTTGAGCCCCCGCGCGAAAACGTTCGGCCTGTAGCCCAGGTCGAGCATCGCCTGCTGGATGCGCTCCCGTGTGGCCTCCGAGATGGGCCGGGCGCCGGTCATGGCGTAGGAGACCGTGCTGGGTGAGACCCCGGCGCGCCGAGCCACGTCCACCATGGTCGGCACCTTGTCGCCAGAATTGCGGGACATGGTCCCCTCCATCCCAGGTCCGCCGCAGCCACCCACTATGACCACTCACAGAACGTCTGCGCCACGTAGACCCTGCTTCGTGGCGCACATGGTGAGTAAGTGTAGTCACGGACGGTTGGCTCCAGATTCAGCTGGGTGACCACCGCACGCCGGGCGAGTACCGCTTATGCCGCCGGTCGCCGCGCCTCGATCCGCCGCGCGGCGTCGCGAAGGAGGTGCCCGGCCACCGACCTACGGACCGGACGGGTCGGCTGCAGCAGCGAGGGCGGCACATCGACGAAGGTTCGGTCGGCGCGGCTGAACCGGATGGTGTCGGATCCGCGAACCCCGGAGACGACCTCGATCTGATCGACCGACGACCACGCCAACCACTGCTCACGGTGCAAAAACCGGACCGCGACACCTTCGTCGTCCACGGCCAGATACATCCGCAGGCTTACCAGCGCCACCAGCAGCGCCACCACCCCGACCACAACCGTCACAAGGCGCAGCACGGCTGATGGATGCCAGTAGATGTTCACCGCTGCACAGGGGCAGGCTGCGAGGATCATCAATGCGGCCTGCGCTGGCGAGATCCGCCACACCAACGGATCGCTCCCCACCTCGGCCATGCCCACCCCTGGAGTCGTCGCGTGCATGTGACCCTAACAGGTTGCTGCTCGCCGCCCACGTGTCGTCACCTGCGGCGCCGGATGGTCGGCACCGCTGATTTTGCACCCACCGTTGCTGCACGAAACGAGGCGGGTTTCTCCTGCGCCTGGTAATCCGCATGTGGCTTGCTCCGGTCTGCTCAGCTGATAAAAGCTGGTCCACATCCCGTCTCGTGCGTAAAGGTTCTCGGTGTGGCAGACACGGAACCTACCGAAAAAGGGCCGCCGGACGGACTACTGGGCTGATGCCTGGTGGCCGACGTGCCCATTCCTGCTATCCCCTCCTCCCGCCGCGGCTCGCGACCCGGTGATCACGACGGCACTGGCCCGTGAGCGTAGGCCGCCGGACCCGGGTTCGAAATGGGTTACATCGCGGGCAAGGAATCAAGGGGGCCTCGACCTCATGTTGGCCGGTCACTCTCGTCGATGTCGGGTGGCTGACGCGCGAGGACGCGGTCGTCCAGTCCGAGTGCCTGGCCTGCGGCCGACCCAGCCGTTCCACCCGCAGAATCACCAGGCCCGGCCGTGCAGGGTGGGCCAATGGGACTACGGTAATTCCTGTTTCGCGTGCTCCTGTCGAGCGGAACACGCCCCCGCCGTCTGACAGGAGTTCGCTGGCGTCGCCTACGGCACCGCCACCCACACCGACGCCCACCACGACAGCCGCGACCGCTGGCTCTACAGCGAAGCACTGGGCGGCATCGCACCCGACGGCCCACCCGGGCTTGAACACACCGTGTCGCCACCACCGCCCGCCGGGCTGCGGCACACACGTCGGCGCCGTCTGACCCGCAGCTCACCAACTAGCCTCAAGGCAACGGCAGTCGCCCACAGACTTCGCCGCATGTCCATGAAAGGGCCCACGTGCGCCAGCAAACCCCCCACCTCACCGTCCCCCGCCCGCCGATCGTCGTCCTGTGCGGGTCGACCACGTACTGGGACCAGTTGGCCGAAGCCACCCTCTACGAGACCACGGCCGGCCGCATCGTCCTCGCTCCCGGCTGCAACATGAAACAGCCACACCCGCTCTGGTCCGACCTCAAGCGCGCCGACCGGCTCAAGGCGAAGCTGAATGAACTGCACCTGCGGAAAATCGACCTTGCCGACGAAGTCCTCGTGGTCAACCCGGGTGGCTACATAGGGGAGAGCACGCAGCGCGAGATCGACTACGCCCACAACCTCGGTAAGCCCATCCGCTACACCGACCCCGTTTGACGCGACGACAACGTCCCGGCCTCGCGATCAGTTTGGGTTCTAGGGCCTGTGTGATGTCGTGATCATTCTTGGGTTTTGTCCTGTTCGAGGGGTGGAATCCGATAGGACAGTGGTCGTGACACGTAGGCAACTCACCAATGCCCAATGGAAGTTCATCGAGCCGTACCTGCCGATCGGTAGGTACGGCCCGTACCCGGAGCGATTGCGGGAGCAGTTCGAGGGTGTGATCTGGCGGTTTCGGGCTTCGTTGGTGGGCTCCGATCCCAGGGCGTCACGCATCAATCGTCGGAAAGGCCCTCGGGATGGCTGTGCAGCCACGAGGTCAGCTCCTGGCCTACGAGCACCGCACGGCGGCAACGAGGGCGCACCCGCCGAGGCGGGTCGGGCGGCGCCGGAACCGGACATCTCCAGGCTCGGCGGGACGCTCCCCCAGGGCTCGATGTAGCGCTGCGCGCCAGCGCAGGCGGGACGAAGCCGGCTACGACCGCGACGACGACGCCCAAACAGTGATCGGCTTGCACCATGACACAGGATGTCGTCCCATCCGACTGCCGCGCACGACCTACGGACGAGCGGGTCATCCCGCCGACCTTCTCGTCAGCCTCCCAGGAAAATGGCGCAGGCGCCTTCGCGAACCTCATGAAGGGCACGGCCATCTCGCGCCTTCGGCCCTACCAGGTCATGGGCGGGTGGCGTCCTTGGCGGCGCGGCATTGGGGGCAGCGGCAGCGGCCGTATCGGTAGGCCATCGCGGTGCCGTGGTCCAGGGCGGGGTCTCGGCCGACAGTCAGCGCCAGGTCCAGGGCGCGGCCCCAGGCCGGGGCGTAGGTGCCCTGGCCGCGGGCCCTGTTGACGGTGATGCCGAGGTCGGCGCAGACGTCTGTGATGTGCTCGCCGCTGGCGATACGGCCCAGGAGTGCGGCACGGGTGGCGGGTGGGAACAGGGCGTCGGCTATCTCCTACTGGTAGGCGCGGTCGGGCGTGTGGCGCAGGCTTCGGCAGTCCTCGCAGCGGCTCGCCGTGCCGGCGACGGGGCGGTAGCAGTGGTGGCAGCGCCGCGCAGCGGACGGCGTGGGATCAGACATCCCGACCGTCCTCGCACACGCGTCGGCAAAAGGGTTCTCGTCATGCGCGCCGATTCCCCATACGCGCGGGGACTGTGCTGGTCAGGTGCTGTTCAGCACGGGATATCCCCGTGTGTGCGGGGAGCAGCGGCAGGGAAGTTAGCGCAACAGCGGGTTGCCGGCGGGTGTGTTGCGGGGAACGGCGGGTGCGTGCGGGTGGCGGTGGGCCGGTCCCCGGGCGCGGGCCGGTGTGGCAGGGGCAGGCTAGGGTTCGTGAGGGGTGTGCTGAGGGTGGCTCCGCTGGGCGGGGAGACGACGTGGTCATATCTGTGCCGGCTCGGCGCCGGGTACCGGATGGACAGCGGGGTGCTGCTGGATGGCTGGCGGCAGGTCAACCGCCCTGCGCGGCCGCGCAGGGGCCGCGCTACCGCGGTGGTGGTGGAGGTGCTGTTCGATGAGGGCGGGCAGGAATTGCTGCAGGAGCTGTGCGGCATACCGCGGAGCACGCCGGCGCGTGCCGTGCCGACGTGGCAGCAGGGGCCAGCCCCATTCGCCCCCGCCGGCGGCACACCACGCACAGGTCCAGACGGCGGACGAGCACGGGGCGGGTCGTGGCCGGGCGGGCTTGAAGCGGGGCGGGTGCCTTTCCAGGATGCCCGCACGTTCGGGCCCGTGGCCCTCGCATGCCGGCTGTGCACGGCCCGGCGCACTGGCCACCCGGTGCACGCGGTGCGGTACCTGCCCGTGTGGAGCAGGGTCTGCCACCGGCATCAGCGCTGGCAGAGCGACGCCGCCCCGGGCCATGCCGGGCAGCCCGGCTGGCTGGGCGTCGCCGCCTGTCTCGAGATCGGCCACGCCCAGCGACGCTGGCCGGCCCTGGCCCGGGACGCCGTCGGCCGCGGATGCGATCCGCGCCAGGCGTTCGCCCTGGCCCGCACCATCGTGCTCCGATGGTGGCAGCAGGCCCGCGCCTGGCAATCCGAACGGATCTGGCCCACGCGTGTACACCGCCTCACCCACGGTACGGCCGGCAGCCCGGAAACCGTACGGTCCGCGTCCCTACGCGACGCGGCCGTCCTCCCGGAAACCATCGTCCTGGCACAGGCGTTGACCGACCCCGCCTGCATCCGCCTGGCATACGCCGACCACAGCAACCGCTCCGCCGGATGGGGCGCCGGCGGGCGCTTCGT
This sequence comes from Streptomyces fagopyri, assembly GCF_009498275.1. Lineage (NCBI taxonomy): Bacteria > Bacillati > Actinomycetota > Actinomycetes > Kitasatosporales > Streptomycetaceae > Streptomyces > Streptomyces fagopyri. The sequence goes on along the minus strand of NZ_CP045643.1, from coordinate 8,748,389 downwards.
CCACCACCTCGGCCACCGCCTGAACCGGCCCTGGCTCGGCCCGCTCCTCAGCGTCGACTACACCAGCCCCCTCCACGCCTGGATCGATACCACCGCGCCCCCACCGACAACACCAGCACGCCCTCGATGCAGAGCGCCCGTCCGACCGCCGACGCTCACATTGCCGGGGGCGCATGGTGACGGCGCGTCATCCGAAGGTAATCCGCCTCGAAACTGCCGACCTTTGCCTCACCCGAGGAGCACCCTGCCGCCCACTGCGCGGGCATCGCATGGTCATCAGTCAGCGGGCGCCTTGAAGTGCAGGTTGCTCTTCTTCACCTCTTCGAAGCGCTGCCGAAGGTCCGCCTCCGCCAGCTTGGTCTCATACCGCTCTCCATCGCGGGTGTAGAACTTTTTCTCCCCAACTTCGTAGTAGGCGTCCTCGCCGGCGGGCACATCCTTGTACTCGGTGTAGTACAAGCACTTCCCCGCGGCATCGCCGTACCGGGAAGAAAGGATCTCTCCTTGCGATCGCCAGCCGGTCGCAAGGACTCGTCGGTCCTCGCCTAGAAGCTTGCGTTTGCCGGCGCTCTCCTTGGGACGGCAAACGCCGTCGCCTTCGTCCGTGAACAGCGCTGCGCCTGCCACGACCGTAGGTGCGCGCCACGAACGGTGTTCTGTCGACCCACGGTTCCCACGCGAAGAGCACCGCCCCGGCGGAGGCAATTACCAGACCCCCTGCAGCGATCAGCGTGATGCGACGCCTGCGGTGCACGGTCGCGTTGGCTCCGGGAGCCTTTTCAAGGGATATAGGCGTGAGCTGTGACATGGCTGAACCATGCACCCAATTGATCAACGAGCGGCCGAAGTTCTCGCAACCTGTGCGGCGCGACCAGTCGCTGTTACCGCCCAGGACACACAGGCCCGGGGCTTGCTCTGCTAGCGCTCGCAGGGCGCGTGACCGTCTGGGTGCATGCCAAGCAGACGGGTGTGCCGGGGCGCCTGCAGTCATTCCTGCCTAGGACGAGACCACACGATTCGTACTCGCCGCGGCCACGTCGTCCGCCCGGGAGGGGCCAGGCGCCATGGCAGAGCATTGCCGGGATGACCGGTGAGTGGCCGCGCGATACGAGCCAGCCGGTGCGGTCGGCGCCGGCCGCCGACCGGGGGCGGCCGCTGCGGGCGAAAACGACCAGGCGCAGCACTTGGAACGCGTGCGGCCGGCGCACGCAGACGCGGTGAGATGGACGCTCTGCTCGAGCATCGCGTCGGCAGCAGCATCCAGTTGGATGCAGGATCAGTGTGGCCGGGCAGATGAGGGCGAAGGCGGCGGCCGTGAAGCCTGTAAGGGCTTTGAGCACAGCACGGTGCACCTGTTCGTTGAACGGCATCAGGGTAGCCAGGGTGCGGCCGCCGGCTAACTCGCGCCGGAGCAGATACCGGACGGTGCAGAGGCTCGTTGACGCTGTGTATCGACACCAGACAGGAATCCAGATGGGAGCGATATAGGCGCTGCCCGTTCCTGGGACGGGCCGTGAGCGGGAGGCGGGCGTGGTGGCGGTGTTGCGGGTGGTGCCGCTGGCGGGTGAGATGACGTGGTCGTTTCTGCACCGTGTCGCGGATGCCTACGGGCTGCAGGTCAGAGGCCTGAGGGCGTGGTGGCGGTGGGAGAACCCGGTGCCGCAGGGCAGCGGCGTGCGCCCGGACGGTGAAAGGCTGCTCGACGCGGTCGCGCAGGCGCAGGTGGCCGCGTGGTGCCGGATCCCGGCGGGACATCTGGCGCGAGCGCTGTCCTCGTGGGCAGCCGGACCGGAAACGGTGGCCGGCCCCGACGACGCAAGCCTGCCGTCTGGCTGGCCCTGACGGACCGACAACGTGAGCGACTGGAACAGCTCCACATCGTGCCGTTCACCCCTGTCCCGGAGCCGAAAACGTCCGCGAAGACGTCCCTACCGGCCGTAAGCGCCTTCGACAGGGGTGTCGCAGCCCTCGCGCAGTACAAAGCACACACTGGGTCGGTGAATGTCTCCAGAGGCCACGTCGAGCGGCTGAAAGACAGGACGGAAGTGAAGCTCGGAGTGTGGATCATGAACGAGAAAACCCGCCGGACCAAACTCACCCCCGACAAACGCGGCACACTCGCCACACTCGGACTTAACTGGGCGACGGCATGACAGTCGGGCAGGACATACCGGCCAGCAGCGAACAGCATCCGACACCACAGCGGTACGAGGACGCCGCAGGCCGCGTGCCGCGGACGACAACTCAAGAGCGTGCCTCCACCATCCGCCTGTGCGTCAGCGCCTCGATCGGCACCGTCCTCACCGTGATATTCCTGGCCTGGTTGTGGGGCACCATCGCCCCACAACCCCCTGGCCCCCTCGAAAACGTCGCCCGCGAACCCGCCACAACAGCCCAGCACGCAATCGAAGAACAAGCACAAAGACTCTCCGGCACGTGAGGCACCATCACCCCATGCACGAGCACTCCGGGTTTTGGCCCCGGGCCGAACCTGGCACGGGCGGCTCTCTCGCCCCACTGGTCGGCGAATGAGGACAGGTACAACAGGTCAGATGCTGAGCTGGGTCACCAGCTGTCGGGAGGGTACGGATGGTTGAGACTGGGAATATGGACGGTCTGCGGGAGCGCGGGTTCGTCCGCTACGGCGCCGAACGCCTCGGAATCCCGGCCGGCTCCGCCGAGGATGACCTGGCCCGGATCCGGAAGGTCTTCGCGGCTCTGCCGCCCGACCCGTACGCCCCGCGAACGCATCGCTTTCGCCGCTACTCCCATGCCGTGTACCTGCCGTGGAAGGACGAACTGTCCTGGATTCCCGGAACCCCCGACCCCGTTCACGGCACGGTCACCGACTTCTTCCAGGGCGAGGAGGACCCTGCGCACCCGCGGACCCGGCGGGTGCTCCCCGACATCCCCGAGGAGCTGCGTGGCAACGCCCTGTTGCTGCGGCTCCTGCGCTGGGACATCGAGCAGGTCCTGTCGCTAAGGAATCTGGGAAGCCGCCCGCTGTGGGCCGGTGTCCACCTGATCAGGCTCGGCGTCGACGGTCCCGGCCAGAACGCCGTGTCCACCCCCGACTGCTTGCACCAGGACGGGGGTTCGGCCGGCACGTTCACCTTCGCCCACCTGATCAGCCGTACCAACGTCACCGGTGGGCAGAACGTCATCGCCACCCCCGGCAGCGCAGGCCTGCAGCCCGACGACCCGTGGGCGGACATCCACGCCGAGTTCACCCTCACCGACCCGCTGGACGGCTACGCCGTCCACGACCACAGGGTCAGCCATTACGTCGGCCCGGTCCGGGCGGGCTCCGGGCCCGGACCGGGCGAACGGTCCATCCTCATCGTCGGCCTCGCCCCGTACGTCCCCCAACTCTGACGCCGGCACCGCCCGAGCCCGGTGGGGGTGGTCAGCGGGCGCTGCCGAGGTTGCGGTCGGCGTCGGTTCCCTCGGTCATCAAGGTGGTCTCCTCGATGCGCTGGAAGCGGCCGTCGGGGGCTATGGCGGCGAACACGTAGACCTCCATGCTCACGGTCGTGCCGTCTTTCTTGGTGAGGTGGCAGGTGTGCCGGTCGGCGTACTTGTCTCCGTCGTAGAGCTCTTCATGGACCTCGATCTCTCCTGCGGCGAGGTGCGTGCGCAGGTGGGCGATGTGGTCGAGGAACTGGGAGCGGTCGGCCCATTCGCCGTCGGTGCGCTGGCGGTAGTCGGGGGTGAAGTGCCGTTCGGCAGCCTCGGTCAGGGTGATGTCCTCGTTGAGGAGCAGGTCGGTGAGGGCGGCCTTGATGCCGGTGCGGGTCATGTGGGGTCCTTCGGGCTGGTTCGGACAGCGGGATCGTTGGCGGTGCCTGGCAGGGCTTGGCGGTGTGGGCGTCAGGGGCGGGTGGCGGCGAGGGTGTCGTCGAGCCAGTTGTAGATGCGGGCGATGGACAGGCGCATCGCGCCGGGGTGGCAGTGGGCGCCGGCGCCTTCCTCCGTGGTGAACTCCATGAGGGTCTTGGGGCAGGTCAGGTGGTCGTAGAGCTGCTCGGGCTGGCCCTTGAAGAAGATGTCCTCCTCGGCGTCGCAGACGAGGGTGGGGCACTGGATCTTTTCGGCGATGCCGCCGGTGAGGGTGTAGTCGAGGTAGGAGGCGTTGAAGGCGCGGGGAGTGTCGACTCCCATGACGTACATGCCGTGGTTGACAGCCCAGCGCGCGATCGGGTCGTGGGCCATGGCCTGTTCGAAGGCGGCGTCGAGTTCCGAGGCGGACGCGGCGCGCAGGAGCCGTTCGGCCTCCTCGCGGGTGCCGGGGATGTTGCGTACGGAGAGCTCGCCGAGGTCGTAGAGGCCGTCGACGGCTATCAGCGCGGCCAGCCGGTGCTCGAACGCGGCCGCCCGGGGGGCGAGTACGCCGCCCATGCTGAGACCGAGCAGTGCGATGCGGCTGTTGTCGACCTCCGGGATCGTCTCGGCGAAGTCGATCACTGGGGTGATGACGTTCTCCCAGTCGGGGCGGAAGACCAGGCCCTGGTGGTGGCGCGGCCCGGGCATGCCGGGGCCGTCGAAGACGAGCACGGTGTAGCCCCGCTCGATGGCGGCCGGCGCGCCGAAGAAGTGCATCTCCTCCGCGGTGCCGTCGAAGCCGTTGTGCATGATCACCGTCGGACGGGGTGTGCCCGAGTCGTCGGCCCGGTAGAGGTAGCCGGGCAGCGTGGTGCCCTCGTAGGGGATCTGGACCGGCTCGATGCGCGGGGTGGTGTAGAGGGCGGCGGCGGCCCTGAAGCACTCGACGGAGCGGTCGTAGGCGTGGTCGTGCCGCGGGTCGCACTCCTTGCTGTGCAGGAAGAACTCCGCCGACCGGTAGTAGTTCGAGGCACGCAGGAACCCGTCGCGGGCGCTGATCGGGTGGCCGGCCGCCAGAGCCGTCTCGGCTTCCGAGGACACCCGGTCGGCAGTGGCGAACCATTCGGTGTACCAGCTGTCGTAGTCGTCCTCGGTGATCCGCGCGGCGGTGGAGACGACCTCGCCGAAGTCGGCGCCGCCGTAGGCGATGTGGCTCATCGAGCGCAGGGTCTCGTACCAGAACTGGGCGTTGTTCGGGAACAGCAGCTGCTTCATGACGGTCTCCTCCGACCCGGATCACAAGCACAGATTTGTGCTTGCCCGGTCGACTGTAGGCCCTGACCCGACCAGAAGCAAATATCTGTGCTTATGATGGAGGCGTGACTCAGAAACAACCGGCCGCGCGCATCAGAAGAAGCCCCGAACAGGTCCGCGCAGCCGTCCACCAAGCGGTCATCGACCTCCTCTCGGAACCGGAGGGCGAGGACCTCACCATCCCCGCGATCGCACAGCGCTCCGGCGTCAACCACACCAGCCTCTACCGGCGCTGGGGCAGCCTCGACGCACTGCTGGCGGACACGGTCACCACCCGCCTCGAGCGCGACTCGCCACTGAACGACACCGGCAGCCTGCGCGGTGACCTCACCGCCTGGGCCGAAGCCAGCGCCCGGAGCATGCACACACCCGAAGGACGCGCCCTCGTACGCGCCGTCATCCTGTCCATGCCGAGCAGCACCCAGGACCAGACCGAGCGCTCCCAGCACTTCCTGCGCCGCATGCACTCCATCGAGCAGATCCGCGAACGGGCCACAGCCCGGGGCGAGGACCCGCCACCGCTGGAGCAGATCCTCGACCAGCTGATCGCGCCCTTCTACATCCGGGCGATCTTCGGCATCGGCCTACCGGCCACCGGCTACCCGCAACTCCTGGTCGACAGACTCCTTGGCACCGCCGACCGACGGGCCCGGGCCTGACGCACAGGGCGCCGCAATTCCCGCCCCCCGTCCGCCACAGCGCCGGGCCCGGGCCCGGTGTGCTTCGGCGCGGGCAGCGGCGCGCCCATGCCTCATTGCGAGGCTTGCCCGTCTCGTGCGAGATCGACAACGGTGAGCACCGATGTCGTGACGGCCCCAGGCTGGCTGTCATGTATGTAATGGGCTGCGTCGGGCACCACGACGTGCTCGCCTCGAACGGTCGTGGCGGCGATCTGGGCTTGCAACGAGGTCCACCGAGTCCGCAGGCCCTTCGGTAAACCCCGGGTCGCACTCAGGACGACCACCGGCACGTCGGGCAGCTGCGAGCAGGCACGTAGCCGCCGGACAGCCGGGACATGGGTGCGGAGCAGCCGGCTCTCCGCAGTGCTGGTGCGGGTTTGATACTCGTGCGCGTTGCAGGCCATCTCTGCCTCGACGAGCAGGCCCTGGACACGCGGATCGCCGCTCCTTTTGCCCGCTTCCTGCGCGGCCTGCTCGCGAAGAGAACGATCAGCTGACCCCACGGCCCTCCTTAGGACGGACGGCCAGGTAAGCACTGCTTCAGCTGCGCGGATGGTCCAGGGCTGGAAGTCCTCGTGCGCAGGGTCCACGAGGACCAGCTCCGCAATCAGCTTCGGCTGGGCCCAGGCGACGAGTTGGGCCAGCATGCCGCCCCAGCTGTGGCCGACCAGGACGCATGCCCCGTTTCCCGTATGGGATAAGAGCGCGCTCAGGTCGTCGACCGCAGAGTCGATCGTGGCCGGCATCGCGGGACCACTCGCGCCGAGCCCGGCTCGGTCTCCAGGACCGAATGGGACCATTCCCGCGCGTGCGGAGAGCAGCCCTAAGATCCCAGGACGGGACTACCCGCGGGCGTGGTCCAGGCATTCCAGCGAGTGCCCGGGTTGCCTCGGGTTGGGGTGTGGGGTCAGGTGGGGTTGAGGGGTGTGATGCCGGTGCCCGTATACAGCTCGGGCTCCAAGGACAGGACGGTGAGCGGCTCTCCCGCCTTCACCGCGTGCCAGGCGATCGCCGCCGCGTGAGCGACAGGCATCTCCACCTTTCCCCAGTCCATTGCATCCCTCGCGTGATCCGCGGTGAAGGGAACACTCTCCGCGAAACGCAGGGACGCCGCGTGCCGGCCCGCCCCCGTGAGCCGGCGCTCGGCTGCAAGGACAGACAGCAACGGGATGAGAACGCGGCCGGTACCGCGTGAGGCTTCGATGTACAGGCCGGTGAAGAAGGGATCCGCACGGTACAGAGCGGCCAGGGCGGTGTGGTCCAGGACGGCCGTCAGGTTCACGCGGCGGCGCCGCCCTGATGAGCACGGATCTTCGCCCAGGCGTCCTGACCGGCGTGCTGGACCTGCTCGCTGTAGTCGACGCCGAGCTCGGCAGCCGCCTCCACGGCACGCCGCTGCCTCTCGGCGTCGGTGAGCTCACGGCTCGCGAGCTCCTCGAGGAGCTCAGTGATCGTGGTACCGCGCTCGGCAGCGAGGACACGCAGCCGGTCGCGTACTTCCTCACTCGTCTTGATGCTCGTGGGCCTGCTCATACCGCGATTCTACCGCTGGTAGAACTCCGCTGCAGCACCTTCCGCAAGAAGCATCGCTCCGACCATCCCCGCAGGCGCGGAAAGCGGCGGCATCCGGCCGGGGTGCCGCCGCGCTCGAGGAGACCATCCCCGCTGGCGCGGGAAGCAGGCCGGGAACGCCCCCGGGTCGTATCCAGGAACGAGAGCGTCCCTGCGGGGCGCGAGGCGCAGGTAGCAGCGCTTCCGATGAGAGCAAGGCGGGCACGTCTCGGGATCATCCTCGCGGGCGCGGGGAGCAGACGCGTCTCTTGCTGAGTGACGAGAGTCCGGGGTCAGGGCCCGGCGTTCGCACGCCCAGAACGTGATCACGGGCATCTGCATCCGCGAAGCGCAGGAGCGTGGCCCCGCGGAGCCTTGCGGGGCCACGCTTTGATACCTGAGTCCGGCGGACGATAAGGATCGGCAGGGCACCCCCACGGTAGCCACCGAGATCCCGTCGTCACGTTCGACGGGAGCGTCATACCCGAGTGCGGCCGGAGCGCGCAGCGGGTTCACTTTCTGTTGTGGGTGCCGTGGCCTGAGGCGGCACATGCCCAGGCCACGGCTTACTTCCCTACTCCATGGGCGAGAGGGAATCCCCGAATGCCCCGTGCGCCCGCCTGACCGTCGGGGGGGACGACAAACGGCAGCAGCACTTGGCATCCATCCCGTACTACGGAGATGGGGACGTGGAGGGTTCTATCCGGGCGAAGAAATTTTTCTTCAGTCGGCGCAGGTGAGGGTGATGTCGGATCGGGTGCTGTTCTTTCAGAACAGGGCCAGGCCGTCACCGTTGGTGTCCGCGATGACGGGCCGGGGCTGAGCGGGGAGGTCATCGGTGCGATCGGGTCCGGCCGCAGCGGCCACAGAGGGGGCGGTCTCGGCCAGCCAGGTACGGAACTGTTCGGCGGCTTCACGGTAGGAGACGTGCGCCAGGACACGGTGCTCGCCGGACGGACAGAAGTCGACGGCGACCGTGAGGACGCAGGCATGCGGCGCGTGGTGGCTGCCGGTCCACGAAACGCGCAGCGCTCCGCAGGGTTTACGTCCGCGGGAGCTGCGGGCATCGCGGTGGGTCGGGCGTTGTGGCCGGCACGCTACGTGGGCGGTCCATGCGGCGAGGTGGGCGAGTGGCAGGGTGGTGCGGGCGCGGCAGCCGGGGCAGCGGTGCCAGTGCCGGAGCCAGTCGGCAGCCTGGGTGTCGAAGAGGCGGGTGTAGTGGCCGGCCACTCGGATGTCGTTGCTGTAGAGGTGGTCGGGGCGCTCCTGCGTGTTGCAGGACTGGCAGACCGGGGCACGGGCATAACCGTGTTCATGGCAATGGTCCAGCACCGTCGCGGGTGCGGTGCGGCAGACCGCACACTGCCACCGGGCCACCTTCCGTGCCATGCCGGGCTTCCTGCTGAGCACCGAGTACAGCTGGCCCTGCAGTTCCCCGTTATAGGGACGCAGCGGGACGGCTGGGGCATCGGGGCTCGTCGTCTGCCCGCCGTCGGCGGCCCGGGTCCGCCCAGGGCGGTCGGGCAGCTCGGTCACGGCCGTGTTCGCCTGGCGGGCCCGCCTGGCATGCTGCCACTGTGTTTCCGTGTGGGCTGCCGCGTCCAGCAGCCTGACCACCGCGCGCGGCAGCCACCACGCCCGTGCCGTCCGGCCATGAGGCCGTTGCACGAGCAGCCTCCGCCAGTCGATCCCCGCCAGATGGGACGGCCGGGCGTCTCCGCCTTGTCCTGGGCGCCCGGGGCCGCCCGCTTCCTGCAGATCCCGGGAGATGCGCTCGCGCCACGGCACCAGCGTTCCCTCGTTCTGTTCCGGCTTCAGCGCACTGCCGAATGGGCCGATACGGACCAGGTCCTGGCGGTCCATCTCCACCGCGCTCAACTCCGTGGCAGCCCGGCGCACCTCCATCTCCGAAACGCCCCACGGGCCGCCGCTGGCCTTCACCATCGCCACCACACGCCGGCCGAGCAGCACATACCCTGCCTGGACATGCACGGGAAAGGAGGTGAATACCGCAGAGGCCGTCGGCACAACGCTGCCGGCAGTCAAACCGGCCCACAAGGCATCCGCGGCACCCAGAGAGATCAAACCGTCTACGCGGCCCGCGGTGACACGCTCTGACATACCGACAGGCTAGCCACCCGGCACAGCACAGCGATTCCCGGTATCGGCGACGGCAGTCGGAAACCCGTCGCGTTTCGCTCCCCGGATTCTCCGGCTACGGGCCCAGCATCACAACCGCCGCGCGCAGCTGCGCATCGCGTGGGACGTTCATGCCCAGGATTATCCGCATCGGGGCCGTAACGCGGGACCAGATCACCAGGTTGCACATGGCAGCGCCGGACCACCTCCCGCCGTACGGCGCGCGAGCCGGGCCCCGGCGTCGAACCCGGGGTCCGGCTCACAAGACCGGGTGCCGTGCGCAGCCCCCAGAGCGGACGACGACGATGGACTGCGCGCGGCGGGGTGATTATGTCCTGGCAGCCGGCGACGGGTTCGGACACCGTGTCGCCCGGGCGGCAGGGGTGCCGCGCGCAGCCGCCGGCGGGGTGGCGAAACGGCTGCGCACGGCAGGCGCCCCTGGGTGGGTGGGACTCCTGGATCATCGTGGCACAGGCCACAGGCGCTTTGTGTGTGAGTGTGCTGCTCAACTTCCGTCTATCGTCGGCCAGTTGAAGGCTGCTTTTACAGCCCGGCTGGGGCCGGGGTGGGGTGTCCTTGTCGGGGCGGCCGAAGAGGGCTTTGAGTAGCCCCATCGGGGGTGGTGGGGTGGCGTCGGCGTCTGACGATTGAGCTGCGGGCGTTACTCGTGACGACAGGGCGAAACGGACACGCCTACGGCCCTCAGCTCGCTGTCGCGTACACGATGAGGTTGTCGACAGGGTGCCCCTGCGCGTCGAAGTCGCCGTCGCACGTGATGAGCCGTAGAGCACGTTCCTGGGTCGGCCCGTAGACCTTCTCCGTCGGGAAGGCGTTCTTGGCAACGCTCTCCGTGGCCGTGACGGTGAAGTGGAGGGCTTTTCCCGTCTTGTCGGTGACGGTGATGTCCGCACCCTCCTTGATCTTCTTCAGGTCGTGGAAGACGGCCTCGCCGAAGCGGGTGTCGTTGTGGCCGATGATGACGGCCGCGCCGATCTCACCGGGCACCGCACCGCCCGTGTACCAGCCCGCGGTCATCCCCTCCTCGGCCGGCGGGACCTGGACTGTCCGGTCCGTGTTGAGGCCCAACTCCATCAGCGAACTGGTGATCCCCACGGAGGGAATGGCCACCTTGGCAGGGGCCGCCGGAGCGTCGTCCGCAGGCCGCTCGGACTTCGCAGCGCCCGACGCGGCGGCGGGGGCGGTTGGGGCGACCCGGACCGTCGGGTCGGGGCCGGACGAACAGCCGGTGAGCAGGGTGACGAGGGTCAACAGGGTGAGGGTCGCGAGGCGGGCCCGGGACAGGGCCGGACGGTGTGCAGGGGGCAACTCGGGCTCCAGAACAGGGTGCGAGGGTTCGCCGGAACGCACAGGGCGCCGCCTGGTGAAGGGCGGCGCCACCGTTTCGTACGAGAGGTCGTGCTGCCGGGTCAGCCTTCGCGGCGGGCGGTGGTGCGGCGGCGCAGTACGTAGGTGCCGGCGCCCGCGAGCAGCAGCGCGCCGGTGGCCGAACCGATGAGCGTGCCGGTGTTGTCGTCCTGGGAGGGGGCCTCGCCCGCGGCGACACCGCCACGCGGGTAGTCCTTGCCTCCGGCCTTCTGGGCTTCGGCGGCCTTCCGGGCCTCGGCCTCCTTGAGCGTCCTGGCGTCCTCGGCCTTCTTCTTCGCCAGGGCCTCCTTGTCGGCCGAGGTCGAGTCGGTCGCGCCCGGCGTCGGAGTCTGATCGGTGGCGAAGGCCGCGGTGGCCGGGACGAGCAGCGCGCCGGCCGCGACGCCGGTCAGGACAGCGATACGCAGTGGGCGCAGGGTGAGACGGCGGGACATGTGAGGGCTCCAGTTCCAGCCCGGCTTGGTCGTTTCCTGGTTGCTGATCCGCACCAGGTTCCGGGCATGGCTTCACCCTGACGGCCACTTGTGCGGAAACTGTCAGAGCGCTGTCGTCATCCCATCAGGGTCGACCGGGGCCCTCCGGCTTCCGTGACTCGGCTGTCGGCAGCCGCAGGGTGAAGGTGGCCCCCTCCCCCTCCGCGCTCGCCACGTCCACCGTGCCGCCGTGTGCCTCGGCGAGCTTGAGGACGATCGCCAGGCCGAGGCCGCTGCCGCCGGTGCTGCGATTGCGGGACTTCTCCGCCCGCCAGAAACGGTCGAACACGTACGGGAGGTCGCCCGCCGGAATGCCACTGCCGGTGTCGGACACCTCCACGGCGAGCTCGTCCCCCGGGTCGGTGACGTACCGGCGCAGGGTCACCGTGCCGCCGGCCGGGGTGTGGCGCACCGCGTTGGAGAGCAGGTTGCTGACGGTCTGCCGCAGCCGTACGGGGTCGGCGTCGAGGAGCGGTGGGTGAGGGGTGCCCGGCGGCGGTGTCAGGACTGTGAGGGTGACGCCCGCCGTCTCGGCCAACCCCTGGTGCGCGGCGGCGACCTGGCCGAGCAGCTCGTCGATCCGTACCGGCTTCCGCTGCAGCCGCAGGGCGCCCGCGTCAGCCGCGCCCAGGTCCTGGAGGTCGTTGATGAGGTGCTGGAGCTGCACCGCCTCCTCCAGGAGCGAGGAGACGAACGCGGGGTCCGGCACGGCCAGTCCGTCGTGGGCCGCCTCCAGCCAGCCCCGGATGTTGCTCAGCGGCGTTCGCAGCTCATGGGCGACATCGCTGACCATCACCTTGCGCTGCTCCTCCAGGCGGGCCCGGTGCGCGGCCATGTCGTTGAAGGCCGCCGTCAGCCGTCCGATCTCATTGTCGGAGACGACGGGCACGGGCACCGGCGTCGCGTCCAGGCCCTCCCGCATGCGCTGGGCGGCGCCGGTGAGCGCGTGCAATGGGCGTACGAGCCTGGCTCCGGCGAGCACCGAGGCGCCGACGGTGAGGGCGAGGACCAGAGCGGTGACACCGGCGATGCGTGCGGTGTTGGCGCGGGAGAGGTCGAAGCCAGGCACGCCGGCGGCACCGGGGCCGTCGATGAACAGGAGTGCGGGCTCGGCGACATAGTCCGTGAGCTGTTCCCGGCGGGCGCTTTCGACACAGTTGGCCACGGCCCGGTCGTACGCGCTGTCGCGGATCTCGGCGGGGGCGTAGTCGAGTGCGCCGCCGGAAGCCGCTTTACGTTCGGCCGTCGCGGCGTCCTCCGCCTTCTTGGCGGCCAGGGCCTTCGCCTCCCGATCGCTGAGGCCGTCCTCGGCGCCGGAGACCGCGTCGTCCCGCCCGTATGCGTAACTCCGGTCCCAGGACAGGTCCAGGTTCAGTTTCACGGCGGTGCGACCCTGTCGTTTCAGACAGGCGTCAGCCAGTTGGTTGAGGGCGCTCAGGGCCTTCCGCTCGGTCGCGGTGGGACCGACCGGGTAGGGTGCAAAGCACTTGGCCTCCATGTCACGGTCGGTGACGCTATCGGTCCCCCCCTCGGTCTCTTCGCTCACGAACTGGACGCGGGGCCGTCCGCCCGGGCTCTCGACGACGTCGGCGGCGATACCCATCTGGCTGAGGCACTCCACCCTCCCGGCGGCGGCCTTCCGCAGTGCGTCGTGTTCCTTCGCGGGCAGCCGGAAGGGCCCCACGGCCCGTGGATCGACGCGGTCCGCGCTGGCCTTGGCCGCGTCGGGCACCAGCACGGTGTCGACGGAGCGTGGATCCACGACCGCCGAGGCCTGCTGAGCGAGCAGATCGTCGGACGAACCGCCGCCCGCTGAGCGCGAGTCGGCAGAGTCCACGAACGGGCGTCGGCCCGGCGTGGTGAGCACGATCCGGCGCCCGGACTCCAGGGCCAGATCTCGCACGGTGGTGTCGACGCCGTCCCAGTCGGGGTGGGTGGCCGCGTAGCCGAGGAGGGTGTTGTAGATATTCGCGTCGGACTTGAGGTTCTGACCCTGCTCCTGGCGGATCGCGACGGAGGTCGTCTGCACGGCCAGCCAGGCGGTCGCGGCGACCGAGCACGAGGCCACCAGCGCCGTCACGGTCAACAGCCGCCCCGCCAGGCTCTTGCGTAGCGGCAGCCGGGCGGCCCCCGCCGCACCTCCCCTGTCAGGACGACGCATGGCGCACGTTCTTCGCGGGGTCCGTGAGTTTGTAGCCGACGCCGAAGACGGTGATGAGGCGGGCCGGCCGTCGTGGGGTGCGCTCGATCTTCTTGCGCAGGTTCATGACGTGCACGTCGACGGTCCGGCCGCTGATGTACTTGTCGAAGCCGTGCAGCTCGTCCAGGAGCCGTGCCCTGGTGAAGACCCGGCCGGGCTCGGCCGCCATCGCCGCGAGGAGACGGAACTCACCGGGCGTGCACTCGACGGGCGTCCCGGCGACCGACACCTCGTGCCGCGAGGGATCGACCCTGAGCACGCCGACCGTCAACACCTCGTCGTCCGGGGCCGCTTCGGGCTCCGAGGCGGGAACGGGGGCGGGTACGGTCGCCGGAGCCGGGTCGGGGCCGCGCCGGTTGCGGCGAAGCAAAGTCCTTACCCGGGCGGTGAGTTCACGCGGACTGAACGGCTTGGTCATGTAGTCGTCGGCGCCGAGGTCGAGGCCGAGCAGCAGATCATCCTCGGTGCTGCGGGCCGTCAGCATCAGCACCGGCACCTCCCGGCGTTCGGCGCGCAGGATCCGTACGACGTCGAGACCGTCGGCCCCGGGCATCATCACGTCGAGGACGACCAGGTCGGGTTCCTGGTGCCGGACCGTCTCGAGAGCCGTCCGGCCGTCCTCGACGACCGTGACGGCGTGACCCTCGTGCTCCAGGTAGCGGCGCACCAGTTCGGCCTGCTTCGCGTCGTCTTCGGCGACCACAATGTTTGCGCACACGCCGCAGATCGTAGCGACCGCCGGCGCCGGGAGGTCGGAAGTGTCCTTACCGTGACGGCGGTTCGGTGGTGGACAGGCGAGGGTGCAGGGCTGCCGTCGAGCGTCCCGTGAGGTCGAGGAGCAGCCCGGCGAAGAGGGCGGCGCCCCACCCGAACCTGGTCGAGCCGACCCGGCCACCGGTCCTGACTGGTGGCCGCGTTCTCCGCCAACGACGTCACCGCACTAACCACCGCCGTGATCACGGCAGACGCAGCTAGTCCCGGCCACCGACTCCCGGCCACGAGCCCCCCAATGCCTCACACAGCGCCACAGGAGGCTACTGCCGGGGCGACCCTTCTCACTGACGAATCCCGCGATCCGACACCACCCGCACAGGGGAATACCGCCCTTCCGGGCGGAGTTCTACGCCAGTCTCACCGCCCGTTCGGATGTGCTGTTCGAGCTGGCCGATGCCGTGCTGTGTAGTGACGGACCGGTGAAGTCACTGGTCGGGTTGTCATTGGTCGGTGAGCATCGCCGCGGTCACGGTGGCCTCTATGCCGCTGTTGCCCGAGGCCGTATCGACAGCGACCGTCTGCGGGAAGCGCTGGCTTCGGTGCCGCTGCCGCGAGCCGTCGACGGCCGACTGGTCCTGGCCGTGGATATCACCTGCTGGCTACGGCCCGCTGCCCACACCTCACCGGAGCGGATCCTCTGCCACACCTACGGGCGGGGCAAGGACCAGCACATTCCTGTCCCGGGCTGGCCCTACTCCATCGTCTGCGCGCTCGAGCCGGGCCGCAGCTCCTGGACCGCACCCCTGGACGCGCGACGTCTGGCACCCGGCGACGACACAGCCACCGTCACCGCCCGGCAACTGCGTGACCTGGTCGAACGACTCATCGCCGTGGACCAGTGGCAGCCCGGCGATCCGGACATTCTCATCGTCGCCGATGCCGGCTACGACGCACCCCGTCTGGCCTTCCTGCTGCGTGACCTGCCCGTTCAGGTGCTGGCCCGGCTGCGGTCCGACCGCGTCATGCGCAGACCCGTTCCGCCCCGCAGGCCACACACTCAGGGCCGGCCGCCCCGGCACGGCGGCGAGTTCGTCTTCGGCAAGCCCGACACCTGGGGCACACCGGACGTCGAAACCCTCACAGACACCCGCCTCTACGGCACCGCTCTCGCCCGTTCCTGGAACCGGCTGTACCCGAAACTGACCCACCGCTCGTCCTGGGCAGCAGCCGACGGCGCTCTGCCGATCGTGGAGGGCACGGTGATCCGTCTGGACATCAGCCACCTGCCCAGTGGAGCCACCCCGAAGCCGGTCTGGCTGTGGTGGTCGGGCACCGACGCCACTACCGCGGACACCGACCGGCTCTGGCAGACCTACCTGCGACGCTTCGACATCGAGCACACCTTCCCCCTGTTCAAACAGACCCTCGGCTGGACCTGCCCCAAGATCCGAACTCCCGAGGCGGCCGACCGCTGGACCTGGCTCGTCCTCGCCGCCTACACCCAACTACGACTGGCCCGCCCCCTGGCCGCCGACCGGCACCACCCCTGGGAGAAACCGAGTTCCCCGGACAGGCTCACCCCGGCCCGCGTCCGCCGCGACTTTCGGCACATACCCCCACACACCACCTGCCCGGCCCGAGCACCGAAACCCTCCCGCCCCGGCACCGGACGGCCACCAGGCCAGAAGAACACCTGGCCCACACCACGCCACGACGTGCACACATCCACCAGACACCACCCAGCGAAGCGCCAACAGAAGAAGCCAACTGCTTCACGACCACGCCGCACAAGTTAAAGATCAAGCTAGGGCATGTTGCCAAAGTGAATTCTTTTCGAGGGTGACCACTCAGCGTGCGAGATGTCCGATAGTTGCGAGGCGCCCGGTAATATCGTCCGCCAGTGGGGCCGGACCGAGTCGCACACGGACGGGGCGTTCGCCCTTGCACATGAGGTGACTCGATGTTGGTCTACGCGATTTACGTGATAATTGCCGCTTTGTACTTTTATGCCCTGGTCGACTGCATCAGGACCCCCGCGGCGCGCATGCGACTGCTGCCCAAAGTGGGCTGGCTGGCCGTCCTGGTTCTGTTCCCCGTTCTGGGCGCCATAGGGTGGCGAAACCTGGGTAAACAATCCTCCCCGGTCGAGGGTCGGCCGTCTGTCGCCTGAGCAGCAGACCCTAGATCCAAATCGACGAGGCGTTGGCAAGTGGGTCCGCGAGGCCATCCTGATCCCGCGCCGCATCCTGCTAGGGCCTGTGTGATGTCGTGATCATTCTTGGGTTTTGTCCTGTTCGAGGGGTGGAATCCGATAGGACAGTGGTCGTGACACGTAGGCAACTCACCAATGCCCAGTGGAAGTTCATCGAGCCGTACCTGCCGATCGGTAGGTACGGCCCGTACCCGGAGCGGTTGCGGGAGCAGTTCGAGGGTGTGATCTGGCGGTTTCGGTCCAGTGGTCAGTGGCGGGAGATGCCTGCCGAGTTCGGGCCGTGGGCGACCGTCTACGGACGCTTCCGTGTCTGGCGGGACGCCGCTGTGTTCACCGACCTGCTGGAAGGCCTGATCGCCGAGAGTGCCCGTATGGGAAGAACGGACTTGTCGCTGGTCAGCGTGGATTCCACCACGGTCCGCGCCCACCACGATGCCGCAGGGCTGCGCGTCAGCAAGCACCTCATGGAGGCTCTGGAAGAAGCCGCGCAGGAGCAAGAGGCAGCCCGACAAAAAGGGGTGGCCCGGAGGAACAGAACGGACACACAGAGCGCCGGCGCGTCCGACGCAGACACAAGCTCCGCCTGAGGGAAGCCTTGCTCGGCAGATCCCGGGGCGGCCTGACCAGCAAGATTCACCTTGCCGCGGATCGCAGGTGCCGTCCGCTCGCACTGGTCCTGACCGTCGGACAGGCCGGGGACAGTCCGCAGTTCGTCCCCGTCCTCGCGAAGGTGAGAATCCGTCTGCCCGCCGGCCCTCCCCGCACCAAGCCCGGCGCGGTCGCCGCGGACAAGGCCTACTCGTCGCATGACAACCGCGCCTACCTGCGCAAACGTGGAATCAAGGCAGTCATCCCGGAAAAACGGGACCAGGCCGCCAACCGCAAGAAGAAGGGCACACGAGGCGGTCGGCCCGTCAGCCACGACGCCGACCTCTACAAGGAACGCAACACCGTCGAACGCCTGATCAACAAGCTGAAGGCCTGGCGCGGCATCGCCACCCGCTACGACAAGACCCCGGACAGCTACCTCGCCGGCCTCCACCTCCGCGCCGCAATGATCTGGATCGATGACCTGATCAAGACCACATGATCACGACATCACACAGGCCCTAGGAGCCACCTGGCGGTTTGCTCCAGTTGCTCCCACACCACATCAGGCAGCCCGGCCCGCCCTGACCGTGCCTCCTCAAGCCGGGCTTCGGGAAGGCCACAGGCCAGGGCGGTGCGGGTCATCTGCTCGGCTAGCTCCTCGGTGCTGCGCCAGCGGATCCAGAACACACGTCGGCCCTCCGCGTGGGCGATGTTGGCCAGGGCCGAGGCCATTGTGGTCTTGCCAATTCCGCCCACCCCGCACACCACGGCGTACCTTCCCAGCGGTCGGGCCAACAGCCCCCGTAACAGCTCGAGTTCTCCGTCGCGGCCCCGGATGGGCCCGGAACCGTGAGGTGCGCGCAGAGACGTCATGCCACTGAGGTCCCGCCTCAGCGGCTCTAGTGCTCTGACCGGGAAGGTTCGCCGGGTTGGCGGCTCGACGACCGGTCCGTGGGGTTCGAGGTGACGAGAATTTGAGCTGTGCCGGGCCAGGTAGCGGTCTAGGCTCCCGGCATGGCTGGTCCGACCCTGGTGATCGAATTCGCGGAGCCTGTCTCCTCGACTGCGCTGACTGAGTTCAGTGCGTTGATGCGTGGGATCTCCACTCACTTCGAGCAGCGGCGAAACGGATACTTTGACGTCAACGTGCCTGTCGAGCGGCTGGGCATGGAGGTACCGACGGCCCACGACGCGCAGGGCGTAGACGGTCAGCGGCCCTTTCTGGTCTACCTGATGGGGCCTGAGGTCGGCGACGAGAGCATCTTCGAGGCCGAACACGCGGACGAGCCTGAGGTGGAAGCGGTCCTCGGCTTCAGACCGACCCATGCCGTGAACGTCAGCGCCGGCTGCAACCGTGGGATCGACCACGCGGCCACTGCCCTGCTCGCTGCGGCAGTCGTCGACGTCCTCGGGGGTGTGGTCAAGGCCGAATTGCTTGAAGGGCAGGAGGCGGTGGTCGCCGGACTTCCAGGGGTGCTGGGCTTCACGCACGAGGAGTATCCGATGGTGCTCGGCACTGCGGAATTCCTGCGGGCTTGGGTCGACCAGCCCGGCTTCCGGCTGGTCAAGTAGCCCAGCAATCAGGCAGGCAGCCTTCTCACGCGGCGACGGCGGGTCTGCCGCCCCAGCGGATGCCCTTTTCGCTGCGTATGCGTGCGCGCTCGCGTCGTTGGGCAGCGAGGACGTCGGGGTGGCGGGCGTTGGTGTTGCGCCATCGGAGGTAGGCGTGCAGGGCCCGGGTCTGGACGGTGTGGTTGCAGTGGTGGGAGTTGGCGATGGTGAACTGCCGCAGCGGTCCGAAGTGGGCCTCGATCGGGTTGGCCCAGGACGCGTAGGTCGGTGTGAAGCACAGCTCGACGCGGTTTTTCTTCGCCCAGCGCCGGATCTTGTCGCCCTTGTGGGCGGAGAGGTTGTCCAGGATGACGTAGATCGGGGCGCCGTCCGGGCGGGCCGCGCGGATCGATCTGAACGCGGCCAGGGTGTTGACGGCGCCCTTCTTGCGCCGGTTCACGCCCCAGATGGTGTCGTCGCTGATCGAGTAGCAACCGTGGAAGTACCGCACTCCGTGCGTGCGGTGGTAGGTCGCGGGGTGCCGCTCGGGGTGGCCGGCAGGAGCCCAGTCCGAGCCCATCGTGGGCCGGATGCCGAGCGGTCCGAATTCGTCGAACGCGAAAACCCGGTCGGGGAAGTGGTGCAGGACGTGCTCGATGCGGTCGAGCTTGGTGTCACGGTCGGGGTCGGGTGACTCCTTCCAGGTCTTGGTGCGCTGGAAGGTGATGCCGCGGCGGGCGAGCAGGCAACGTAACGCCTCGCGGCCGATTCGGATGACGCGGCCGCGGACTTTCCGCAGACAGGCGGCGAGCTTGCGGATGGACCAGCGAGTGAAGGGCTGGCCGAGCTTGGTCGGGCGGGTGGTGGCCATCTGGACGACGAAGTCCTCCTCGTCAGGAGTGAGAAGGCGGGGACGGCCTCCCGCCCACTGAGGGTCCAGGCAGGCCAGGCCGATCTCGTTGAACCGGTGGATCACGTCGCGGACGGTGTCCTCGTCGGCCTGCACGAGCTGTGCGATCGCCGAAGCCCGGTTCCCGCCGGCCGAGGCCAGCAGCATCATCGCGCGCCGGAACCCCACCGAACTGGTGCTGCCCCGACGCACGATCCGCTGCAGCGTCTGCTTCTCCTGGTCGGTCAACCTGCGCACACGGACGGGCTCTGCCACCACACCCCCAACGGTCAGATCAACGGACGCCACCGCACATCCAACCGCCGGAATCACCAACCCGGCGAACCTTCTCGGTCAGAGCACTAGGGCCTGTGTGATGTCGTGATCATTCTTGGGTTTTGTCCTGTTCGAGGGGTGGAATCCGATAGGACAGTGGTCGTGACACGTAGGCAACTCACCAATGCCCAGTGGAAGTTCATCGAGCCGTACCTGCCGATCGGTAGGTACGGCCCGTACCCGGAGCGGTTGCGGGAGCAGTTCGAGGGTGTGATCTGGCGGTTTCGGTCCAGTGGTCAGTGGCGGGAGATGCCTGCCGAGTTCGGGCCGTGGGCGACCGTCTACGGACGCTTCCGTGTCTGGCGGGACGCCGCTGTGTTCACCGACCTGCTGGAAGGCCTGATCGCCGAGGGTGCGCGTATGGGAAGAACGGACTTGTCGCTGGTCAGCGTGGATTCCACCACGGTCCGCGCCCACCACGATGCCGCAGGGCTGCGCGTCAGCAAGCACCTCATGGAGGCTCTGGAAGAAGCCGCGCAGGAGCAAGAGGCAGCCCGGCAAAAAGGGGTGGCCCGGAGGAACAGAACGGACACACAGAGCGCCGGCGCGTCCGACGCAGACACAAGCTCCGCCTGAGGGAAGCCTTGCTCGGCAGATCCCGGGGCGGCCTGACCAGCAAGATTCACCTTGCCGCGGATCGCAGGTGCCGTCCGCTCGCACTGGTCCTGACCGTCGGACAGGCCGGGGACAGTCCGCAGTTCGTCCCCGTCCTCGCGAAGGTGAGAATCCGTCTGCCCGCCGGCCGTCCCCGCACCAAGCCCGGCGCGGTCGCCGCGGACAAGGCCTACTCGTCGCATGGCAACCGCGCCTACCTGCGCAAACGTGGAATCAAGGCAGTCATCCCGGAAAAACGGGACCAGGCCGCCAACCGCAAGAAGAAGGGCACACGAGGCGGTCGGCCCGTCAGCCACGACGCCGACCTCTACAAGGAACGCAACACCGTCGAACGCCTGATCAACAAGCTGAAGGCCTGGCGCGGCATCGCCACCCGCTACGACAAGACCCCGGACAGCTACCTCGCCGGCCTCCACCTCCGCGCCGCAATGATCTGGATCGATGACCTGATCAAGACCACATGATCACGACATCACACAGGCCCTAGCCGCACAGGTCCACCACCTACCATGGAGTCGATGGCGTCTAAACGACGGCTGACCAGCTCCAAAACCAGCGCCGCCACTGCCAGTACACCGAAGAGCGACCACACCACCCATGGGCGGGACGCCCAGTTCGGGGCGATGTTCGTCACCACCCCTAGCGCAAACGTTGCCATTGCTCCCGACCCGCTGACGACGGAACCCACCCGCGCACGCCTGCCACTGGCCATACCAAACCCCCGCCCACAACACATCTCTGCCCAAGGATGCGCCACCTCACCAGGGACCGTCCCAGGAACCGTCGGGTGCTCTGCCAGAAGGCGGGGGAGGACCCGAGGCCCGCAGGGCGAGTCTCGGCCTTGGCGCGGTCTTCAGTCTCTCCGCGGGCAGAGGCCACGGCAGGAGGTCCTTGTCGGCGGGGACGCACCGGCCACTGCCACCGCTGCAGCAAGCAGGGTGGGGAGTGGCCAGGCAGGGTGGACAGGGGCGAGGGGCGGCACGTACGGCATAGGGATCACGTGCTCGATCTACCCGCAGCGAAAGCGCATGTCCGCACGCTACGCGGGCTCTCGATCGCGAGGATGGTGGGGTTGGTGAGCTGGTTGCTGAACAGGGGCCGTCGCGGTGTCCACTTGAGTAGTCGATCGGGCACCTGCGAGAGGGGGAGACGCCAAGATCGCGTTGCGGCGAAAGACCGCCGTCTTTGGGGAGTCGGACGTTCGGAGCCGGTCGGGCATGGTTGCGGTCACCTCCCCGGTGGAGGGCATTGAGCCCGGCGACGCATTCTTGAGGTCCGGAACGCATCAGCACCACAGCACCTTTGGGCTCCTGAGTGATCTCCCCGCACCCGCCACGCTACCCGCGGGAGGTGACAGCGCAGCCACAGCCGGACGAGGGGCGTCGCCGCCAGACACTCGCCACACCGTCGCCCCTGCGCTTTGCGGACGAGCCGCAGCCGACGATGGTCGGGCTGCCACCGAGCGACGCTCGTCTAAAGACGGTGTTCGACGCGGCGAAAGACGGTCGCAGCGGGATCGCGGTCCTGGTCGGGGGATCGTCCACGGGCAAGACCCGCGCCCTGTGGGAGGGGATCAGAGCGAAGACGGGGGACTCCAGGGCGGGGCGATCCCAGCACGCGTGGGGAGCAGGGGCTCAGCGGCCTCAACTTCGGTGCGGTGCAGAGACCATCCCTGCCCGCGCGGGGATGGTCCCGGGGCCGCTGGCCGTTTGAGCCAGTGTGTGACTTCGCAGGCGGCGGCCAGAGACTTGTGGACGGCGATCGGCTTCTGAGCGCTCTCCCCCGGTGCTACGACCTTCTGGTGAATTTTACGTCTAGCCCGCACGGCAAATCTCGGTCGTCTGTCGCACACAGGGCCTTACCGCCGTCCACCACCGCGAGGTCGAAATGGCAGTTCTCGGCCGCGCCATGGAATGAAAGGCCGATCCAGGAACCGGACTTGGCAGTTTTCTCTCCGATTTCGGTGCCATGGCCCTCTGAGACGTAGAAAGACCAACCGCCTTCGGAGGGCTTTCCAGGGCACCTTGTCACAGCGAGTTTCTTCGAATCGAGACCGCTGGTGGTAAACGTCCGGTCGGCGGAAATGGTGAACTTTTCGCCGTGCGGTCCCGCCCAGCTCCCGGTGATGCGGTCGACCGCCACTTTGGTGGTCGGCTGGCTTCCTACACATCCGGTGAGCAGCAGGAACGGCGCCAGGCCGACAAGCATTTTCAGGGTGGTTCGGTGCACGCGGCCACTATAACAACGGGGCGGTACGGTGCCTGACTCAGCTCCGTATCGCCCCGTTGTGCGCGATCTGGTGATGATCCCGGCTAGTTCAGCCAGTCCGAGGTGGTGATGCATTGATTGACTGGCCACTTCTCCTCCCAGTTGAAGTCTTCCCTCACTGCGGCACCGTTATAGTTCGTGAATGGCGGGTTCCGAGATCGCGGCACGAGATTTGTGGCGGACTGCCAATCGGAGGTGTTGTACGCGTGGAACTTCAGCGTCACCGTGCCAGCCTTTTTGTTGATCGACTTGATGCTCGCCTCGCCGGACCACGTTCCCAGGAAGGCATCAGCCCGGTTCTTTGTGCCGACGGCCCCGTTGGTGAAGATGCTCCCGAGGTCGCTCAGGACACCTTGTCCGGTGTTGAAGTGCCACCAGGGGACCCCGGGTCCGGCCCCGTGTCCTGGTAACGAATGGGGAGCGCTTCCTTGGCTGCAGGGACCTTCATGCCCTGATCCATTGCCTGGCCGAGCAAGTTCGAACGCATCTCGGTGACGGTGTAGTCGACTGCCAGCGCCAAGAGGAACGCGTCACCGCCGCGGAACTGCTGGTGCGGGCCGAGCGGAAACCCGCCTCCCCACAGCCAACCAATGAACATCGAACGGTTCTCCCAGGCGTTGTCAGCCTTGTTGTCTCGGACGATGCCCCAGTCAGGCTGGGCGGCGAGCATCTCCTGGAGGGACATGCCGCCCCGGTTCATGAACGGGGTGTCCCACGACTTTGTCATGAAGTTGTAGGTCGCCCCTGGCGTCCAGTGGTTGGTCGATCCGCCGGTGTTGCCGGTGCTGCTGGTGGAGGCGGTGCCGCCGGTGTTGCCGATGGCGCCGAGCACGGCCCCCACAACGCCGAGCACCGCGCCGACGACTCCGCCGATGATGTCGTCGTAGGACATGCCGATGGGTTCGGTGAAGGTCGTCGGGTTGTTGGCGGCGTAGGAGTATCCGTTGAGCGACTGCCGTTTCTGCGGTTCGAAGACCGGGTCGGTGCTCAGGAATCGCGCCGTGATCGGGTCGTACTGGCGGGCCCCCAGCTGCGTCAGGCCGGTGGTGTCATCGGCCGGCTTGCCGAGGAACCTCTTGTCGTCCGGCCAGCTGGAGGGCCTGGTGCCGCGTGAGGAGCCGAACGGCGACGTGTAACGCTTGGTGTAGGCCAGTGTCGTGGCGTCGAAGACCAAGCTGGATGTGCCGTGGTTGTCGCTGCGGCCGGCGAGTTGGAGGTGGTGGACCAGGTAGGAGGGGGTCTCCTCGCCGGTCATGGACGGCATGTTGTAGCGGACCTGGATGCGCTGGTCCAGGGCGGCCAGGACACCGAGCTTGATCTTGTGCCGCAGGGTCGGCTGGCCGATCAGCAGGCAGGCCAGGAGCTGTTGGAGTCCATCTCGTCGTTGGTCAGCATCCGGATGGCTTCCAGTTACTCGTGGTCGAGCAGGTGGGCCTCCTCGATGATCAGGATGGGGACGCGGCCGCGCTCGTTGTTCTCGGTGGCCAGCAGGTCGGTGGCCTGCGGGATCAGCGTGGACTTGTGCGGACGCGGGACGCCGCCGAGCGCGGTGACGATCGCGTGGTGGATCCCTGCGACGCCGACGGCGGGGTTGGCCAGGTAGATGACCTTGTGGCGTGGGTGGTCCAGCTGGGACAGCGAGGCGCGGACCGCGACGGTCTTGCCCGCGCCGACCTCGCCGGTGATCACCCCCAGCGCGCGTTCGCCGATGCACCAGGTGATGCGGGCGACGGCCTGCGCGTGGGAGGAGTGCCGGTGCAGCATCGAGGGGGCCAGGTCCTTGCCGAACGGCATCCGCGTGAAGCCCCAGTGCGCAGTCAGCTTGTCTATCAACGTCCGTCCATCCTCTCCAAGTAAGCGACTACGAAGTCCAGTTCGGCCGCGGCACGTTCGGCCCAGCGGTGGAGGCGAAACGTGAACCGCAGGCTGTGTGCGGCTGCGGTGGCAACCAAGTAGCGTGTGCGCTCATGACCGACCATCCGAAGACCGGCCTGGGTGACGTGCTTGCCCACGTTGCGAACTGCGACCACGACGGCGAAGAGCCCGACCTCAGCGGCGGTCGACGCGTCGAATACGTCGTGACCGGGATCCGCGGGGCGCTCGTCGACGCCCGAGCCGTCGAGGACCCGACGAAGAAATACGTGAGCACGGCCGCCGTACTCGCGCAGAACCTCAAGACCGAGGTCGGTTCGTTGCCGGGGTGCCACTTCAGTTGCCGTGTCGTGCCCGGCAACCCCGGGACCTTCTTCGTCGATTTCCAGATGGCCCCAGAGCCAGGCGCCCAAGCGTCCGCGTGACCGGCTCGTGTCGTCGAGTTCAACCGGCCGTCCTGCACCGGGTTTCCGCTGGTCACGAGCTCTCCTCGCCCAGCTCGACTGCTTCGATCGGCTGGGCCTGGCCGGGCAGGAAGACCTCGTAGTTGATCCGCTGCCCGAGCTCTGTGGTGCGCTCGGTGTCGATCAGCCGCAGGTAGTCGATCCCGGTCGGCGCCGGCGGGGCCGCGACCGGGGTCTCGGGCTTGGCCTTGGGGTGCGCGTGCCGGGTGATCAGGTGCGGGATCGTCTTGCCGAAGGAGCGGACGTCGATGTCGGTCAGGTCGAACGGGTCGAAGACCAGCTCGAGCTGCCGCCCGACCAGCGACGCGTCGACGTTGTAGGTGTTGGACTGGAGCGAGACGGTGGCGGTCCTGGCGACCTTCCGCAGCTCTGACCAGCGGAAAGCCTCCCGCAGCGCGTCCGGCGTCGGCGTGGGGAACGGCGCCCCCGCCAGCCAGCGTTCCAGCGGCTGCTGCCCGGTCTCGGAGTGCGACCGCCGGTGGTAGACCTGCTCGACCCAGGCCGTGAAGAGCCTGTTCAACATGGCCAGGTCGGTGACCTTCTCTGTGTCGACTTCGACCAGGAACTGTTCCCGGACGGTCCGGAAGAACCGTTCGATTTTACCCCTGCCCTGGGGGCGCCCCGGCGTGGAGTGGATCAGCTTGATCCCCAGCCTCGCGCATGCCCTGAGCAGGGCGGAGTCCACGAACGCGGAGCCGTTGTCGACATAGACGCCTTCGGGGACACCGCCGGCGGCCAGGGCCGGCCGCAGGGCTGCCGCCAGACGGACGCTGTCCTCGGCGCCGCCCCAGCGATGGCCGACCACCGCCCGGCTGTGGTCGTCGACGAAAGCGAAGAGATAGGCCTTGTGGCCTGCGATCTTCGGTCCGTGGAGCGCGTCCCCGACCCAGAGTTCGTTCGGGGGGTTCGCCTCGAAGCGGCCGAATGCCTCCGGGGCCTGGCCGTCGGGGCGGCTGAGCAGCTCGAGGCGCTGAAGGTGCCGTTGGACGGTGCGGTAGGACGGTCCCCAGCCCAGGTGCTGCTGCAGGATCCGCACCACCTGCGCGGTCGACCTGGCCGGGTTCTCCCGCTTGAGCGCGGCTGCCAGGTCCAGCACCTCCTCCGGCGTGCGCGGGGTGACCTGCCTGGTCGGCGGCAGGAGCGCGTCGAAGCCGCCCTCGCGCCAGAGCTTGAGCCAGCGGTCCACCGTCCCCCGCGTGATCTTGACTGGCTTCCCGAACGGATCCGTGTGGACCCGGGCGGCCGACCGCGCGGACCATCGCCCCGCGCTGCCGCGGGCTCAGGGCAGCGTCAGCCGCCTCACGGATCAACTGGTAACGGAACAAGGCGACCTGGTGGGCCCGCTCGGCCCGCCGTCGCTCCTCCTCATCGACCAACGCCATCTGTAGGCCTCCCGAAACAGCTGTGGACATGCCAGCCGCCAGGATGGGACCCACCTGCCGATCTTCGTCAGGGCGAGTTCGTGTTGATCGACTTCACCGTCAGGCCGGTGGCCAACCCGGCGCCAGCAGGCGACCATGGCAGGCCGCCGAGACCAGCAACCAGGTAGGCACCTTCAACATCTCGAGCCTGGCCCGGGCGGCGAACGCGAACCCGGTCACCGCGCAGACCGCGTCCTGGGCCGCCGACCCCGCCGCCGTGGGCAGCATCGCCGCTGGATCATCGGCCAGCGCGACCAGCAGGGACGTGAACACCGCCGCGGTTCGCCCCACCCGACGCGACCAGCACCGCAGCCAGCCCCTCACAGTCGTCACCGGCCTGCCCAATCGCTCCGCGATCCGCCGACAGCCCCAGCCCGCCGCCGCCAACTCCAGCCCAGCCCCGACCACCTCCACCGCATCAGCCCGCCTGACCAGGGACAACACCGGCAGCAGGATGTGCGTCGCCTCGCAGTCCCGACATCTGGCCCGACGCGGCCGCACCGACACGACCCCGTCCGGACCCCGCAGGCCCCGCAGCCGTCCCCAGCCCCACCGGGCCAGCACCCCTCCGCAGTCCGGGCACGACAACTCGCCCGCCGACAGCCTCTGTTCGACAGCCGCGGCTGTCACCTCTACCGTGACCAAAGCGCCCTCCGTTGGCGCTCACACGGCCCTCCCGGGCGTCGGCAAACGATCGGGAGGGCCGTGATCATGTTCAGGACATGATCACGGTGCCGCCCAGCATCAGGAAGATCAACCCTCCGGCACCCACTACTTCGCCATCACCATCGCCAATGGCACAACGCTGCCCGTTCATCACCATGTTGAGTGGCTATCTACACCACGATCAGTCCGGGTCCATCGGCAGATGGGGAGCCGGCCGCCGGCCGTCGGATCAGTGGATGCGGCCAGGCGGCGCGCTCCATCCGTAGCGGCCGGGTCTGTTTAGCGAACGGTGGAACTCGTTGGCCTTGTTCAGCGGCGTCATGAGCCTGCCGTCGAAAGTGCGGTACACCGGTGCCGCGGCCCGGTTGAGCCCTGTGCGGATGCGGTCCGCTGGAGATCGGGCCGCATCCGCATGAGCCGGGCAGGGGGAGTGGCGGGGTCAGATGACGGTGAGCTTGGTGGGGAGCGGGAACCGGGCGAGGTTGCGGAACAGCTTCTTGATGTTGCCGGGGGTGAGCTTGATGCAGCCGGCGCTCTCGTAGTCGTAGTCGTGGTCCCAGCGCTGGCGTACGTCCTTGCCGGGTACGGCCGGTGCCTGGCCGCCGGCGCGGGTCATCTCGCTGTGGATGAACAGTTGGGTGCGCTTGGTTCCGTTGGTGCATGCCTTGTCGCTGAGGGGGATCGCGTAGCCCTTGATGAGATCGCCGTTGTAGCGGGTGTCGGGGGTGCCGACGGTGTAGGTGCCCTTGGGTAGCCACCCCTTGCCCGAGGCGCACTCATTGCGGCCGGCGTCTTTCCTTTCCCCGAGTCCTGCTCCGGATCCGGCACGGAACTGCACCGCGACGCGTCCGTAGCGCACCACCTGAAGCAGCGAGTGCCGGGGGTTGTTCCGGTTGCGGATGAACTTCAGCGTGGTGTGCGGGTCGATCCGGGAGAAGGTGTGGTCTGCGAGGGGGATTCCGTGGCGGCCTGGAGTGGGGCCGGTCGGGGCGGCAGCGTGTGAGGGGGCGGTCATGAGGCCGCTCGCCAGTGCGGCGAGGGCACTGGCGCCGATCAGGGCGGCCCGGACACCGCTGGACGGGTTCTTGGGCATGAGTGATCACTCCTTCGGGTGTCTGCTGGGGAGCTGTGCCCCGTCCCCTTCGGGACGACCGAGCACGGCAGAGCGTCGTCGCAGCCCTTGGGGGAACTGCGGAGACTGTGGCGGCGTGGGCCGACGGGAACCACCATGCTGCACCACGAGGTCCACACGGTGGGGCTTCCGTCGTCCGTCTGATGCGGAATCATGCATGCACTCATGCAGGCCGATGACCTGCGGTTATACACGCGAATGAATCGTGGGAGGGCACATGGCCGAAGCGCTGGGGGACGGGACGGGCGACCCGCTGGGCCGGGAACTGTCGTCGTTGCTGCGTGCCTGGTGGGAGAACTCGGTGCAGGCACAGGGGCGGAAACCGACCCAGGAGGCGCTCGCCAGGCAGATCGGCGTCACCCAAGCGACCCTGTCCCGCTACCTCAGCCCGGCTCACCCGCTGATGGCACCAGCCGACACCGTGCGCGTCCTGCATGCCGCGCTCGGTGCACCGCCCGAGGAACTGGAGAAGGCCGTTGCGCTCGCCTGCGGCGTGCGGTCCGAGCAGCGGCCGACCGCATCAGCCTTGATGCCGGCCCGTAAGAGACGGTTGCCCGAGGGCCGCGGTGCCCGGCGCAACCTTGCGATCGCCGCGATGATGGCGGGGGCCCTGATCGCCGTCTGGAGCGTCGGCCGCACTGTGCTGGAGACCGGTCGCACCGTGAAACCTGTGGCCGCGCCCGCCCATCCGAACGCGACGCAGTGGCCTCTCGTCCGTAAGGGAGAGACGTCATCCCTTACGTGGACCGTCCAACGCCTGCTGAAAGCCCATCACCACCAACTGCGCACAGACGGCATCTTCGGCTCGGAAACCCGCGCCCAGGTCATCGCGTTCCAGAAGAAGCGCGGTCTTCAGCCGGACGGCAAGGTCGGAAAAGACACCTGGCCGATGCTGGTCCTTCCTGCATCCCCGGGGGACACTGGCCCGCAGGTGGAGGCGGTGCAGGACCTGCTGCATCGCGCCGGGCAGCCCTCTGACATCACCGGGGTGTACACCGCTGCCACCCAGCGGATGGTGCGGAGCTTCCAGCGCCAGCAAGGGCTCCCCGACACCGGTGCTGTTGACGAGAAGACCTGGCTGTCCCTGACCAGCACAGAGCCGACCTGACCGGTCTAAAGGACGTACGAGGTCAGTTAGGCGATCACGGCGTCGATAATGCCGCACATGTGAGACTCCTGGTCACGGGGACGTTGCGCTGCGCGGGATGTCGTTGGGGGTGAGGTCGGTGCGGGCTCGGTGCCAGCGTGCGGGGTGGCGCCAGCGGCCGACCGGGTCGCGGGCGACGTCGGCGCTGACTTCCACGACCAGTTCGGGTTCGACCATGGTGACGTCGAGAGTCTCGCGGCTGCCCCATCCTGCGGAGAACGACCATCCTGTCCATGGGTGGCCAGCCGGGGCCGCGGTGAGGAGTCCGGCGACCGCGCTGCCGGCGGTGTGGGGGAGGGTGGTAGTGCGGCCGATGTACTGCAGCTGTTTGTGGTTGTTGTACCGGCCGAGCAGAAGCGTGGTGCGAGTGGACAGTTGGCTGGTGATGGCTCCGGCGATGGCTTCGGTGGTCTCGCGGACTTCGTACTTTCGACAGCTTCTGGCTGCGGGCCGGTAGGGCTCGTTCAGCCGATTGAAGACGACCCCTTCGATGCCCACCGTGGTCCAGGTGAGCCATTCGCGGATGCTGTCGGGGTTGGTGGTCGACGGGGACAGCGTCCAGGGGGCGGTCAGCCCCCAGGAGGTGAACACCGATTCCAGTGCGGCCCGGCGGCGCTGGTAGGGCCAAGCGGTCGTGTCCGTACCGGACAGTCGCAGGAGGTCGAAGGCCACGAAGTGGGCGGGCCAGTCCTGTGCGGCCTGGGCGGCCGCGGCGCCCCTGCGCTGGAGACGGTTCTGCAGCCGCTCGAACGCGAGCCGGTCGTCCTCCCACACGACCAGTTCCCCGTCCAGCGCGGTGGCGTCCGGCAGCTGCACCGCGGCGGCCGCGATGTCGGGGAACGCCGGCGACATCTCGGTGCCGCGCCTCGAGCGCAGCACCACCTGCCCGGCGTCGGTGTGGAGCAGGGCGCGGAATCCGTCCCATTTCGGTTCCCCCGTCCACCCGGGCGTGAGCCTCGGTAGGGGTGTGGGGGAAGTCAGCATGGGATCAGGCAGCGTCCAGGTCACGCGGCATGCCTTCCGCGTGCGGCCCTCACGTCAGCCGTCACACAGGCGATTCACGCGGAGGGCGACGGCGGGGGCGACATCGGTGTGGTGGGCGTGTTCCTGCCCCAGGACCCCGCAGAGGGCTCGCCGGAGGCGAGGCAGCGGGCGAGACTCTACAACGCCTCGACGGTCGTGACCGTGGGTATCGGGGTGGTCGTCTCTCCACGACCCAGCGATAGGA
The DNA here is from genome assembly GCF_009498275.1 of Streptomyces fagopyri. Taxonomy (NCBI): domain Bacteria; kingdom Bacillati; phylum Actinomycetota; class Actinomycetes; order Kitasatosporales; family Streptomycetaceae; genus Streptomyces; species Streptomyces fagopyri. The sequence continues at coordinate 8,717,718 of NZ_CP045643.1, read as the reverse complement.
GCCCAGTCCGGTGCCATATAGGGCGCCGCGGCGGGCGATCGCGGGCAACGAGTCAAGTGTTAGGTGTCGTTCTGCTTCCACGCGAACGCTCAAAAGCTGCAAGAGCGTCCGCTTTAACTCGCTGCCGACTCGACACTTGCGCCCGAAAACAGGAATATACCGCTATCGGCCCCGCTACCGCAGAGATGCTCGTTAGCGTCACATACCAAATCCACGCTTCATGACCCCAATGGTGCGCAGAACGCGTCGCTAATGCCTGCTGAATGGCAACCACGGAAACCAACAGCTGAGCCGACCCCATACCGCCAACAGTCCAATTAACCTGCACCTTGTTGTTCCTGATACGACTCGACAGTGACTCCCATTGCGATACTGGAAATCCAGTCCTCCGCTGGATTTCCACTTCCAACGCTTCCCTGTACCCCCCCTGAGACATCGCTTCATTATTCAGAAAAAGCATGTAGACAAGAATGGAGGAGATTGCAAATGGGAGGGCCATCAACCAATGCCCCTGCCCGCTACCGAGAGCAACTGTGGAGGCGATCGCAAGCAGGGCACAAGTAGTCGCGAGCACTCGCTCGCCAACCATGAGTAGTTCAGTCACGCGATTGCCAACATCTCGACATTCGTCGATTAGCCACTCTGTTATCTGCTCAGGTGTACTTTGCATTTGCGGCGAAGACGGCACTCCCGCATCTGTCATGCCCATATCCTGTTCTGACCTTGACTGCGCTGCGCGACAATTTAGATGACTCACGCTATCCATACCCGATCACCGGTATACCCACTCAAACCACGGCCACTCTTACAGCTCCAGTTGAAGTTTGGGGTCTGTCAAACGAGCGGTGTACTTGAAGTAGTTGGGGTTACTGACGAGCTGCCGACAGGCGGCCGTCGAAGGTGATGTACGCGATGCGCACCCAAGGACCATCCCCGCACGCGCGGGGAGCAGGCGTAAGACCCCGACAAGCGGAGTCAGGAGCGGGGGCCATCCCTGCACACGCGGGGAGCAGAACTGGTGAGCAGACCCGAAGACCTCGTCCCTGGGACCATCCCCGCACGCGCGGGGAGCAGACCTTCCCGCCCAGGTTCGCCGGATCGAAGAGGGGACCATCCCCGCGCGCGGGGAGCAGGCTGCCTGACCTGGGGCGTTAGCGGCTGGGAGGCACGTTTCTGTTGACTTTCATCGATTCCGGCATTTCTGGTGATTCCGACATGCGGGCCTTGGCGTGTGAGTACTAGAGCCTGTGTGATGTCGTGATCATGTGGTCTTGATCAGGTCATCGATCCAGATCATTGCGGCGCGGAGGTGGAGGCCGGCGAGGTAGCTGTCCGGGGTCTTGTCGTAGCGGGTGGCGATGCCGCGCCAGGCCTTCAGCTTGTTGATCAGGCGTTCGACGGTGTTGCGTTCCTTGTAGAGGTCGGCGTCGTGGCTGACGGGCCGACCGCCTCGTGTGCCCTTCTTCTTGCGGTTGGCGGCCTGGTCCCGTTTTTCCGGGATGACTGCCTTGATTCCACGTTTGCGCAGGTAGGCGCGGTTGTCATGCGACGAGTAGGCCTTGTCCGCGGCGACCGCGCCGGGCTTGGTGCGGGGAGGGCCGGCGGGCAGACGGATTCTCACCTTCGCGAGGACGGGGACGAACTGCGGACTGTCCCCGGCCTGTCCGACGGTCAGGACCAGTGCGAGCGGACGGCACCTGCGATCCGCGGCAAGGTGAATCTTGCTGGTCAGGCCGCCCCGGGATCTGCCGAGCAAGGCTTCCCTCAGGCGGAGCTTGTGTCTGCGTCGGACGCGCCGGCGCTCTGTGTGTCCGTTCTGTTCCTCCGGGCCACCCCTTTTTGTCGGGCTGCCTCTTGCTCCTGCGCGGCTTCTTCCAGAGCCTCCATGAGGTGCTTGCTGACGCGCAGCCCTGCGGCATCGTGGTGGGCGCGGACCGTGGTGGAATCCACGCTGACCAGCGACAAGTCCGTTCTTCCCATACGGGCACCCTCGGCGATCAGGCCTTCCAGCAGGTCGGTGAACACAGCGGCGTCCCGCCAGACACGGAAGCGTCCGTAGACGGTCGCCCACGGCCCGAACTCGGCAGGCATCTCCCGCCACTGACCACTGGACCGAAACCGCCAGATCACACCCTCGAACTGCTCCCGCAACCGCTCCGGGTACGGGCCGTACCTACCGATCGGCAGGTACGGCTCGATGAACTTCCACTGGGCATTGGTGAGTTGCCTACGTGTCACGACCACTGTCCTATCGGATTCCACCCCTCGAACAGGACAAAACCCAAGAATGATCACGACATCACACAGGCCCTAGTAGGACTCCGTTAGGTCTTTCTTGATCTTGTTGTCGTGCGGGCTCTGGTGGGGAGGGGTTGCCGGCAGCTGCTGCAGATCCCGGTCCAGCACCTCAGGGTGTCTTGGAGAGCGTCGAGGATCTGGTAGAGGGTGATGCTGGGTGCGGTGCTTTTGGGGCCAGGCGCTGTTCGGTGAGGAAGGCTTGGGCGGCGGTCACGAGGGTGACGTGGTGGTGCCAGCCGGGCCAGGAACGGCCTTCGAAGTGGTCCAGGCCCAGGCCGTGCTTGAGCTCGCGGTAGTCGTGCTCGATGCGCCAGCGGACCTTGGCCAGGCGGACCAGATCGGCGATCGGGGTGTCGGGCGGGAGGTTGGAAAGCCAGTATTCGCTTGGCGCGTCGGCTCCGGCGGGCCATTCGGCCAGGAGCCAGCAGTCGGGCAGGACCCCGTCCCACCAGCCCTGTCCGGCTGAGGCCGCTGCTTTGATCGGTCGTTCGACGGCTTTTCCGGCCGGACGCACGCGCACCGCCGCGAAGCGGGAACGTAACTCCCCTTTCGAACCCTGGCGCCACGTGAGCGGGGTGAATGCCTCTCGCCCCAGAGCCGTGGCAAGAGCCGCCACTGACGGCGCCTTCTGGCGGTAACGCGGCTGGGGCCAGCAGCCGATATCTCCTTTGCGGTCCGGAGCCATGGGCTGTGCGTCGAACGGGTGGGCGCTCACGTCCGAGCGGACGGACAGGACATAGGTGAGTCCTCGCTCCGAGAGGGCGGCCCGCAGGTGTGCGTTGGTGCCGTAGGCGGCGTCGGACACCACCGCCGGCGGTGTCATGCCCCAGTCCGCGAGAGCGTCGAGCATGTCCAGTGCCAGACGCCATTTCTCCCGGTGTATGACCTCGGGCGGAACCTGGGTCCTGGTGCGGCGGTGGCCGTCCGCAGCCCAGTCCTCGGGCAGGAACAGCCTCCACTGCAGGGGGCATGAGGCAGTGTCACTGGCGGCGTGGACACTGACGGCGACCTGGCAGTTCGCCCGTTTGCCCAGGGCTCCGCAGTACTGCGGAGCCACACCGACCGACATCCGGCCGTCTTTCGGCATCGACACATCGTCGATCACCCACGCCACCGGGTCGACCAGCGGCAGCAGACGTTCGTTGATCCGCCGCTGCACGGGCACCGGATCCCAGGTCGACTGGTTCACGAACTGCTGCAGGTTCTGCTCGTTGCCGTCCGGCAGTCGCGCCGCCATCGCCTGGATCGACTTGCGACGGCCGTCCAGCATCAGTCCCCGCAGATAACAGTCACCCTTGGCCCGCTGGTCCTTCCGCGGCACCGAAGCGAACACATCGGCCACGAACAACGCCAACGTCGCCCGAACACGCCTCACTTCATGTAAATCCACCACCCCAACATGCTCTTGATCAGCGCAAACCGAAAGACCTAACGGAGTCCTACTAAGAACTCCTAACGAAATGATCTTTGAGTGGTTGGATCGCTCCGGGACCATTGATCCGGGGGTGCGGGGTGGCTCGGCCGAAGCCGTGGGAAGTCGATGACGCGTTGTGGACGGTGGTCGAGCCGCTGTTCCCCAGGGTGGACGGTGGTCGAGCCGCTGTTCCCCAGGGTCGATCGTCGAGCTCGGCATCCGGGACGCAAGCGGCATCCGGACCGGCTGGTGTTCCAGGGCATCCTGTTCGTGCTGCACACCGGGATCGCCTGGGAACACCTGCCGCAGGAACTCGGCTTCGGCTCGGGCATGACCTGCTGGCGTCGCCTGGCCGAGTGGACAGAAGCCGGTGTGTGGTCCCGGCTGCACGAGGTCCTCCTTGCCAAGCTCCGTGCCGCGAACGCCCTGGACTTCTCTCGGGCGGTGGTCGACGGCTCCCACATCCGGGCGTTAAAGGGGGGCCCAAGACGGGACGAAGCCCTGTCGACCGGGGCAGGGCGGGCAGCAAGCACCACTTGATCACCGATGCCACCGGCATCCCGCTCGCCGTCACCCTGACCGGCGGCAACCGCAACGATGTCACCCAGTTGGTCCCCCTGCTCCAGGCCGTGCCGCCTGTGCGGGGCAAACACGGCCGCCCCCGCCGCCGCCCGGACGTGGTGCTGGGTGACCGCGGCTACGACCACGACAAGTACCGCCGGCTGGTCCGGGACCTCGGCGTGAAGCCGCTGATCGCCCGCCGCGGCACCGAGCACGGCTCCGGCCTGGGTACTCAACGCTGGGTTGTGGAGCGCGCGTTTGCCCATCTGCACTGGTTCCGCCGCCTGCGGATCCGCTGGGAGATCCGCGACGACATCCACGAAGCCTTCCTCGCCCTCGGATGCGCACTCATCTGCTGGCGACGCCTGCGCGTTCTGGCGAGCGATGTCGTGAGCTAGTCAGCCGCTGCCAGTCGGTTGAGGACTTCCATCGGGGTGAAGCTCCAGCCAACGAGGCGCGGCCCGCTCCAGTTGATGCCGATCATGAGTCCCTCCCGGGCGGCATCGGGCAGTTCGCGGTCGCACCAGCCTTCCAGGAGCGTGGATTCGACCCGTAGCCCATGCCCCCAGATCTTCGCCGCCCTCTGGGCGCGGGCCGAGGTCGACCAGAAGGGAAGACTTCGCGTGCCGTCCGCGGAAAGGGGAGCCGGGCTTCCGTCGTCATCCCGGACAAGCCAGACCACTCCGCTCTGGCGGACGTCCCGGAAGAACGCTGCCGCTTGCGAACCACTCTGACTCATGACCACCGATCCTAACGTTCCCCACTGCTCATTTCGTTAGGAGTTCTAAAGGTGAGCACGGTCCCGTTTCCGGGTGTTCGTCAACGTTGCGCGCAGTAGGCGTCCCAGTCGGCCGGTGGATACGTCGCGTGCGGGGCTGCGACGGCGGCATCGATGGCCACCGCGACCTAGTGGTCGAAGAACCCGAGATCGCGGACGCGCTCCCGAGCCCGGACCGTGGCTTCGCTCAGCGGGCGCGCCATGCGATACCCCGTCGGGCCACATCGGGACCGTTTCGAGGTGCTCGCAGATCTTGAAAAGGATCTCGGATTCACCGGTGCTCGTCGTGGAGTGTTCTCGGGATGACTGGCGTGTAGGGCAGGTGAGGCCAAGGAACAGGACGGCGAAGAAGGTGCACAGGGATGGTGGTAGTCAGTAGCGGTCCGGCGGTACGAACTCACCCGAGCGTCGCGATCCGCGGCGAAGAGTACAGGAACTGGTCCTTACCCAGGGGCTGTTCCTCGACCTTTCCACGCCACAGGAGTACGCCGTGGCGTCGCTCCCAGAAGAACATGTACACGCCCTTGACGATCCGCTCCGGTACAAAAAAGAGGCCCCAGCTGATGACCCAAGGACCCCAGAGCAGGCCGAAAACCAGGGTCGGCAGAGCCACGATGACAACGAAGGATCCGTCGAAGCTGCGGCGCATCGACTCGCGAGGGGCGGGGAGTACCGTCTCAGGGTCGGCCAGGGGGACTGCGTTCTCGAAATCGCGCTTCTCGCCGCCCAACCAGCCCGAGCGGGTTGAAACCGCCAGCAGGCCGAAGAGTGCGCTGGCTCCCAAAACACACAAAAGAGGAAGTGCATAGTTGCTCTGCGGCAGCCCGTGCACGCCGAGGACCACAGGCGCAGTGACGCCAATGGCAGCCCCCACCTCGAAGATCGTCGCCAACTGAAAGTGAACGTAGCGCACCATGGCATCCCCCTCTGCCCGCGCCTGCCTGGAGCGGGCGCGGAACCCACTATGGACACCCTGCGTCCCCCGGTAAAACCGGCCGTTCCCTCAGCTCTAGAACAGCATGCGCCGTAAACTTCCCGTTCGCACGGCATCGGCGGAACCGTCACTTCAACATCGGCAAGGCCGCGAGCTTCTGACATCACGATCAGTGGGCGGTCACGCCCTCGACCTGCTCGCTGTGCTTCCCCCTGTCGCGCACCTGAACTGCAGCTGTCCAGCGCCCGAACCCGGTCCGAGAAGGCTGACGTTCCGCGCGGAGTACCCCAGCAGTCTGTTCTCGCACGGAATGGGCGGCCAGGACTGGGGTGTGGTAGCTGCGGCTGGCGCCCCGGCTTCCTCCAGTGGGGACGCGTCGGCCTGCCAGCCCTGCTCCCCCAGCAACCGCGCCCACGCCAGCGCGCAGAACCATTCCCCGCGGCCTGCGTACAGCTCCACCTCGTCGATATGGCCGCGTTCCAGCAGCTTCGAGACCAGTTCCGGTGGGATACAGCCGGATCGTGTCCTGTCCTGGCGTTCAAGATCAGTAGCGTCCACGACCACGCACCATAACGCTCGGCTCTGACACCCTTCCACTGCTGTCCTTTGACTAGGGCAATCGGCCACGAGGGAGGGTACGTCGGCCGACGAGCTTCTCCTGTTCACCGCGTACTCTCACGCGCGTGTACGAGGACTGGTTTGAAGACGACGAACTGAACACCGAGCAGAAGGCCTTCGTGGACGTCGTGAGGGAGTCCGCCCGATCCTGGCCTGAATGCGATCCCATGGACACTGTTGCGCTCGTCTTCGAGCCGGAAGAAGAGGAAGCAGACGGACGCGCCGCCGCGCAGGAATCGCAGTGGGAGCCCCCCGCCGAGCACGCGGCCTACTACGCCGCGTTGGACGAGGCGATAGCCCGGGGAGACGAGAGAGTCACGCTCATCGTGGATCTGGTCGATCGGCACGAGGGCAGAAAGAGTTCAGTCTTCATGTGTGTGGGCGCAACGATCCTCGGCGACCGGGTCTTCTGCAGCGAGCGCCACACTCAGAACTGGCAGGATCCGGAACCAACGAGGCACGTACAGCCACTGACTTCGGCCGGACCTCCGAAACATCTCGGCCGGATCGCCGCTGCCTGGTTCGAGAAGATCGTGCACAGCGCCATCATCGCGGGGAGGGGAGGACTCCGGTTCGTCCCTCAGGGCACTGCACTTCCTCCCTCCCACCGCTGGGTGCGTAACGGCCCCCGCAATGATCCGTCGGACAGGCCCTACCTCAAACCCGCACTTCGGCCTTGACCCACCACTCCCCAGCTCCCATCCTGTCTGCCGTCGACCCACACTCCGTGGAGCGGGCGTGGTTCAGGGCGTCAAGGTGGAGCGCCCTGCCGGACGAACGACCTTGACCCACGCAACCAGGTCGGAAAAGCCTCACGGCCAGCCAGGCAGCGTTGAAGCACTGCCCAGCTGGCCGGGTCCAGAGGCACCGGGTGCGGTCGTGATCGAATGGGTGTCCGCCGGTGCAAGGCCGGATCCTACGGAGGGTGCGCGTGACGCGGAACGGCTCGTTCGGGGAGACCTGGGCGCGGCTGACGGAGTGGCTGGCCGTGATGGCACCGGAGAGTCTGGCTGCAGTGCGGCCGCCGGTTGCCAGAGAGGGGATCCTCCCGGAACTGGGTGAGTTGTACGCGCATTGCGACGGCACACTCCCCACGGAGGCAGGTCGGTTCCTGGTGTCCGGGTGCGGCCTCCTCAGCGTGGAAGAGTCCGTGTCGCTGCGCGCGCGCCTGGTGTCCCTGGTGGACGGACCGGACGTGGAAGCCGACTGGTGGCGTCTGGACTGGGTCCCGTGGGCGGCGAACCATGACGGCGCGAGCTGCCTCTTCGTCGACACTGGGCCGGGCCCTGGCCGGGGCGCCATCGGCTACTTCTTCCAGGAGTCGGGCGGGGAAGCACAACTTTGGCCCTCGCTCACCGCGTTTCTGGTGGCCCTGGCCGACGCTGTGGAGGAGGGGACGTCGTTCGTCGGCGAGACGCCGGTCGTGAACGGCGGCGCACTCGGATGGGATTGAGGCGGGGCCGGTCCCCGGAGGATGCCTCCGGGGACCGGCGCCCGTCACTGCGGTTCTCTCATGTTCTGGAGGGGTAGTCAGGGCATGGGAGCGCCACGGGAGACATCCAGACCCCCACCGCTCTCCGATGAATCCGTTGGCCTGCGCAAAACCCACAGATGCACGAACGGTAGGGCGCCGATGCGGCCACATTCTCGTCACGCTCCACACTCCGACCGTGACCGTCATGGTCCTCGGCCCAGGGCGGGGCATGGGGAACCGGGGCGCCGTGCGCGGCCTGCTAGATGGTGGCGGCCGCGCACGGCATGGAAGCCCCGATGCTGCGCACAGCGCCAGCTCATCCGCCAGCATCGTGACACCGGCCAAGCGACCGCGCCGCGTTGGACGTGGCGGCTGGATGAGTTCCAAGATTTTTTTTGGAGCTTTTCTCCACAAAGAAGGCCAGCTCAGAGCCCGTTCAGCGTGCCGGACACCAAAAAAGCTCAGATCAATCAAGGCGATATCGAAGTTTGGTCCTGCACTCCGGGAATCTACCTCGTGAACACGAAGAAGCCGACGCATACGCGTCGGCTTCAACGACCGGCGCGGGCCCGAACCGGGCTACCAACCACACGGGCTCGCACCAGAGAGGGTAGGCAACGAGTGCCATCGTCCGAAGCTATTCATTCCCGCAATAAAGATCATGAACCACTTCTCGGCATCGCAGTCGTCGTGGTCGTCATCATCGTCACCGTGGGTCTCGCCACTCCCATCGGGGCCATCGGTGTCTGCACGATCATCAGCACCGTCTGCATGACCGTCGCCACCGTCATGGGGGTGCGGGCACGGCAGACGCGGTAACCGCTGAAGAGGTGGCCCGTCCCGTTCTGGGGCGGGTCACCTCCGCGCGTTCGGGCTCTCCGTCCGGCTTCCAGTCCCCACGCCGGGACCTGCTCCCCGCGCACGCGGGGATGGTCCCTCCCCGACAGGCAGCGTCTGCTCCCCGCAGGCCGTCGTAGGCCCAGGTCATCTCTGGTCCGCGGCTGTAGTCGAGTTCCGCTTTGATCCGGTGGCCGCCGGGTGACCAGGCTGGTGCCGGCAGGAAAGCCCGAGGGATCACCGGCCCCAGCCCGTAGCGCAGATCACCGTCGCATCGTCGGGCAGATGGGTGTAGAGGCAGATGATCCGTGTCCTTGGGGGACGAAGTCCGGGTCCTTCGATCGCATCCAGGACCGAGGGTGGCTCCAGCGCATACCCTCGGCGAGCAGGATGCGTCTGCCTTGCGAGCGGCCCACCTCGATCCCCCGGCCCGTGCCGGCGGCGGCCAGGAAATCCAGTGTCCGCTCGGTGGTCCGGACTCATCGAAGGCTCAGAGTTCCCCGGCGGGCTCCCACCGCAGTCGCCCGGCGGCACGGTCTCGATCCGGGAGATGATCCGGGATCGTTCCTCTTCGGTGATCCGCCGCTTGCGCCCTGCCCGCCCAGATCCTCCAGCCCCTGCAGGCCCGCGCTGTTGAAGCGGTGCAGCCAGCGGCGGACCGTTTCTGGCTGCAGTTGAGCTCCACGGCGGTCGCCGGCGCACCTAGACCAGCTCAGCTCGATCATCCGGGCCCGCATCACCGCACCCGCGGTGCCTTCCATGCTCGCGACAACCGGAGCGACGGCCCGCTCATCCTCGCCACGTCCCTGTCATGTACGTGGCCTTCCTCCTCCACCCAGTTCAGCCCCGGGTGCAGGTAGAACATGCGCTTCTTCAAGGCGTCGGGCACGGCCAGGCCCTTGTCGCCCACTGTCTCGCCGCGAGCCGGCTGGAAAAAGGGCCTCCAGCGGGGCCGCCGCGAGCCGTCCTTCCTGTCCGTGGCAGGGCCGCCGTCGGCACGCCGGAGCTTCCCGTCGTCCGCCAGCAGCAGCTTCCTGCCCTGCGATACTCCGCCCTCGTCCTTGAACAGCAGGGCGAGATCGGCGTAACCGGCTCTCGCCCCGCCTTAGGAGGTCCTCGGGCGGCGCCACGAGCCGCTCTGCCATAAAGCGGAGGGCTGCTGTCCGGCTACGGCCTGCGTCCCCCATGTGCAGACGCACGGCTGCGCGAGCGCAGCTACGTGCACCGGCAAGGTCGGGCGGACACCGAGAGTCTCGGCTTTCTGCGGGGAGTCGGTTCGCGCTGAACGACCCAACGGCTCGGTTCCCGCGCGGCCGGCCGCCCCATTTCGCCCGGGCGCCCGGCTTCTCAAATGGCAGGGATCAGTTCCACAGCAGGTCAACCGCGGCACGCAGCCTCCCGCGCCAGGCTAGTGCTCGAAAATCAGCCCGCAGAAGCGTGCGCGACCACAACCAGGCATGACGGCGGCTGCTTCCTGCAATGTCACCACTGCACGCAGCCGCTAGCACGCCAACCACCGGGATAGCCATGAGCATCACCAGCACCGGCAGAATGCCGCCCTCCGCGCTGACCACAACCTCGCCGAGGAAAAGCGTTCCAGCGACCGCGCCCGCCAGAAGCCGACGGACCAGCCCATGAGAGGTCAGCCGGCCGGGCGCGAGTGCCAATACCGCACCGAGTACCAGACCCAGCGCCGCACCCACGAGCAGACTGCCACCCATGAGGATCCCTTCCGAGACGAGAGCCGAGGGCACACCGTGCCCGTGCCTCAACGCCAACGCGACCATCACGCCAGCCGTCCAAACGACGCCCCAGCCCAGCGCGCAGACCCCTCCGACAACCAGGCCGAACCGCAGACCTCGCGTCACTACGCCACACTTCACCGAACCCCCCTCACGTCGCCTTGCCAGCATGATGCTCTACCTGGCCGGGCGAGGGTCGAGAGGGACGGGGGAGTTCACCGCCCGGTTCCCGGCTGGGAGTGCTCCAGCGGCCCCGGTAGGGCACCCGGATCGTCCCCCGAGCTCCCTGGCATCCTCGCACCTTTCGGCCCTCTGTCGCATACTCCGGCGGAAGTGGAACCGTACGGCTCCGCTTCACACCAGGTGATCGAACTCCCCGTCCTTCGCTCCTGCCAGGAAGGCGGCCAGTTCGGCGGCCGTGTAGATGAGGGCCGGTCCGTCGGGGTCGCGTGAGTTGCGCAGCGCCACCCCGCCCTCGTGCAGGGGCGCCACCTCGACGCAGTTGCCCTCGGCGTTGCTGTGCCGGCTCTTCACCCAGCGGACACCCAGCGAACTGGCCCGCGTTCCGTTTCGCACTGATGGCACCGGACTCTCCTTGCTCACGTTCCACCACGGTGTACACGTCGGCCGCCCCCTGGGTCGGACCGGTCCCGCGTGGTCCTGTTCCAGCCACACCTGTGCAATTTCCCGTGAAATTGCACAGCGGGCGTCGACAGGATGGATAATAGCTCGGGCGTCAACCGCACCGTTGGCGCACCGGACCTGACGTCGCATCAGGGAGATGCCGTGTCGTTATCCGCACGCCAAGCACCAAGTCCCGCAGGTGGAAGGGCTGCACCGCGGGCGGGTCGGACGCTTCCGGCCGGTCTCCCCGTGGACGGAGCGCCTGATCGCGTCCCGGGACAGGAGCGGGCCGGGAGGGTCGAGCCCACGGGTGACGTGCCCAGATCCGCGAGCCTGCGCATCACGGAATCACCCCAGGGGTTCGCCCAGGCACGCGACTTCACGCGCCGCACCCTCGGACGCTGGGCGCTCGGCGACCGCAGTGACGACGCCGTCCTCGTCGTCACCGAGCTGGCCACCAACGCGCTGCTCCACGCGGCTCCGCAGGCCCGTGCCGGGCAGTCGGGGGTGTGGCTGAAGTTGACGCTCCGCCGCGCCCATGTCGTGTGCGCCGTCACCGATCAGAGCGACAGCCCGCCGCTGTGCCCTCGTACGGACGGCGCGCTGGAGGTCCACGGTCGCGGACTGCGCATCGTCGAGGCGCTGTCCGAGCACTGGGGCTGGACCCGCTCGCCCGCCGGCAAGACCGTGTGGGCCATGCTGCCGGCCCCTCCTCGGCACACGTCGCCGGCCTGGCAGGGCCCGGCATGACGCACGCCTCGGCGGCGGAGCGTCCCGGCGCGGCTCATCACGGAACTCCTCGCGCGGGAGCGGACATGAAGACAGCCCTGAAAGACCTCGGACACATCCCCTGGCGCGAGCTCCAGGACTCCACCGGAGCGGCCACGGCCATCCCCTCCCTGCTCACCGCCATCACGTCGGACGACGAGCCCACCGCCGTCGCCGCCCTCGTGCGTCTGAGGCAGCGCATCTGCCAGTACGGCTTCGTCGTGGACCAGGCGACCGCCGCCACGGTCCCGTTCCTGTGGGAACTCGCACAGCTTCCCCAGGTCGCCTGCCGCGTGCAGATCCTCCAACTGCTGAAGAACATCGCCGAGGCCCGGCAGTGGGAGAGCACCGCCACGGCCTACCCCAAGCTGCTCAACCGCCCCGAGAACTACGTGGGTTGGGAGCGCGCGGCACGTCGCGCCGTACGGGACCAACGCGGGACCATCCAACACCTGCTCGCGGAACCGGACAGGGAAGTCGTCGAGGCGACGAGGGAACTCGCCTCCGCCCTCACCGACTGACACGCCGTCGGCCGGGCGACCCGACCGCCGCGCGCGCCGCGTTCGACCGCCCCTGGCCACCTCACGCCGCCGGGCGCGCCTCCGGGTCCCGGACGGGCGTTTCGGCGACCGGCAGTTGGACACCCTGGCGCCTTACGCGCGCCGCGGGCCGTACCGGTAGCGCTCGGACGTGCGGACGTGCGGGTGCTCCCGCCGCGGGCACGGACCCTCGGTCGCTCGATGCCTCAGGACGGGACGATGGGCGCGATGTCGATCGTCCCGTCGTGGTGGTCATAGAGACAGAAGGTCGTCTTCATGGGGATGTCGAAGACGATGCCCCCTGTCGCCACGCACTCGGCCTTGGTGACCGCGGGCCGGGAGGCGGCGTCGGCGGCCGCCCCCGTGGCGAGGATGAGGCCGAGAGCCCCGAGAGTCGTGGTCGTGGCCGTGGCCAGGGCGACGAAACGAGAGCGCATACCTGTCTCCTTCTCCTGATGATCCGTACTCCGGCAGGAGACAGCCTGCGGCACCCGTCACGAGGAATTCCCTAGTGTGGGAGCGTTCGGGGCGGCCGGGACACCGGCGCCGCCCGTGGCGGTCCGGCACCTGCGCGACAAGGCCGGCCGACGACACCCCCGCCGCCCGACCCGGGAGGCTCCCCGGTCGGCGTGGTGCACCGGGTCGTCGGTACCCGGTGCACCACGTCGTGGCCGGCGGCTCCCCGCCGCCGACGCGGGTCAGTGTCCGGACGCCGAGGTGAGGGCTGCCCGCGCGGTCCTCTCCACCAGCGCGACACCGTCCTTCATCGAGATGCTGCCGTCCGAGAGGACCGCGACGAGATAGCGGTGTCCGTCCACCACGATCCGTCCCACGCTGTTGACGTCCCACAGCCCGGACGTACTGCGCTGCAGCCAGCCGTTCTTCAGGGCCCACCCGGAGGCCGAGGCCGCCGAGACACCCCACGCCTGTTCGTTCGCGACGCCGGCCATCAGGGTCCGGACATAGGTCCGGGACTCCGCGTCGAGCGCGGTGGCGCCCGTGTCCGGCTTCCCAGCCGTACCGAACACCGCGCGCAGCAACCGGATCTGGTCACTGGCCGTCGTCCGGGTCAGCCCCCAGCGAGTGCCGGATCCGCCCTTGGTCTCGGTCAGGCCGAGGCGCTTGTTCGCCGCCTCCAGACCCGGCGCCCGGCCGATCTCACGCCACAGCGCGTTGGCCGCCGCGTTGTCGCTGTGCCGGATCATCGGTTCGGCGTGCGCGCGTTCCTGCGCGGTGAGACGGCGTCCCGCGTCCTGCGCCTGAAGCAGCAGTGTCGCGAGAATGTCGACCTTGATGATGCTCGCGGTGTCGTAGGTGACGTCGTCGCCGTACACCGTGGGCTCCCGGCCCGTGCCGTCGAGGTCGAGCACGGCGGCCGTGACGCGTGACTTGTGCCGAGCCGGGGACGCCGCCGGAGCGCCGGTCTCGGCCACCGCCTGTCCGGAAGGCCTGTCGACCGCGGCGGCCGCTGGTGCCGCGTGGGCCGTACCGCCCGCGACGAGCGCCGTCGACAGGGCCAGCAGGACACCGGCACCGGCGAGGGCGCGCCTGCCTCGGTGTCTCGCGTGGTCCTGCGCGTGCTGCGGGGGGCGCGGTTGGTTCGGCATCTTCAAGCGAGCCTCGACAAGTGGTGTGGAAGGGTCACTGAAGAGCGAACATAAACAAATCGCGCACCACTCGGGGTGACCGGGGTCACGACGGGCCTCTTCCCGGCCGGAATGTGAAAAGTGCCATAGGCCGCCGCCACCGCCTGGGACGATCACCAGGACCGTACGCCCGGCGTCGGATCGTGCGCGCCCTGCGCCCGGGCACACCATGTCGGCCGACCCGCGTCGCCCCACTCGGAGCACACCACGTCGACCGACCCGCGTCACTCCACTCAGGTCACCCGCACCCACCTCGTCCCACCCTGCGTCACTCCGCTCCGTCCCGTCCCGGTCGAATGCGGCCCTGGTGAGGTGGTTCCCGTCCTCACCGGCCCGGGGGCCGCCCGTATCGCGCGCGGGCCGGCGGCGCGAGTTCTCCGGTGCGGCGGATGGCGATGAGGGCGGCGTCGTCGCCGAAGCGTCCGCCGGCGTGGGCGAGCAGATCGCGCTGCACATGCCGGAGCAGCGACTCCGGCGGTCGGCCGACCCACTGGGCGACGCGTTCCGTGAGCGGATAGAAGACACCGTCGCGGTCGCGGGCTTCGACGACACCGTCGGTGAACAGGAGCAGCGTGTCGTCGACGGCGAAGGGCAGCACGGCGACCGTGACCTCGCCGGGATCGGTGAGTCCGACGCCGAGCGGGGGCGCGGGGGCCAGATCCGGGGCGCTCACCGCGCGGCCCGGCCGGAGCAGCAGCGGCGCGAGGTGGCCGCAGCTGACCAGCCGGACGACGGGATCGTCGTCCGGGATCTCCAGCAGGAGGGCCGTGACGAAGCGCTCCCCCGCTTCGTCGGTGGGCTCGAAGTCGTCGAGGTATCTGGTGAGGCTCCGCTCCAGGGAGCCGGCCAGCGCGGGCAGCCCGGCGTTCTGGTGCACGGCCTCACGGAAGGCGCCGAGCAGGAAGGCGGCCTCGCCGATGGCCGGCAGGCCCTTGCCGCGCACGTCCCCGATCACGACACGGGTGCCCTGCGCGCTGCGGGCGGCCGCGTAGAGGTCGCCGCCGATCTCGGCGTCCTCTTCGGCGGCCAGGTAGACACAGGAGAGCCGCAGGGTGCCGAGCCGGCTCGGCAGCGGCCAGAGCAGTACCCGCTGTGCGGCTTCGGCGACCGACCGTACCCGGGCGAGCTCGCGGCTGTGCCGGTCGCGGATCACGGACAGGATGACGATCAGCGCGGAGAGCACCGCCAGGGCGAACAGCTGCACCAGCACGTTCCGGGAGAGGAGCAGGCCCGAGCGCCAGCCGATGAACGCCTGGGCCGCCATCGCCGCGGCGCCCACGCCTCCCGTGACCAGCGGGCCCGCGCCCCATGCGGTGATGGCCGGCGCGATGACCAGAAGCGGCCCGAGCACGATGTCTGAGGGTGCGACGATGTCCGCGATGGTGATCAGGACGATGAGCGCCACCGGGATCAGCAGCAGCAGACGGTTGGTCCGGCCCGCCTGCGCCAAGCCCCGATTCCACGCCGTCATGGTTTCCACAGTGCACCGCGGCGGGCGGTGCCGCGAACCCGAGGATCACCCGGGCCCGGCGAGGTCTTCCTGACTTCTTACCTGACGTGACCGCTCGTCGCCCGACGCGACCGCCCGCAGTCGCCGCCACACGCTTCCCACCCTCAACACGGCGCACGCACCCGCGGTCGGCTCCGATCCCGTCCAGTCGGGCCTCAAGGTAAGAGTCGGGTGAGGGACGACGCCGGCGGCCGGGCAGGGCCTGGACCGGCCCGTGGTTCACGGCTTCGCCCGGCCGAGCCGGATCATCGGTTCCGAACGCTCGTCCGCCCGGACGGCCCTGCACCACGACGAGCGCGAACTGCGCGTCACCGCCAAGCCACCGGCCGGTACACCCGCGCATTGCTGTCGTGCAAGGGCGGGCGTCCTTGCCTCAAGGTCAACCCACCGCTCCGCCGGGGTAGTTGCCGGCGCCGTCACGACGGCAGCGTGACGGGCAGGACAGTTGCCCCGCGCGACACAGTGCGGGCTCCGACCGGTGCGCTCCACACCGTGCGCTCCCGCCGGTGTATCCGGTGTACGGAGCGGCAGCGGCGCCGCCGCTTCTGCCGTCGTGGCGCGGCGGCGCCGCCTGGCGAGCCGAGCCGTACGGCTGGCTCCGCTCCCGCCCGGGGATGCCCACCCGGCAGCCGCGGACCGCCGACGTACGACTTCACGTGGGCCGCCCCTGCCCCCCGCGGGCGCCGACACACCCGCGCACGACCGATCCCGGCCCGGCTCCCGGCTCCCGGCTCCCGGCTCCCGGCTCCCGGGAACGCACTCATGAGGAAGGCAAGGCCCGCATGAGGAGGGCCCGCGTGGTGCCGTTCGGCTCAGCCGCCGCTCTTGCGGCGGAACGACCGCTGGCTGGACGCCGGTCCGTGCGCTCCGCGGATCTTCGAGGCGTCCGGTTTGCCGTTGCCTCCGGTGCCGTCCGTCTGCGTCCCGCGCTTGCGCTCCAGAGCCTCCCGGAACTTCCGCTTCAGGTCGTACTGGCCGTCCTCGTCGGGCGTCAGGGCGGTGCTCTCGGCCTCGGTGGGCTCCGAACCTTCTTGTGGCTGTGACTCGGCAGTCATGCTGACCTCCTGGGTTCGGGCGCTGGAAGGTACAGCTTGTCATGCCGCCGCCGCGCGGACCGCCGCCGTCGATACGCGGTCCCGGCCGTCCTGGCGTGCGCCCGTCCGCTGGTTAGCACGTGGGGTCGCCGCGCGTCACCCGGGGAGGTGTGTGCCATCCGAGAACCAAGAGATGTGAGGATGTCTTCATGAGCGACAACGTCTACTTCGACATCACCATCAACGACGAGCCCGCGGGACGGATCGTCTTCAAGCTGTTCGACGAAGAGGTACCCAAGACCGCGAGGAACTTCCGCGAGCTGGCCACGGGCGAGCACGGCTTCGGCTACGAGGGTTCGAGCTTCCACCGGGTCATCCCGGACTTCATGCTGCAGGGCGGCGACTTCACCCGGGGCAACGGCACCGGCGGCAAGAGCATCTACGGCGAGAAGTTCGCCGACGAGAACTTCCAGCTCAAGCACACCAAGCCCGGTCAGCTGTCGATGGCGAACGCGGGGCCGAACACCAACGGCTCGCAGTTCTTCATCACCACCATCGTGACCGACTGGCTCGACAACAAGCACGTCGTCTTCGGCGAGGTCGTCGAGGGCATGGACATCGTCAAGCAGGTCGAGGCTCTCGGCTCCCGCGACGGTTCCACCAAGGCGAAGGTCACGATCGCCAAGTCCGGCGTCGTCGGGGCCTGACAGCCACCGTTCGTCGACTCCCCCGGGCCCGGCCCGCGACAGTCCGCCTGTCACACGCGGGCGCCGGGCTCGGGGGCGGCCGACCGTGCCGGGACGTGCCGGCCCGCCCGGAAGGCGCCGGGCCGGAGTGCGCGCCGCGGGAGAGGGCCTTCGCCCGGCTCCCTCACTGAGACCGGAACCCGGGCCCGGCGCCGACCGTGGTCCGGCCGGGCCGGCGGTCCACCCGGCCGCCGGCCCGGCGCGTACCGCCGACGAATCACCGGCGTCTGAAGTCCCACCCTGAAGTCCCCGCCCCGAAGCCCGCGGACGGGCTCGCGGACGCGGCACAGTGAGCTTCAGAACTCGATCGGATGACCGCCGTCGCCGTCGACGACGACACGGTCCTCGCCCGGCTCGTCGGCTCGTTCGACCATCGTGACGTCCACCTGCCCGTCGCCCGTCGTGTCGAACTGGTAGAGGTCGGCCTTGCCGTCGCCCGTGGTGTCGGTCATCCACACATCGGGCTTGCCGTCACCATTGGTGTCGGCACTGAGGACGACATGGTGTTCGTCCCCCCGGGTCTCGATCGCTTCCACCTGGTCTTCGCCGTTGTTCATAGCGGCCGGTTGCCCACCCCCGCCCATCCGAAACAGCACGCGCCGGACCTTCGACGGCCACTGACGGCCGCTGACGGCGGACATCGAAGACGGCGAGGCCGCGTGCCGGCGACCGGCCTTCGGGCATCCGGGAATTGAAACCGTTCAATCGAGCGATCCGCGAGCGCCCCAGGGGGCGCCGAAAGCGCGTTCCACGGTGACGGCCCGTCAAGAAAGTCCCTGCACACTC
This sequence comes from Streptomyces fagopyri, assembly GCF_009498275.1. Lineage (NCBI taxonomy): Bacteria > Bacillati > Actinomycetota > Actinomycetes > Kitasatosporales > Streptomycetaceae > Streptomyces > Streptomyces fagopyri. Next base: position 8,699,409 of record NZ_CP045643.1, on the reverse strand, counting down.
ATTGACCCTCACCCCGCGCGCCCCTACGTTCACCTAAGTCCACCCATGTGAATCGATTCATCATTTCTGCGTGAGGGGCCGTAGTGATCAGTAGGAGGAACATCCTGGCGGGCGCGGCGGCCACGGTGAGTGCCGTGGCCGTCGGAGCCGGACCAGCCGTGGCCGCACCGTCCGCATCCGCTCCGGCGGGAGCCCGGCACGGCGCCCCGCGCGTCACGGTGCCGACCGTCGAGTACGTTCAGCACCCTTTGGGCATCGACGCTCAACACCCCCGGCTGAGCTGGCCGGTGGCCTCGGACGAGCCGGGCATGCGCCAGAGCGCCTATCAGATTCGCGTCGCCTCCAGCGCCCCGGGTCTCTCCCACCCTGACGTCTGGGACAGCGGGAAGGTCACCTCCGGCGACTCGGTCCTCGTGCCCTACGCGGGCCCCCGACTCGAGCCGCGGACACGCTACTTCTGGACCGTGCGGGTGTGGGGCACCGACGGCGGTGTCTCCGGCTGGAGCGAGCCGTCGTGGTGGGAGACCGGTCTCATGGACGCCGCCCAGTGGTCCGCGCAGTGGGTCTCCGCTCCCCCGGCCCTCACCGACGCGCCGTCCCTCGAAGGCAGTGCCTGGATCTGGTTCCCGGAGGGGGACCCGGCCAACAGCGCCCCGGCGGTGACCCGTTGGTTCCGCCGTGGCGTCGAGCTCCCCGGCGGAATCACCGCGGCGACCCTGGCCATCACCGCGGACAACGTCTACGCCGTCTCCGTGAACGGCACCGAGGTGGCCCGCACCGACCTGGCGACGGACAACGAGGGCTGGCGCCGTCCGGCCGTCGTCGACGTCCTCGCCCAGGTCCGTTCCGGCACGAACGTCCTCGCGGTCTCGGCGACCAACGCGAGCGAGGGACCCGCCGGCCTGGTTGCCGTCCTCACGCTCCACACCGCGTCGGGCGAGCAGCGGATCGTCACCGACGCCTCGTGGAGGTCGACGGACAAGGAACCCGCCGGCGCCTGGCGCGAAGCCGGTTTCGACGACAGCGCCTGGCCCGCGGCCAAGGAGGCCGCCGCGTGGGGAGCGGGACCGTGGGGCCGGGTCGTCCCCGCTTCGTACGCCGCCAACCAGCTGCGGCACGAGTTCAGGCTGCCCCGCAAGAAGGTCTCCCGTGCGCGCCTGTACGCCACGGCCCTCGGTCTGTACGAGGCCCATCTCAACGGCCGCCGCGTGGGCCGTGACCAGCTCGCTCCGGGCTGGACCGACTACCGCGAGCGCGTCCAGTACCAGACTTACGACGTCACCGCGCTGCTGCGGTCGGGCGGCAACGCCCTCGGCGTGTACGTGGCGCCGGGCTGGTACGCGGGCAACGTCGGCATGTTCGGTCCCCACCAGTACGGTGAACGCCCCGCGCTGCTTGCTCAGTTGGAGGTCGAGTACGCCGACGGGACGAGCGAGCGGATCACCTCGGGACCGGACTGGCGGGCCACCTCCGGGCCGATCGTCGCCGCCGATCTGCTGGGAGGCGAGACGTACGACGCGCGCAAGGAGACCGCCGGCTGGACCTCGCCCGGTTTCGACGACCGGGCCTGGCTCGCCGTCCGTGGCGCGGGCGACGCCGTTCCCGCCCGGATCGTCGCGCAGGTGGACGGTCCGGTCCGGGTGGCCGAGGAACTCCCGGTCAAGAAGGTGACCGAACCCGAGCCGGGAGTCTTCGTCCTCGACCTGGGCCAGAACATGGTCGGCTCCGTGCGTCTGCGGGTGAAGGGCAGGGCGGGAACGACCGTACGTCTGCGGCACGCCGAGGTCCTCAACCCGGACGGCACCCTGTACACCGCGAACCTGCGCACGGCCGCGGCGACCGACACGTACACCCTCAAGGGCGGCGGCGAGGAGACCTACGAGCCCCGCTTCACCTTCCACGGCTTCCGCTACGTCGAACTGACCGGTTTCCCCGGCACCCCCACCGCGAAGGCCGTGACCGGCCGCGTCATGCACACGTCCGCCCCCTTCACCTTCGAGTTCGAGACGAACGTCCCGATGCTCAACCAGCTGCACAGCAACATCACCTGGGGCCAGCGCGGCAACTTCCTCTCCGTCCCGACGGACACCCCCGCGCGCGACGAGCGGCTGGGCTGGACCGGCGACATCAACGTCTTCGCGCCGACGGCGGCCTACACGATGGAGTCGGCCCGCTTCCTCAGCAAGTGGCTCGTCGACCTGCGCGACGGGCAGACGGCGGACGGCGCGTTCACGGACGTGGCGCCCATGGTCGGCACGGTCGGCAACGGCGTCGCCGGGTGGGGCGACGCGGGAGTCACGGTCCCCTGGTCCCTGTACCAGGCGTACGGGGACCGGCAGGTGCTGGAGGACGCCTGGCCGTCGGTCCGGTCCTGGCTGAAGTACCTGGAGAAGAACAGCGACAGGCTGCTGCGGCCGGCCGGCGGATACGGAGACTGGCTGAACGTCGACGACGAGACGCCGAAGGACGTCATCGCCACCGCGTACTTCGCGCACAGTGCCGACCTCGCGTCCCGGATCGCCCAGGAGATCGGCGAGGACACCGCTCCCTGGCTCGATCTCTTCGGCCGGATACGCGAGGCGTTCCAGCGGGCCTATGTCACCGCCGAGGGCAGGGTGAAGGGTGACACACAGACGGCGTACGTCCTCTCCCTGTCCATGAACCTGCTGCCGGACGCCCTGAGGAAGGCCGCGGCCGACCGTCTCGTCGCCCTGATCGAGGCCAAGGACTGGCATCTGTCGACGGGTTTCCTCGGTACGCCCCGGCTGCTGCCCGTCCTCACCGACACGGGCCACACCGACGTCGCCTACCGGCTGCTGCAGCAGCGCACGTTCCCCAGCTGGGGTTACCAGATCGACAAGGGCTCCACCACGATGTGGGAACGCTGGGACTCCATCAAACCCGACGGGAGCTTCCAGACCCCGGACATGAACTCCTTCAACCACTACGCCTACGGCTCGGTCGGCGAGTGGATGTACACGAACATCGCCGGTATCGCGGCGGGCCGGCCCGGCTACCGCGAGATCGTCGTACGGCCCCGCCCGGGCGGCGACGTCACCTCCGCCCGCGCCACGTTCACCTCGGTCTACGGTCCTGTCTCCACCCAGTGGCACCAGCGGTCCGGCCGTTTCACGCTGACCTGCGGCGTGCCTCCCAACACGACGGCGGAGGTGTGGATCCCCGCGGCTGACCGACGCGCGGTCACCCACGACCACGGCACCTTCCTGCGCGAGGAGGACGGCTGCGCGGTGTACCGGGTCGGTTCCGGCACCCACCGGTTCAGCGCGTAGCGCGCAATGTGCGGGGCCCGGCCGCGCCATGCGGACAAGCCGGGCCCCGCACCCCCTCACCCCCCGGGTCGCGGGCATCACCGCGCGACAGCGCGCCGCACTCCGCGCCACCCCGACCGCCGGACCGCTCACGCCCGCCCGGCCGCAGCGCCACCGAGTACGCCAGAAGGGCGCGCACTGCCGGAAGGCACCGACCGGCGGCCTGTTCCGAAGTCCTGGGTCCAGTAGCTGCCGGGCTGTGCGAGGCCGACGCCGATCTCCGTGAACCCGCACGTCAGGATGTTGCGCCTGTGGCCGGGGCTGGACATCCAGGCCGCCATGACCGCGGCGGCGGTGGAGTATCCGTACGCGACGTTCTCGCCGTACGCGCTCCAGTCGTAGCCGGCACGGGTGATCCGCCGGCCCGGACCCGAACCGTCGGATCCCCGATGGGACATGTTCCGGTGGCCCGCCATGTCCGCACTGTGACGCCGAGCGGCCTTCGACAGCTTCGCGTTCAGCGTCACCGGTGAGCAACCCGCCTTGCCACGAGCCCTGTTGACGAGGGCCACGACGTGATCCACGACCCGGGAACCCGGGGCCGCCGCGTCGGGGGCGCCCAGGCGCGCGGCGGGTGCAGGGGAGCCGGGCACGGTGGCCGGCCGTGCAGTCGTCACCGTCCGCCACGAGGTCCATGGTCCACCGCTCCACCGCCCCTCGGCGGACGCCCCCTTCCCACCCGCCCTCCGGCCGTGGGCCCCGACATCCCCGGTCCCCCGTTCCGCCGGGGAGGCCATGGCGGCGGACGGTATCGCCAACACGCTGAGCACGAGCGCGGCGACGCCCGCCGTCCGACAGCGCGCCTTCCTGCGGTACTTCCTCAAGCGGACCTCGCCGGGTGGTGGAGCGTGGGACGTCATGGTCGGAACCTGTGCGCGGGGGGGCGACGAACATCACCCCTACCCGCCACCGAAGTGCGCGACGACGCTCGCATCGGGTGTGCGGGCGTGCGGGCCCGGCTCACGGGAGCGTGACGCCGAACGGCGCGTCCTCAGGGCGCCCCGCACCCGTGACGAGGAGCGCGATCCTGTACGGCCCACGGGCGAGCGGGAACACGGGCTTGTCGGGAGATCACGATGCCGGGAGACTTCTACAGCACTGTAGATTTACGCTGCGTCGGCCGGTACGCCGTACCGTGCGACGTCCGCCACCGAGAGAGAGCAGACCTGATGTTCGGCATGAGCGAACTGGCCGTGATCCTGCTGGTCGTCGTCGTGGTCCTCGGGATCAGGAAACTGCCCGAGCTGACCCGGTCGGCGGGGAAGGCGGCCCGGATCTTCAAGAGCGAGACCGGGGCGCTCAAGGAGCGGAACTCCGGTGGCGGGCCCGCCGGTTCGGACCGGATCGTCCAGGGCACGGTCGTGGAGGAGGACACGCGGTCACCGCGTACCTGACGGAGTTGGGGTGGAGCGTGGCCACGGCCGCCCGTCCGTCACCTCACACATCCGGCCGGGCGCGCCGCCCGGCACCGCGCGCACCCGGCCAACCGCGAGACGTCGTCCGCCACTTCGCCGACCCGACCGGGCGATGGCGACGTCCGTTCACGGATGCGCGTCGACGGCCGACGCCACGTCCCGGACGGCGTGCGGGACGGGGCTTCCGGACCGTGACGCGCGGTGGTCGCCGCGGCCAGGGCGGCGTCCGGCCCCGCGTGACGACCGATGCGCCGGGGTCGTACGAAGTCCGCGCCGTCCGGCGGCCGGAGGCGGGACGCACGGAACCGGCGACCCCCTCGCGGCCTGGCCGGACGGCCCGTTCGGCGTTCACGTCGTGCGGGCGGGTGAGGACCGCGGCACGGCCCTCACCTCCGACCGCGGGCGCTGCGCCCGTCAGACGTTGACGTCAGACGTTGACGCCGAAGTCGGCTGCGATCCCTGCCAGTCCGGAGGCGTACCCCTGGCCCACCGCGCGGAACTTCCACTCGGCACCGTTGCGGTACAGCTCCCCGAAGACCATCGCGGTCTCCGTGGAGGCGTCCTCGGACAGGTCGTAGCGGGCGAGTTCGGTGCCGCCGGCCTGGTTGACCACCCGGATGAAGGCGTTACGGATCTGTCCGAAGCTCTGCCCGCGGGCCTCGGCGTCATGGATCGACACCGGGAAGACGATCTTGTCGACGTCGGCGGGTACGGCAGCGAGGTTCACCTTGACACTCTCGTCGTCGCCCTCGCCCTCGCCGGTCAGGTTGTCGCCGGTGTGCTCGACCGAACCGTCCGGGCTCTTCAGGTTGTTGTAGAAGACGAAGTGCTGGTCCGAGACGACCTTGCCCGACGTGTTCAACAGGAGCGCGGAGGCGTCCAGGTCGAAGTCCGCGCCGGTGGTGGTCCGAACGTCCCAGCCCAGCCCCACCAGCACCGCGGTCAGACCCGGCGCCTCCTTGCTCAGCGAGACGTTGCCGCCCTTGCCCAGGGAAACACCCATGGCTGATCCCTCCACGTAGTCGGTCGGTTCGGGTCCGCCGAACGGACCCATTCAGAATCTACAACACTGTAGAAATCAAGGTGGGGGCGGTGCTGGGCGACCGCGACGACGGTGCGGCACCCGGAAGGCCCGAGGGGGCGGTGAGGTGGTGAACGCGGCGTCGCCCGGGACCGTAACTACGTCGACGGCTGCGTAGAGTTCGAGGCTCACGTGACCGGACGGTCGTGAACAGCGTGGCAGCGGACGGGCGATCGGGCCGGAGGTGGTCGGGGTGGGGCAGCGGGGCGTACAGCGATCGGGGGATACGCGCAAGGGAGGACGCCGAACACTGCTGTGGGTGGCGGGAGTTCTGTCGGCGATACTCCTCGCCGTCGCCGGTGTGGGTGCCTGGGTGTACAAGGATCTCAACGGCAACATCCAGGCAGCGGACCTCGACAACAAGCTCGGCGAGGACCGGCCCGCCAACCTCAGTCCGGGCTCCAAGAACATCCTGCTGGTCGGTTCGGACTCCCGCGCGGGCGGCAACGCCAAGTACGGCAAGGGGCTGACGACCATGCAGTCGGACACCCTGATGGTCCTGCACATCGCCGCCGACCGGAAATGGGCCACCGCCGTGTCGTTCCCCCGGGACTCCTGGGTGCGGATCCCGGCCTGCGCCAAGGGCGACGGAAGTACGTCCACCGTCCACCGCTTCAAGATCAACGAGGCGTTCGCGATCGGCGGGAGCAACGGGAAGGTCGCCGACGCCGCCGCCTGCACCATCAAGACGGTCGAGCGGAACACCGGGCTGCGCATCGACCACTTCATGTCCATCGACTTCCAGGGCTTCAAGGGCATGGTCAACGCGCTGGACGGTATCGAGGTCTGCCCCGAGCGGGCCATCCACGACACCAAGGCCCACCTCGACCTCAAGGCCGGGTGCCAGACCATCAGGGACGAGAAGGCACTCGGTTACGTCCGTGCCCGCTACAGCGTCGGCGACGGCTCCGACCTCGGACGCATCGGCCGCCAGCAGGAGTTCATGCAGGCCCTCGCCGAGAAGGCGCAGTCGAAACTGACCAGTCCCGGTTCCCTGTACGACTTCCTTCAGTCGGCGACCAAGTCGCTCACCACGGACAAGGATCTGGCCGGCATCAAGCCCCTGTACGGTCTGGCGTCCCAGGTCAAGGGCATCCCGAGCGACCGCCTCGCCTTCCTGACCGTGCCGAACTACCCGCGCGAGGCCGACGTGCCCGCCGACCAGGCCAACGTGGTGTGGCAGTACCCGCAGGCCGCCGATCTGTTCACGGCGCTGGCCAAGGACCACGAAGTCCGCAAGAAGCAACTCCAGGCGAGGGCGGCGGACTTGGTGTACGCGTCGTCGGTGCGCGTGCAGGTCCTCAACGGCACGGGGATCGGCGGACGGGCCGCGGCCGTCGCGGAGCAGCTCCGCGAGGTGGGCTTCACCGTCGTCGCCACCGGTAACGCGCCCTCTCCGGTGCGCACGACGACGGTCAGCCACCCCCGGGGACTCGAACGGCAGGCGGCCGTGCTCGTCTCCCGGCTCCCCGGGGTCGCCGCGGAGCGCAACAGCACGGCTACGGCCGACGCGGTGACCCTGGTGGTCGGCCCGGACTTCAGGCTCGACTCCGTGCGCTAGCGGCCCCTGGGACGCGCCGGATCAGCCGCGCGGGACGAGCCGGATCGGGGGAACCGGCTCGTCCCGAGGAGCAGTTGGCCCTGCGGCCGGCGCCCCGGGTCAGCCGCCGACGTAGGCCGCGAGGTGCTCGCCGGTGACGGTGGAACGGTCGGCGACGAGATCGGCCGGGGTGCCCTCGAAGACGATCCGGCCACCGTCGTGACCGGCCCCGGGACCGAGGTCGATGATCCAGTCGGCGTGCGCCATGACCGCCTGGTGGTGCTCGACGACGATGACCGACTTGCCGGAGTCGACGAGCCGGTCGAGCAGGCCGAGCAACTGCTCGACGTCGGCGAGGTGGAGGCCGGCGGTCGGCTCGTCGAGGACGTAGACACCGCCCTTGTCGGCCATGTGCGTGGCCAGTCTGAGTCGCTGCCGTTCACCGCCGGACAGGGTGGTGAGCGGCTGACCGAGCGTGAGATAGCCGAGGCCGACGTCGGCGAGGCGGCCGAGGACACGGAGCGCGGCCGGCGTACTCGCCTCGCCGGTCCCGAAGAACTCCTGGGCCTCGGTCACCGACATCGCGAGCACCTCGCTGATGTCGCGGCCACCGAGGTGGTACTCCAGCACCGACGCGTCGAACCGCTTGCCCTCGCACTCCTCGCAGGTGGAAGTGACACCGGCCATCATCGCCAGGTCGGTGTAGATGACGCCGACTCCGTTGCAATGGGGGCACGCACCCTCGGAGTTGGCGCTGAACAGGGCCGGCTTGACGCCGTTGGCCTTCGCGAACGCCTTACGGATCGGGTCGAGCAGTCCGGTGTACGTGGCCGGATTGCTCCGTCGCGAGCCGCGGACAGCGCTCTGGTCGACCGACACCACACCCTCACCGGCGGGGATGGACCCGTGCACGAGCGAGCTCTTGCCGGAGCCCGCGACGCCCGTGACGACGGCGAGGACCCCGAGCGGGATGTCGACGTCGACGTCCCGGAGGTTGTGTGTCGTCGCGCCGCGGATCTCCAGCGTTCCGGTGGCCTCGCGCACCGTCTCCTTGACGCGGGCACGGTCGTCGAAGTGGCGGCCGGTGATGGTGCCGCCCGCCCGCAGGCCCTCGACGGTCCCTTCGAAGCAGAGCGTGCCGCCGCCCGTACCGGCGCCGGGGCCGAGGTCGACGACGTGGTCGGCGATCGCGATCACCTCCGGCTTGTGCTCCACGACGAGCACCGTGTTGCCCTTGTCCCGCAGGCGCAGCAGCAGGCCGTTCATGCGCTGGATGTCATGCGGATGCAGGCCTGTGGTGGGCTCGTCGAAGACGTACGTGACGTCGGTGAGCGAGGAGCCGAGGTGGCGGATCATCTTGACGCGCTGTGCCTCGCCGCCCGACAGGGTGCCCGAGGGCCGGTCGAGCGAGAGGTAGCCGAGGCCGATCTCGGCGAACGAGTCGAGGGTGTGTCCCAGCGCCGCGGACAGTGGCGCGACGGACGGCTCGTCCACACCCCGCACCCACTCGGCCAGGTCGCTGATCTGCATCGCGCAGGCGTCGGCGATGCTGATCCCGGCGATCTTCGACGAGCGGGCCGCCTCGCTCAGCCGGGTGCCGTCGCACTCGGGGCAGACGGTGAACGTCATCGCCCGCTCCACGAACGCGCGGACGTGCGGCTGCAACGCGTCGACGTCCTTGGAGAGCATCGACTTCTGGATCTTCGGGATCAACCCCTCGTACGTCAGGTTGATCCCCTCGACCTTGATCTTGGTCGGCTCCTTGTGGAGGAGGTCGTGCAGCTCCTTCTTGGTGTACTTGCGGATCGGCTTGTCCGGGTCGAAGAAACCGCTGCCCTTGAAGATGCGGCCGTACCAGCCGTCCATGCTGTAGCCGGGGACCGTGAGGGCACCCTCGCCGAGCGACTTGCTGTCGTCGTACAGCTGGGAGAGGTCGATGTCGGTGACCGTGCCCCGGCCCTCGCAGCGCGGGCACATGCCGCCGAGGCGGTTGAAGGTCGCCTTCACCGTCTTCTTGGCCCCGCGCTCGACCGTGATCGCGCCACTCGCGCGGACCGAGGGCACGTTGAAGGCGAACGCGCCCGGTGAGCCGATGTGCGGCTGCCCGAGCCGGCTGAAGAGGATGCGCAGCATCGCGTTGGCGTCGGTGGCGGTACCGACCGTGGAGCGCGGGTCCGCGCCCATGCGCTGCTGGTCCACGATGATCGCGGTGGTCAGGCCTTCGAGTACGTCGACCTCGGGCCGTGCCAGCGTCGGCATGAAGCCCTGCACGAAGGAGCTGTAGGTCTCGTTGATCAGCCGCTGCGACTCGGCGGCGATCGTGCCGAACACCAGGGAGCTCTTGCCCGAGCCGGAGACTCCGGTGAACACGGTCAGCCGACGCTTGGGGATCTCGACGCTGACGTCCTTGAGGTTGTTCACACGCGCGCCGAGCACGCGGATCAGGTCGTGGCTGTCGGCACCGTGTGGCGCAGGCGCCTGCGTGCCCGTCCTCGTGACCTTGCTCATCGTGTCTCCATCTGTTGCGCGGGGCCGCGCTCACGGTCCCGGTCGTCGACGCCCGGCTCGATCCAACCACCTTCGGGCACTACGGCCGGCACGCTCCAGCTCCGACCCATGGGCTCCGGACCCCGGCCGTACGCCCCCATGGGCTCCGGACCCCGGCCGTACGCAGTGCCGCCGGGGTGTCCCGGCGGCACCCGGCCGACGTGCCGTGCCGGAGGAATCCCCCGGGAAGGGTGACGTCCATGACCGTCACGGTAGCCGCGGCCGGCGGGTCCGGGCTTCTCGATTCCTGATCGATCCCGCCACCCGGGGTCCGAGGGGCCCGCAGGCCGGGTGCGGGCCGCGTACGAGTGTCTCGACGTCACTGGGCCGACGCGTCCCCGACGACCGGCGGGCCGCCGGTGCGCGGCGGGCCCGGAGGGGCCGGAGGGGCCGCGAGGGCCGGGTGTCCGCGGCGACGGCGGGACGGACGCGCCGCCCGGCGGCTCCTCGGGCGGCCCCGTGCGGGAGCCGGCCGGGACGACCGGTCGACCGGGCCCGGGCGTCAGCTCCGCGGACCGCCGCCGGTGACGCGGTTCCACAGGGACCGCGTGGCGCCGAAGCCGCTCTCGTGCACCCAGACATGCGTGCACGACGGGCACTGGAGGTGGAGCAGACTGCCGGTGTTGGTGAGCAGGTAGCGCCAGTGCGCGGAGCACGAGCGCCGCTGCTCGCACGGCTCGCAGCCGCGGCTGTCGTCGCAGTTCGGACAGGCCACCCACGCACGGCGCCCGAGGTCCGCCTGCGGGTCAAGCGGCAGCATGGCCGCCGCCTCGCCGGGGCAGCACACCGGCCGCGACGAGTTCGTCGTACACCCGTCGCTGCTCGTCGTCGAGGCCGGAGTACAGGAGGTCGTAGGCCGCCTCCTCGCCGCGCAGTGCCTCGACCGGGCTCCAGTCGGCGCCGAGCGCGTCCAGAACGTGGACCTGCCGGAGCACCTCCTGCGAGGTGAGGTCGACGGCGAAGTCCACCAGCTCGGGGTGCTCAGGTCGTCCGGCTTCGGGCGTGGGCCGGCCGGCGGCCTCGTCCGGGCCGTGCGGATGTGGGGGGTTATGTGAAGCCATGCCACAGAACTTAGGTTTGCCTTTCTTGCTGGGGCAAGAGGGGGTGGGAGAAGTCACAGCAGGCCGGCGACCCTGGTCACACCCCTGGTCACCCACGGCGACGATCCCCCGCCGGGCCCTGCGACCTCGGTCGGCCCCGCCACGCCCTCGACGGCGATCCCGGTCGAAAGATGATCATGCCGGTCGACACCCGCATCTTCACGGACAACCCGACTCGTGAGGGCTCCCCGTTCCCCGGCCGTGCCCTCCGGAGCAGGCCACCCACCTCGCGGCTTCGCCGTTGCCGCGCAAGGGCGGGGCGCCTGCGATGACCTTCCGTCAGAACACGGCGGCACGCGCCTTCTTCCGGCCCCGGCGCGCCCGCGCCCCGCCCTCCGGCGGGCGGCGCCGCCGCCTTCGGGCCTCCGCGGGCCGCGAGGCACCCGGCATTGTCCGACGCGGAGGTGTTCCCGTGGCGGAGAACCGGCCGAACGGCCAAAAGATATGAGAAGAGTGCTAGGTCACAGCCGTGCCCTCTGCTGCACCTTTGTAGGTCTGCCCTAGCATCCGAGCATGACGGTCCTGCCTGACGACGAGTTTTCGCTGGCCGCCGAGTTTCCTGACGCGACTCATGAGCAGTGGCAGCGCCTCGTGGCAGGCGTTCTGCGCAAGTCGGGCAAGGAAGTCTCGGGCTCAGCGGCCGAAGACGCCCTGTCCACCTCGGTGGAGGACGGGCTCACGACCCGCCCCCTGTACACCGCGCTCGACTCCGCGCCCGATCCCGGCTTCCCCGGCTTCGCTCCCTTCGTACGCGGAGGCCGCGCCGAGGGGAACACCACCGGCGGCTGGGACGTACGGCAGCGGCACGCGGCGGTCAAGGACGGCGCGGTGCTCGCGGACCTGGAGAACGGCGTCACCTCGCTCTGGCTGCTCGTCGGCGAGCGCGGCATCCCGGTGTCGTCACTCCCCGGACTTCTGGACGGCGTCTATCTCGACCTGGCGCCCGTCGTCCTGGACGCCGGGCACGAAACCGATGCCGCGGCAAGGGAGTTGCTCGCGCTCTACGAGAAGCGCGGCGTCGCGCCAGGGGACGTGCGCGGAAACCTCGGCGCCGACCCGTTGGGCCATGAGGCCCGTACGGGGAAGGGGTTCGACGTCGGACCGGTGACCGGGCTCGCGCGGCGCTGTGCCGCCGAGTACCCGGGACTGCGGGCGCTCACCGTGGACGCGCTGCCGTACCACGAGGCCGGCAGCTCGGCCGCGCAGGAACTGGGCTGCTCACTCGCCACCGGCGTCGCCTATCTCCGCGAGCTGACCGCGGCCGGGATGCCCGTCGAACTCGCCTCCGGCCAGCTGGAGTTCCGCTACGCGGCCACCGCCGACCAGTTCCTGACCATCGCCAAGCTGCGGGCCGCGCGCAGGCTCTGGGCGCGGGTCGCCGAGGTCTGCGGGGCTCCCGGCGCGCAGCTCCAGCACGCCGTGACCTCACCGGTGATGATGTCGCGACGCGACCCTTGGGTGAACATGCTGCGCACCACGGTCGCCACGCTGGCCGCCGGAGTGGGCGGCGCCGACGCGGTCACCGTGCTCCCCTTCGACGACGCGCTCGGTGTGCCGGACGCGTTCGCGCGGCGCGTCGCCCGCAACACCTCGACGATCCTGGTCGAGGAGTCGCATCTGGCCCGGGTGATCGACCCGGCGGGCGGGTCCTGGTACGTGGAGCGACTCACCGACGAACTGGCCCACGCCGGCTGGGAGTTCTTCCAGCAGATCGAACGCTCGGGCGGCCAGGCCGCCGCGCTGCGCTCGGGCCGGGTGGGCGAGGACCTGGCCAGAACCTGGGCCGCGCGCAGCGCGAAGCTCGCGAAACGGCGCGAACCCATCACCGGTGTCAGCGAGTTCCCGCACCTCGCGGAGCGCCTCGTGGAACGCGAACCGGCGCCCGAGCCGCCGCCGGGAGGCCTCCCCCGCGTACGGCGCGACGAGGCGTACGAGTCGCTGCGCGCCCGCTCCGACGCCCATCTCGCGGCCACCGGCAGCCGGCCGCGGATCTTCCTGGCCACCCTGGGCCCCGCAGCCGCCCACACCGCGCGCGCGACCTTCGCCTCGAACCTCTTCCAGGCGGGCGGTATCGAGCCTGTCACCGGAGAGCCCACCGCCGAGGCGTTCCGCGCCGGCGGTGCCACCGAGGTCTGCCTGTGTTCCAGTGACGCGCTGTACGAGGAGCAGGCCGCAGCGGCGGCCGAGGTGCTCAGGTCGGCGGGCGCGCACCATGTGTTCCTCGCCGGGCGCCCCGGGCAGTACACCGATGTCGACGCGTACGTGTTCGCGGGCTGCGACGCCGTGGACGTACTCTCCACCACCCTCGACCGTATGGGAGTGTCCTGATGGGAATCCCCGACTTCTCCGGGATCGAACTGGGGACGCCCACCGCCGAGGGCGGCGCCGACGAGTGGCGCGCCGCCGTGAAGGGGGCTTCCGGAGGCGACGACCTGCTCTGGGAGACGCCCGAGGCCATCGCGGTCAAGCCGCTGTACACCGGCCGTGACCTGGAGGGCCTGGACTTCCTGGGCACCTACCCGGGCGTCGCGCCGTATCTGCGCGGCCCGTACCCGACGATGTACGTCAACCAGCCCTGGACCATCCGCCAGTACGCCGGCTTCTCCACCGCCGAGGAGTCCAACGCGTTCTACCGGCGGAATCTGGCGGCCGGCCAGAAGGGCCTGTCCGTCGCCTTCGACCTGCCGACCCACCGCGGTTACGACAGCGACCACCCCCGGGTGACGGGTGACGTCGGCATGGCGGGCGTCGCCATCGACTCGATCTACGACATGCGGCAGCTCTTCGACGGCATTCCGCTGGACAAGATGACGGTGTCGATGACGATGAACGGCGCGGTACTGCCCGTGCTCGCGCTGTACATCGTGGCCGCCGAGGAGCAGGGCGTTCCGCCCGAGAAGCTGGCCGGGACCATCCAGAACGACATCCTCAAGGAGTTCATGGTCCGCAACACCTACATCTATCCGCCGAAGCCGTCGATGCGGATCATCTCGGACATCTTCGCCTACACCTCCCAGCGGATGCCGCGCTACAACTCCATCTCCATCTCCGGGTACCACATCCAGGAGGCGGGCGCGACGGCCGACCTGGAGCTGGCCTACACCCTCGCGGACGGCGTGGAGTACCTGCGGGCAGGGCTGGAGGCCGGGCTGGACGTGGACGCGTTCGCCCCCCGGCTCTCGTTCTTCTGGGCGATCGGCATGAACTTCTTCATGGAGATCGCGAAGATGCGGGCCGCCCGGCTGCTGTGGGCCAAGCTGGTCGAACAGTTCGACCCGCAGAACGCCAAGTCCCTCTCCCTGCGCACGCATTCGCAGACCTCGGGCTGGTCGCTGACCGCGCAGGACGTGTTCAACAACGTGACGCGCACCTGCGTGGAGGCGATGGCCGCCACCCAGGGCCACACCCAGTCGCTGCACACCAACGCCCTCGACGAGGCGCTCGCCCTGCCCACCGACTTCTCGGCGCGCATCGCCCGCAACACCCAGCTCCTGATCCAGCAGGAGTCGGGCACGACACGGGTGATCGACCCGTGGGGCGGCAGCGCGTACGTGGAGAAGCTGACGTACGACCTGGCGCGCCGGGCCTGGCAGCACATCGAGGAGGTCGAGGCGGCGGGCGGCATGGCGCAGGCCATCGACGCGGGCATCCCGAAGCTGCGCGTGGAGGAGGCCGCGGCCCGCACCCAGGCGCGGATCGACTCGGGCCGCCAGCCGGTCATCGGCGTCAACAAGTACCGGGTCGACACCGACGAACAGATCGACGTCCTCAAGGTCGACAACTCCTCCGTGCGGACTCAGCAGATCGAGAAGCTGCGGCGGCTGCGCGCGGAGCGTGACGAGTCCGCGTGCCAGGATTCGCTGCGCGCGCTGACGGCGGCCGCCGAGGGCACCGGCAACCTGCTGGAGCTGGCGGTGAACGCGGCGCGCGCCAAGGCCACCGTCGGTGAGATCTCCGACGCTCTGGAGAAGGTCTACGGGCGGCATTCGAGTCAGATCCGTACGATCTCGGGTGTGTACCGCAACGAAGCAGGCGAGTCGCCGTCCGTGGAGCGCACCCGCACACGGGTGGACGCCTTCGAGCAGTCCGAGGGCCGCCGGCCGCGCATCCTGGTGGCCAAGATGGGCCAGGACGGGCATGACCGCGGGCAGAAGGTCATCGCCACCGCCTTCGCCGACCTCGGCTTCGACGTGGACGTCGGCCCGCTGTTCCAGACCCCGGCCGAGGTGGCACGGCAGGCCGTCGAGGCCGACGTGCACATCGTCGGGGTGTCCTCGCTGGCCGCCGGACACCTCACCCTGGTCCCGGCGCTGCGCGAGCAACTGGCCGAGGAGGGGCGCGAGGACATCATGATCGTGGTGGGCGGGGTGATTCCGCCTCAGGACGTGCCGACCCTGCTGGAGATGGGCGCGGCGGCCGTCTTCCCGCCGGGCACGGTGATCCCGGACGCGGCGTACGACCTGGTGGAACGGCTGGCCACCGGTCTCGGACACGGCTGAGGCCCATGGCGATCGACCTCGACTCCTATGTGAAGGGCGTGCTCGACGGGAAGCGTGCGTATATCGCACGGGCCATCACCCTCGTCGAGTCGACCCGGGCCGACCACCGTCCCCTGGCGCAGGCCCTGCTGACCCAGTTGCTGCCACACGGCGGCAGGGCCCGGCGCATCGGCATCACCGGAGTGCCCGGTGTGGGCAAGTCGACCTTCATCGACGCCCTCGGCACGATGCTCACCTCGCTCGGGCACCGGGTCGCGGTGCTCGCCGTCGACCCCTCGTCGAGCCGTACGGGCGGTTCGATCCTGGGTGACAAGACCCGTATGGAGCGTCTGGCGGTGGACCCCGCCGCCTTCGTACGTCCCTCCCCCACCGCGGGCACCCTCGGCGGGGTGGCGAAGGCGACGCGCGAGTCGATGGTGGTGATGGAGGCCGCGGGCTACGACGTGATCCTGGTGGAGACGGTCGGCGTCGGCCAGTCGGAGACCGCGGTGGCGAACATGGTCGACTCCTTCCTGCTGCTCACGCTGGCCCGCACCGGCGACCAGTTGCAGGGCATCAAGAAGGGGGTCCTGGAGCTCGCGGACGTGATCACCGTGAACAAGGCGGACGGACCGCACGAGCGCGACGCGCGTTCCGCGGCACGGGAGTTGGCGGGCGCCCTTCGTCTGATGCACCCGGTGGACGCGGCCTGGACTCCCCCCGTGCTGAGTTGCAGCGCCCGCGAGTCGACCGGCCTGGACACCGTCTGGGAACGTCTCGAACAGCACCGCGTCCTGCTGGACTCGACCGGCCGCCTCACCGCCAAACGCCGCGACCAGCAGGTCGACTGGACCTGGACGATGGTCCGCGACGAGCTCCTCGGCCGGCTGCACGCGGATCCTGCGGTACGAGCCCTCACGCCCGCCCTCGAACAGCAGGTCAGGGACGGGGATGTGACGGCCACGCTGGCGGCGGAGCGCATCCTGGGCGTGTTCGGCGGCGCGGTGAACTGACCCGGCGCCGCACGGCCCGTCCACGACGGGACCCGGCACCGTGTCCCCGAGGCGGACACGGCGCCCGCCCGTGCGGGCCCCTGGTCACGCCCTGCCGGGGAGCGGGCACCGCGGCCGGTGTCCCATGTCACCGTCCGCGATGTGAGCCGCTCCCTCCACGGGACCGCGTCGCACCCTAGGGTGGTCGGTGCAGCTGGTTCGCCCCGTCCGCCAGGCGGGATGCGTCGTAAGAGGGAACCCGGTGGGAATCCGGGACTGCCCCGCAGCGGTGAGTGGGAACGAACGCCGTCATACGCACTGGGTCCGACCGGGTCCGGGAAGCGACGGCCAGTAGGTGGACGCCCTTCGGGGAATCCGTGCCCGCGAGTCCGAAGACCTGCCCGTTGCCCGCGCGCGACCGTTCGCGCGCGGACATCCCGGTGACCTCGTGGGCGGGTCGGCGTACATACCGGCGGACGGCCGCGCCTCGCGGCGCGGGCGGATCCCGGCCGGTTCGTCACCCCTTCGCGCTCACGTCCCGTCGCCGGGATCTCAGGGAGACATCTCGCGAAGGAGATTTCCGTGACAGCCAAGCCCGCAGCCGCGGCAGCACGGGCCACCGTGTACGGCTACCCCCGCCAAGGTCCGGACCGTGAGCTGAAGAAGGCGATCGAGGGCTACTGGAAGGGCCGGACCACCGCCGACGCCCTCCGGGAGACCGCCTCCGGACTGCGCCGGTCGAACTGGCGGGACCTGGCGGAGTCCGGCATCCACGAGGTGCCCACCGGCGACTTCTCGTACTACGACCACGTCCTCGACACCAGTGTCATGGTCGGTGCCGTCCCCGAGCGGCACCGCAAGGCCGTCGAAGCCGACCCGCTCGACGGGTACTTCGCGATGGCGCGCGGCACCCAGGACGTGGCGCCGCTGGAGATGACCAAGTGGTTCGACACCAACTATCACTACCTGGTGCCGGAGTTGGGTCCGGACACGGTGTTCAGGACGGACTCCGCCCAGCAGGTCGGGCAACTCAGGGAGGCGATCGCCCTCGGTCTCGCGGCCCGGCCGGTCCTCGTCGGTCCGGTCACCTATCTCCTGCTGGCCAAGCCGGCCCCCGGGGTCGCCGCGGACTTCGAGCCGCTGACCCTGCTGGACCGGCTGCTGCCCGTGTACGCCGAGGTGCTCGCCGACCTGCGCGCGGCGGGAGCCGACTGGGTGCAGCTCGACGAGCCCGCCCTAGTCCAGGACCGTACGCAGGCCGAACTCGACGCCACCGCACGTGCCTACCGCGGTCTCGGCACGCTGACCGACCGGCCGAAGCTGCTGATCGCCTCCTACTTCGACCGGCTCGGCGACGCGCTGCCCGTCCTGGCCAAGGCGCCGGTGGACGGTCTCGCCATGGACTTCACCGGCGCGGCGGCCGCCAACCTCGACGCCCTGGCCGCCGTCGGCGGACTACCCGGAAAGCGCCTGGTGGCCGGCGTGGTCGACGGCCGCAACATCTGGGTCGCCGACCTGGAGAGGTCGCTCGGCACCCTCGGCACCCTGCTCGGGCTCGCCGGCCGGGTGGACGTCTCCGCCTCCTGCTCGCTCGTGCACGTTCCGCTCGACGCGTCCGTCGAGCGGGACATCGACCCGCAGATCCTGCGCTGGCTCGCCTTCGCCCGCCAGAAGACGGCGGAGATCTCCGTCCTCGCCAGGGGCCTCGCCCGGGGAACCGACACCATCGCCGCCGAACTGGCCGCCAACCGGGCCGACCTCGCGTCCCGTGCGGCCTCCGCGATCACCCGTGACAGCGCCGTACGGGCCAGGACGGCCGCGGTCACCGACGCCGACGGCCACCGCTCCCTGCCGTACGCAGAGCGGGCCGGCGCCCAGCGCGCCCGCCTCGGTCTGCCGCTGCTGCCGACCACCACCATCGGGTCGTTCCCGCAGACCGCGCGCGTGCGCACGGCCCGCGCCGACCTGCGGAGCCGCCGGATCGACGTCGACGGGTACGAGGAGCGCGTCAGGAACGAGATCCGACAGGTGATCTCCTTCCAGGAGGAGGCCGGTCTCGACGTACTGGTGCACGGCGAACCCGAACGCAACGACATGGTGCAGTACTTCGCCGAACAGCTGACGGGTTACCTCGCCACGCGGCACGGGTGGGTCCAGTCGTACGGCACCCGCTACGTCCGCCCGCCGGTCCTGGCCGGCGACATCTCACGGCCCGGACCGATGACCGTGCGCTGGACGACGTACGCCCAGTCGCTCACCGCCAGGCCGGTCAAGGGGATGCTCACCGGACCGGTGACCATGCTCGCGTGGTCCTTCGTCCGTGACGACCAGCCCCTTGGCGACACCGCCCGCCAGGTCGCCCTGGCCCTGCGCGACGAGGTCGACGACCTGGAGGCGGCCGGGACCCCGGTCATCCAGGTCGACGAACCCGCGCTGCGCGAGACACTGCCCCTGCGCGCCGCCGACCGCCCCGCCTACCTGGACTGGGCCACCGAGGCGTTCCGGCTCACCACCGGCGGCGTCCGGCCGGACACCCAGATCCACACCCACATGTGCTACGCGGAGTTCGGCGACATCGTGCAGGCCATCGACGACCTCGACGCGGACGTCATCAGCCTGGAGGCGGCCCGGTCCCACATGCAGGTCGCCCGCGAACTCGCCGGTCACGGCTATCCGCGTGAGGCCGGACCCGGTGTGTACGACATCCACTCACCCCGCGTACCGAGCGCACAGGAGGCCGCGGAACTGCTGCGTACCGGCCTGGAGGCGATCCCGCCCGAGCGGCTGTGGGTCAATCCCGACTGCGGCCTGAAGACCCGTGCCTGGCCGGAGGTGCGGGCGGCACTGGAGAACCTGGTGGCGGCCGCCCGTGAGGTCCGGGGCGACCTGGCACCGCCGGTCTCCTGAGACCGGCGTGGCCGGGGCGGACCACCGGCTCGGTCCGCCCCGGCCACGTCCGCCGCTCCCGCGGGCGGTCGTCCGCGAGCGCCGGTCCCCACCGGCCCGTTCACGAACCGGCCGGTCCCCACCGGCCCGTTCACGAACCGGTGTCGAGGGCGCGGGGCCGCTGCTCGACGGTCGTGACCTCGCCGCGCCGGGTGAGGACGTCGTTCACGAGCGTGTGGTGCGGGGTCGGTGTCGGGATCGGCGCGGGCGTCGGACAGGAAGGTGACCTCGTGGTCGAGGTCGGCTGCCCGCAGGGCGGTGGACAGGACGACGCCGCCCGTGGCGATGCCGGCCAGGACGAGGTGACCGAGCTGGAGATCCCTCACGAGGAGGGCTGTGCGGGGGACGGTCCGCGCTCTCGTTCAGGTGTGCCGGGAGCCATCCGTGGTCTATGACGCCCTCGGCGCATCGGCCGAGGTGTCCTTGTCCGTCGCGCGGCCGAGTGTGCGGTCGAAGGCGGTCAGCAGGAGGTAGAGCACGCCCGCGCCGAACATGACCCAGGCGAGGTGGTGCATGCCGCCGGTGTCGGCGCGCCGCCCGAAGGAGGCGGCCGTCGTGGAGGAGGCGACCATCGAGCCGACGTAGGCGAAGGTGCGCAGCAGGCCGGCCGATGACGCGGTCCGCTCGGGATCCGCCTGGAAGTACACGGAGTTCTGCAGGGCCAGGCTGTTCAGTCCCTGGGGGACGCCGAAGACGAGCGCGACGAGAACCAGCGTCCAGACGGGGCTGTCCCGGGTGAGCGTCAGCATCACCACACAGGCGACGATCTGCCCCACCCCGCCGACGAGCAGCTTGCCGCGCACACCCTCGCGCCGCCCGGACACGATCGAGACACCGATGGCCACCAGGAACATGGGGATCTGCGCCAGCCCCGCGTGCAGGGGCGAGAGCCCGAAGCCCTCTTCCGTCCACTGGGTGAACCCGTAGAGGAAGGCGTAGGAGACGGTGTAGGCGACCAGCGCGCGCCCGTAGGTGGCCAGTAGCGGCGTGTTGCCGCCCAACACCCGCAGATCGATGAACGGGGTCGCGGCCCGTAGCTCCCGCACCGCGAACGCGGCGCTCGCGGCGATGACGGTCACCAGCAGGTACCAGTCGCGCAGGTGCGGGTTCATCAGGAACAGCAGCAGCGCGACGAGCGTCACGGCGAACAGCGCCATGCCGGCCAGGTCGAGCTGGGTCGCGAGGCGTCCGCGCCGCGGGGATTCCCCGGTACCGGACTCCACGGGCAGCCGGAACAGGCCCAGCAGCACGGCCGCGACAGCCAGCGGCACGTTCAGCGCGAAGGTCGCGCGCCAGCCGCCCAGAGCGATCAGGAGGCCGCCGAGGAGCGGGCCGATCACGGCGATGGTCTGGTTGGTGACCGCCAGGGCGGTCAGTACCCCACCCGGGCTGTCCCGCCCGGTGCGCCTGGCCTCGCTGCGCAGCAGCGCCATCGCGGCGGGATATCCGGCGCAGGTGCCGAAGCCGAGGAGGACGCGCGAGGCGATCAGCACCCCCAGGTTCGGCGCCAGGGTGCCGACGACACCGGCGACGCCGACGAGGCTCGTGCTCACGAGGAAGAGCCTGCGCGGCCCGAAGACGTCGATGAGGCGGCCGACGACGGGCTGCCCCAGAGCGGTGGCCAGGTAGAGGGCGGAGACCAGCCACGCGGTCTGCGAGGGAGGCGCGCCCAACGCGTCGCCGATGGGTATGAGCGAGACGGCGATGATCGTGGAGTTGACCGGGTTCAGGACGGAACCCAGCATCATCGGCGGCAGCAGCCGCCGGTCGAAGCCCGCCGTCGCCGTCGTGCCCCGCTCCTCCGTCCTCGGGTCACTCATGGGTGAGGCGCTCCAGTACCGTCATGGCGGCCATCACGGTCCGTCGTTCCTCCTCCGTGCACTGCTCCTGCAGCCGGCCGGCAAGCCACTCCTGCCGGACCTGCCGTCCCTCCTCCACCCGCCGGTACCCCTCCTCGGTCAGCGCGATCAGCAGACGGCGCCGGTCGTCGGGGTCGGGTCGCCGTTCCACCAGTCCGAGGGCCGTCAGCGACGCGACCGTCGTGGTCATCGACTGGTGCCGCACCCCCTCGGCCGCGGCGAGCTCACTCGCCGTGACGCCCCGCTCGCCGGAGAGCCGGGTGAGGACGGACGCCTGCCCCAGGGTGATGTCCTCGGATTCGGCGGCGTTCAGGATGCGGCGCCGCAGGCGGCTGATGACCGTACGGACCTGTCGCGAGGCCTGCACCGCCGAGGGCGACAGAGGGGGGCTCTCATGCATGCGTCCCACAGTAGAACCCGCAGCTTTAGTTGTACAGTTTCAGCTGTACAATTTGACACTGTGAAGGAGGGACCCGGCCCGGACATCGGCCGCGGAGGGAGTGCGTCCGAGATGCGGCCACGCTCCTGGAGGCGGAGAGTTGAGACATGTCACAGCCATTGGTGCCACCGGGCGAAACCCCTCCGGTCGAGGGCTCGATCGCCGAGGCACATCAGGAACGGCCGGACGGCGGGATCTGGGAGCATCCCCTTTGGTGGCTCGGGCTGATCGTCATCGGGTCGATCATCGTGGCGGCCTATTTCGCCGCTCGCATCATCGGCTTCTGAGGTCACCGGGATCCGCCCCGCGCGGAGCGCCCCAGGTCGGTTCGGGCGCTCCGGATCGCGATGTCCGCGTGGCTGACGTGCGGGCACGCGCCGGCCGTCCACACCTCCCGCTCCGTTCCCCGCGCCCCTCACCCGGGCGGCGGACCGCGGGTGCGACCGCTTACGCGAGCACTCGCCCGGGGGCGACGCCATGGGCCGGGACATCCACTCCTCCCTCGGCGTGAAGAGCCGCCGGAGGCCCACAGGGGATGCGCATCATGACATCCGAACCCGACTGTTTCTTCTGCGACTCGGCTCTCGGCACGAGTGCCGCACGCCGGAGCGTGCGCAGCTGTCTCAGTCAGTGGCATGTCGAAAGGCTCGCCGACGACGCCGCCCTCGTCCTCAGCGAACTGTTGTCCAACGCTCTGCGCCACGGCGCGCCGCCCGTCCGGGTCTCCGTCACCCTTCGGCGCACACGCCAGAACGGCCCCACCGTGCACATCGAGGTGGCGGACGCCGGCCACACCCTCAACTACGGTTTCAGCGAGTCCCGTTGGGGACACCCCGCCCACACGATGGACGAGAACGGCAGGGGTCTGCGTCTCGTCGACGCGCTCTCCTGTCGCTGGGGCGACGAGCCGACACCGCAGGGTCACACGGTCTGGGCCGATCTCGCCTGAGCGGCGGGGCCAGGACGTCATGGCCGCCGCGGCGACGGACCGCCGCAGTCATCGACGGCAAGGGGCGCGCGCCTCGATCGCGTGGACAGCGCCGACTCTCGGCCCGGTCGACCTCGCGGTCCCGGCCGGGGCACGTCGCACGGCCCGAGCGCGGCTCCGTGGCCCGGAGCGTGCCGGACGGGCTCGGGAAGGCCTCAGAGCCATGGCCCCGCCGGCTCCGGGGCCGTCCGGTGACGACAGCCCCGGGCGCGCCGTACGTTCAGGCGGTCGGCGCAGGGAACAGCAGGCAACTGCTGGTGGCGTGGGCGAGCAGCCGGTCGGCGGAGTCGAACAGCTCGGCCTGGGCCAGCGCGGTGCGGCGGCCGCCGTTCAGGACGGTGCCCACGGCGCGGACCTTGCCGGTGTCCACCGTGATCGGCCGCAGGAACTTCACGGTCAGGTCGAGCGAGGTGTAGGCCATGCCCTGCGGAAGCGTCGTCTGGACGGCGCACCCCGCCGCGGAGTCGAGCAGGGTCGCGTAGATCCCGCCGTGGACGCTTCCGATGGGGTTGTAGTGCTCCTCGCCGGGCTCCAGCGAGAACACCGCGTGCCCGTGTTCGACCTCTTCGAGCACGAACCCGATGGTGGCGCCGATGGGAGGACCGGGCAGCCTGCCGGCGATCATCGCGCGCAGGAAGTCGAGTCCGCTGGCGCGCCCGACCTCGGAGGCCGAGACCGACGGGTCTTCCCACTCGTACGTACGTGACCGGCCCATGCCTGCGCTCCTCATCTGACTGCGTAGATCGAAGCTAGCCGTGGCCGCCGCTGACTGTCAACGACGAAGCCAGCTCGCCTATGATGCGGGTATGGAGTGGCTCGAGGTGAGCACGGAGAACTGCACGGTCCAGCGCACGCTCGACCTGGTGGGCGAGAAGTGGACGCTGCTGATCCTGCGTGACGCCTTCAACGGCGTCCGCCGGTTCGACGACTTCCGCCGTCACATGGGGCTTTCGGAGGCGGTCCTGGCCGGCCGGCTCCGCACACTGGTCACGTCCGGGATCCTGCGGACCGAGCCCTACCGGGAAGCGGGCAGCCGCACGCGACACGAATACCGTCTGACCCGCAAGGGGCGGGACCTGTGGCCCGTCCTGGTGGCACTCAGACAATGGGGTGAGGCGTACGTGGCGGATCCCGAGGGCCCGATTCTCGACATCCGGCACAGCGGGTGCGGGGCTCCGGTGCGGGTCGTGGTCGAGTGCGCCGACGAACACGTGGCGCTCACCCCGGTCGAGGTCACGGCCCTGCCCGGACCGGGCGCGCGCGCCCTCATGCCCGAGTGATGCCGGGTGACGGGCGCGACCGTGGTCCGTCCGTGCCGACGCCCCGTCAGCGGAAGCCGTGCGCCCATGTCGGGCCATGACCCGGATCCGGGTTCCTGTCCTTCGCCGAGGCTCCCGGAAGACCGCGTTCCGTAGGGCGGAGACCGGGCTTCATTGGCCGCTTCGGCCGCTGCGGCGCCGTCAGGATCGGGCGCCGTACCGACCAGGGACCGGGGGCGGGACCCGGCGGCGGCGCTGAGCGGCGCCGCGCCATCGGGCGCGGGGTCACTTCACCGCGGCTCGGCGAACCGTTCGCCACGGTCGTGGTTGGTCGGTCCGGAAACGGCGCGCCTGGCCCGAGGAGCGGGCATCCCGCGCGTGTCGTGCCGGTCGGCCCGGCTTTCACCCCTGTGCACGGCTCGCTTCCGGGACCGCCCGTGCCCGCGGAGTCTGCACTCCGCGGGCACGGGCGTTCTACCCTGCCGTCGGTCAGGCGGGGGTGATGTTCTCGGCCTGGGGGCCCTTCTGGCCCTGGGTCACGTCGAACGTGACGGCCTGGCCCTCCTGGAGCTCACGGAAGCCACTCGAGTTGATGTTCGAGTAGTGCGCGAAGACGTCGGGACCGCCGCCGTCCTGCGCGATGAAGCCGAAGCCCTTTTCCGAGTTGAACCACTTCACGGTTCCGGTGGCCATGTCAATGCCTCTCAGTCGATTTCGGATCCGCACCGCGCGGATCCGGAGGTGATCGCCCTGGTCCTCAGGCACTGCACAGCAAAAAGCCCGCACCGGAGCGCGGGCAGGTACTGCGAACCACGACATCTGCGAGCGACGCTACACGGCGAATCCGCCGACCACCAGAGAGCAACGGCCATCAGGAAACAGAGACGCCTCCGCCCGGCCCGGCAAAGGCCCGCAGTTCGGGCCGTTTCACACCGGGGGGTGACCGCCGAACGATGGGCGGCACGACCCGCCGCGCCGGCCGCCGCCACCCGTCGCGCACCCCCGGCGGGTGAGCGAGCCTGGCGCGTGCGCACGCGTCCGCGTCCTCCCGGCGACCGCGCGGCGGGACGACCGCGGCCGAGCGGTTCAGCGGGACGGCCTCGCCCGAGCGGTTCAGTCGCGGCCCGAGCGGTTCAGGAGGGCGCGCCGGTCAGGATCTCCACCTTGCCGGTGTCGAGCGAGTAGTAGGCGCCGACCACCGCCAGAGCGCCCTTCTTCACGAGCGGGGCGAGGTCCTTGTTGGAGCGCAGGTCCTCCGCGGTCAGCTTGACCTGGGCGCGGGCCATGGTCTCCACAGGGTCGGACCCGCCTTCCCTGGCCGCCGGCTCGTACGCCGGTCGCAGGGCCTCGACGATCGCCTGCAGATTGCCGGGAAGTGGTTTGCTGTCGCGAATCGACTTGTACGCCGCCGCGACCGCGCCGCACCGCTGATGGCCGAGGACCACAATGAGCGGAGTGCCGCTCGTCATGGGTCCGTATTCGACCGAACCGGTGACCACCGGGCCGATCGCCTCACCGCCCGTGCGCATCACATACAGGTCGCCCAGTCCGGTGTCGAAGAGCAGTTCGGGCGGCACCCGGGAGTCGATGCACGAGAGGACCGACCCGAAGGGCACCTGTTCCTGCGCGACGAACTCCCGCCGGTCGGGATCCCGGTCGGGGTGCTCGAGATCCCCGCTCACCCAGCGCTTGTTGCCGTCCATGAGCCGCGCGAAGGCCGCCGCGGGCGTCTTCGGCCGTGGCGCCGTGGAGGTCCCCGTCGCCGACGGGGTCCCGGCCGGCGACACCACGGCCTCGGTGGCGGAGCATCCGGCCACCGCTGCCGCCGCGATCGCGAATCCGCCGGCAAGAAACGCTCTGCGTTCCGGACGTCCTGTCCTGTCCATCGTCTTTCCCCTCGCCGCCACTCGGACACGTCTGCGCGTCTTGACCAGGGCGATTGTTCAGCGCGGCGCGAGCACCCGGGCGACAGGCGCAAGCGGGCGCGGACCGCATTGCCACCAACGGCCCACAGATCCGGGCCGGACCGTCGTCCGGCCCGGCCGGGTCCGAGGGGATTCAGGGCGCGCCGGAGGGACCTGTCCGGGCCAGCAGCAGGGTGGCGTCGTCGGACAGGGAGGGGGTGCGGCGGGCGGCGACGGCCCGGTCGCACAGTTCCTCCAGGGGCAGCCCCGGACGGGCCAGGGCGGCGGCGAGGCGGCGTATCCCGGACTCGATGTCCTCGGTCGGGAACTCGACCAGTCCATCGGTGTACAGGGCGATCAGGCTGCCGTCGGGGATCTCGATCCGGACGGATTCGAAGTGCCCGAGGCCCAGGCCGATCGGGACTCCGGAGGGAATCCTCGTGACGGTCGCCTCACCGTCGGGGCTGACGACGACGGGGGGAAGGTGTCCGGCTCCGGCGATGTCGATGATCCGTTCCGCCGGGTCGTAGACGACGTACAGACAGGTCGCGCCCACGCCCGCGAAGGTGGCGCCCGGGGAGTCCGCGTCCTCCTGCGCCAGACGGCCGACCGTGCGGTCCAGGCGCGTCAGAAGCTCGACGGGCGGCAGATCCATGTCCGCGAGCGTGCGCAGCGCGGTACGGAGCCTGCCCATCGCGGCCGCCGCCTGGATGCCGTGGCCGACCACGTCGCCGACGACGAGGGCGACCCGGTCACGGGGCAGGGCCATCACGTCGTACCAGTCCCCGCCCACACCGTGATCCAGGTCGGCGGGCAGATAGCGTGAGCCCACCTCCAGGGCCGGTCCGCCGGACAGGCGGGACGGGAGGAGATTGCGCTGCAGGGCCAGCGCGGCGATGTGTTCGCGGGTGTAACGATGGGCGTTGTCGAGGCTCAGCGCGGCCCGGTCGACCAGCTCCTCCGCGAGGACGAGATCGTCCTGCTCGAACGGGGCGGGATTGTCCGTCCGCACGAAGACGGCGATACCGAGGACGACGCCCCTCGCCTGGATCGGCACCATCATCACGGTGTGCATGTCGGTCGTGCGGATGACCCGGGTCCGCTCCGGATCGCACCGCAGCCAGGTGCCGAGGGATTTGCGCAGCATAGGCTCGATGAAGGACTTCCCCGAGGTCAGCACCTGGGTGAACGGTGAGGCCGGCGGGACGAACACGGGCTGGCCGCGGTCCCACAACGACTCCGGGATGCCTTCGTGGATCGACGCCACCCCCGCGCGGCGGAAGGCGGGGACGCGTCCGGCGTCCATCCCCAGCCGAACCAGGGGCTCCGCACCGAGGGAGACGGACTCCGCGAGATCCACGGTGACGTAGTCGGCCAGCCGCGGTACGGCGAAGTCGGCCAGTTCCTGTCCGGTCTGCATGACGTCGAGGGTGGTCCCGATGCGGGTGCTGGCCTCGCTGAGCAGGGCGAGACGCTCGCTCGCGAGCCGCCGGCGGGCGTCGGGACGGGGGTCGAACGAGGCCAGCCACCGGGGCGCGCCGTCCCGTGCGGCCAGTCGGGAGATGCGCAGTCCCACTTCCAGCCGGTGCCCGCGGCGGTGGCGCGGCCGGGCCGCGCCGGTCGGTGCCAGCAGGTCCGCGAACGGCCGGCCCAGCACCTCCTCGGCGGCGTAGCCCAGGAGCCGCCCGGCGCCGCGGGTCCAGCCCGCGACGGTCCCGTCCGCGTCGATGACGGCCGCCGCCGCGCCCTCCGTCTCGGCGGGCGCGCCCCACAGGGCCTCCTGGTGGGCGGCGGCTCCCTCGTCGGTACTCATGGCTGTCTCCCGGCGGGCCCGTCACCGTCCCGGGGGTGCCGAACCGGCATCTGCCGTGCTCACCGGGCCGCGGGGACCGTGCGGCCGAACCCGGCGCCGTGCGCGCGTCCCTGCGACAGGTGCGTTCACGGACGGCCCGCGGTGATCATCACGGGGTGAGACCGAGCTGGCGCAGCATGCCGAGCTCGTCGCTGCTGCCCCAGCGTTCGGCCATCTTCCCGTCGGCGAACCGGCTGATCTGCATGCCCCGGTAGCTCACCGTCCTGCCGGTCGGGGCGTGCCCCATCAGTTCACCGAGATGGGTGCCCGTGATGGTGTACGCGAAGGCGATCTCGTCGTCGGTGGCCATGACGTGTTCGACCTCGATGTGCAGATCGGGGAAGGCCCGTCTCATCGTGGCGAACATCTCCTCGTAGCCCTCGGGGCCGGGAATCTGGCCCGGTGCCGGGTCGTGGTCCACGGAGCCTGGGGCGACGTAGTCGTCCAGCTCGCCGAGATGGTCACTGTTCACCGCTGATCCGAAGTTCTCCAGGACGGCGAAGTTGCTGCTGCGCGACATGACGCGCTCCCTGAGGTCGGGGGGTCTGGGGCGCGCACACTTCCAGGGTGTGCGCTCGCGGGTTCCTCCTCTCCACGATAGGTCTGGCGGAGTGGGGAGGCCCGCTGGAGCCGGGGGCGAGGATCGTCGCGCGCGCCACGCCCACCGGCACCGACGTGAAGGACGCCGAGCCGGGCGGCGCCCCGAGCGGACGAAGCGGCACCGGGCTCAGCCCCGGGTCCCCTGCTCCGCCGTGCTCCGGAAACGGGCGCGGTAGACCGTGGGGGCGACACCGATGATGTGCTGGAAGCTGCGCCGCATGGATTCCGCGGAACCGAAGCCGGACCGTGCGGCGACGGCGTCCACCGAGTCGTTGCCGCTCGTGAGAAGCGCCTGCGCGGCTTCGACGCGGACCAACTCCACGTACCGGCCGGGGGTCATGCCGACCTCCGTGCGGAAGAGCCGGCTCAGATGCCGGGTGCTGACGCCCGCCTGCAGCGCGAGCGCGTCCATGTGGTGGGCCTGTGCCGGATCCGCCGCGATGGCGTCCATGACCCCGCGCAGGGTGGGATGTCCGGAGCCGCGCGGGGTCATCCGCGCGCTGAACTGGGACTGGCCGGCCGGCCGCGCCATGAATACCACGAGCTGCCGGGCGACAGCGCGCGCGAGGTCCGCCCCGTGGTCCGCCTCGACGAGCGCGAGCGCCAGATCGATGCCCGTCGTGACGCCCGCCGAGGTCAGGACAGGACCGTCCTGGACGAACACGGGATCGGCCTCGACGCGCACGCGGGGGTAGCGCGTGGCGAGTTCGCCCGCGAGCCGCCAGTGCGTCGCGGCGCGGCGGCCCTCCAGGATCCCGGCTTCGGCCAGCAGGAAGGCGCCCGCGCAGACCGAGGCCGTGCGGGACGAACGCGTGGAGAGCGCCGTGACCAGGTCCACCAGGTGACGGTCGTCGACCGCTCGCCGCCAGTCCGGGCGGCCGGGCACCACGAGGGTCCCGAGCCGCTCGGGGAGTTGCTCCGCCGACGTGTCGGCGCTGAGCCGTACCCCGGAGGAGGTGCGGATGCCCGCCCCGGTCTCCGACACGATGCGTACGTCGTAGTCGGCGCCGTCCTCGTTCGCGGTGGTGAACACCTCGGCGGGGCCCGCGACATCGAGGAGTTGCACTCCGTCGAAGGCGAGCACCGCCACCGTGTGGGGCGAACTCGTCGCGCCCGTAAGGGGATCGGCCCTCACTCGGGCCACGGCGAATCCAGGATCGTGCTGACGAAGTCGCCGCGCTCGAAGCCGGGGACGTAGTGGGCGAGGACGTCGGCCTTGACGTTGCCGAAGGTGGACTCCGGCTTGTGCCGGACGCCTTCGGTGAAGGAGGCGAGAATGCGGCGCTTGAAGTCGGGTCTGGGGTGCAGGGCGGTGATCGCCGCGCGGTCCTCGTCGGGGACGTCGGCGTAGCCGATGCCGAGGACGTCGTACTCGACCCCCGCGGTCACCAGGGCGACCTCGGGTTCCATGAACTGCGGGACCCCCGGGGTGGTGTGCAGGGCGATGGCCGTCCAGACCCTGCGGATGCTGTCCTCGGGCACGTCGTGCGCGCGCAGGAACCGGCGGGCCTCGTCGGCGCTGTCCACCTCGAACCGGCGGCCGCTGTGCTGGAAGCGCTCGCCGAGCCCCAGGTCGTGGAACATGGCCCCGATGTACAGCAGCTCGGGATCGAAGCTCAGATCCCGGTTGCGCCCTTGCAGGCTGCCGAACCAGAACACCCGGCGCGAGTGGTGGAAGAGGAGTTCGGTCGAGGTGTCGCGCACCAGCGCGGTGGCTTCGCGCGCCAGGCGCGTGTCGGGCACCGTCACCCCTGCCGCTGTGTCCGTACGACTCGACATCACATCCGCCTCCTTGTCACCGTCCGCCGGTCCATGCCGGGGACCTTCCGTGTTCCTCCTCAAGGGTCCGCTCGGATCGCGGGGGCCGCCATGTCGCTGGAGCCAGATGTCCCACAGATCCGGACACCGCTGTCCGGGACACCACCAGCGGTCCGACCTGGAGGACTTTGCATGACCATGCGTTTCAATGCATACTCTTTCTATGTCTAAGGTCCTCACCTCCCTTCCCGCCGACGAGCGCGTCGGCATCGCCTTCTCAGGCGGTCTCGACACCTCGGTCGCGGTCGCGTGGATGCGCGACAAGGGAGCCATCCCGTGCACCTACACCGCCGACATCGGCCAGTACGACGAACCCGACATCGCCTCGGTGCCCGGCCGCGCGAAGACCTACGGTGCCGAGATCGCGCGCCTGGTCGACTGCCGCGAGGCACTGGTCGAGGAGGGCCTGGCGGCGCTCACCTGCGGGGCGTTCCACATCCGTTCGGGCGGCCGCGCCTACTTCAACACCACCCCGCTCGGACGCGCCGTCACCGGCACCCTCCTGGTCCGGGCGATGCTCGAGGACGACGTACAGATCTGGGGCGACGGGTCGACGTTCAAGGGCAACGACATCGAGCGTTTCTACCGGTACGGCCTGCTCGCCAATCCGCACCTGCGGATCTACAAGCCCTGGCTGGACGCGGACTTCGTGACCGAGCTCGGCGGCCGCAAGGAAATGTCGGAGTGGCTCCTCGCGCACAACCTGCCCTACCGCGACAGCACGGAGAAGGCGTACTCCACCGACGCCAACATCTGGGGTGCCACCCACGAGGCCAAGACCCTGGAACACCTCGACACCGGCGTGGAGAGCGTGGAGCCGATCATGGGCGTCCGGTTCTGGGACCCCTCGGTCGAGATCGCCGCCGAGGACGTCACGATCGGCTTCGACCAGGGCCGCCCGGTCACCATCAACGGCGAGAAGTTCGGCTCCGCGGTCGACCTGGTGATGGCGGCCAACGCGATCGGCGGCCGGCACGGCATGGGCATGTCCGACCAGATCGAGAACCGGATCATCGAGGCCAAGAGCCGCGGCATCTACGAGGCGCCCGGCATGGCCCTGCTGCACGCGGCGTACGAGCGTCTGGTCAACGCGATCCACAACGAGGACACCGTCGCCCAGTACCACAACGAGGGCCGGCGCCTCGGCCGGCTGATGTACGAGGGCCGCTGGCTGGACCCGCAGGCACTGATGGTGCGTGAGTCGCTGCAGCGCTGGGTCGGCACGGCCGTCACCGGCGAGGTGACCCTGCGGCTGCGGCGCGGCGAGGACTACTCGATCCTCGACACCACGGGTCCGGCGTTCAGCTACCACCCGGACAAGCTGTCCATGGAGCGCACCGAGGACTCGGCCTTCGGCCCCGTGGACCGGATCGGCCAGCTCACCATGCGCAACCTCGACATCGCCGACTCGCGCGCCAAGCTGGAGCAGTACGCCGGACTCGGCCTGATCGGCACCTCACCCGCCATCGGCGCCGCGCAGGCGGCCGCCACCGGACTGATCGGCACCATGCCGGAGGGCGGAGCCGAGGCCATCGCCTCCCGTGGCGAGGTCTCCGAGGACGACGAGATGCTGGACCGCGCCGCGATGGAGTTCGGCACGGACTGACCCACCCGGCCGGACGCGGCCTCAGCATCCCCTGGGAGGCCGCGGGTCGGGGATGCCGGGAGGGAGGTACGGGCTGTGGCGCCCGTACCTCCCTCCCGACGTGAACCGCCTGACCGCTCGGCGACGAACCTGGCCCGCGCCCACGGGCGGTCCGATCGAAAACCCGTGGCACCTCGCCGGCGAGGACCGCTACGCTCCCCGCGATGACCATTCACTCCGTTGACAGAATGGGGGCCCCGTCCGCGCAAGGTGAGTGCTGATGCTCACTGCGACCGCGAACCGGGATTCCCGCCTTTCCCTCTGGCTGCGCGTGCGCGAGTTCGCCGTGCCGCCCTCCATGATCGAGACGTCGACCGCCCGCCGCTCCGCGGGGGACTGGGCGGGCGCCTGTGCCGCCGCGCGGGTCGACGTCGACTTCAGTCCGCGTTCGGTGGCCCGCGCCCACGGCCGGGACCTCGCCGCCCGGATCCGGGCCGACCTCCGCCATCTCGCCCCCGACCTGCTGCGCTGGCACATGCCGAGGATCGCCCCCGACGGGCTGCTGCGCCCGGGGCTGACCCTCGCCCTGGCACGGTACGACGGGGCGGGACGGGACGGCACGGGCCCGGTGCACCTCGTCGCGCGGACACCGCCGGCCTGGGCGGACGCCGGTCAGCGGATCAGCCTCGCGCTCTGGGACGGCTCCTGCCCCGACGCCGGTGCCCGTCGCCACCCCCATCCCCACCCCGCCGGGCGGTTCCGCCTCGACCTCCACCGCCATCTCTGGGACGTGCGCAGGACGGACGAGCTGCGGATCCGCGCCGGTGCCGAGCGGCCGCCCACCGACGCCGACGCCGCGGTGGATCCGGACGCGTCGGCGGGAGTGCCGTGGGCACACCGGTGCGCCGTCGACCGATGGGCCGCCGAGGCGGGCATCGTGCTGCGCGCCGAGGGGCGACCCGCCGGCGCCGTCGCCGTACGGCTCGGGGCCCGCCACCGGGTGGTCGTGAACCTCGCCGCGGACGGGGACGGCTTCGGGCCGCCCGCGCCGCGGATCACGGCCGCGTCCGCGCAGGCTGACCTCTCCGCACTGCCGGTCCTGCCCGACGCGGCGACCTGGGTGCTGCCCGACCTGGACCTGATCCGCGCCGGAGCCATCGAGGTGGACCGGCTGCACCCGCTGGTCGCCTCGGCACTGGCACCTGGGGCACCGGGCGACCACTCCGCGGTCCACCCGTCACCGTCCGTGGACCGGCCGGGACGACCGCACCTCGTCGAGTGCCGGGGAGCCCGCCACCGTATCGGCCTGGTCGACGGAGTCCTGGCCCCACTCGACCACGACCCGGACGAGATCCGCCGCGAGGAACTGCTGGCGGCGCTGACCGGTACCCCCCTCCCCTGCCTGCGCGTCATCGATGTGGCGCACCGGCAACCGGACTGCCTCGCCGGCGTCCGCGAACGCCTCGACCACGGCGACACCGCCGGTGCGCTGGCCGTCGTCGAAGTCCTGCTCGGCCCCGACGCGCTGCTGCGCGACGGCGCCCTGCGGGACGAACTGGAGGCGGCGGCGCGACGGCGCATCACGTACGGGCTCTACAGAGCCGGCCTCATCGGCTCCGGGCCGGACAGCGGCACCGGACCCGGATTCGGCGCAGGCATCGCCACCGGGCCTGGCTCCCGCCGTGTCCGTCCCGGCCGACGCCCCGGCCGCCCGCACCCGCGCCACGCCACCTTCCGCTGACCCGGGGACCGTTCCTCCCCCGCAGTCCCCGCGTCCTTCCGCCGCCCCGGCCTCCGTCCGCCGCGTCCCCTCCGGGTCGCCACACACCCCAAAGGTGATCACACATGTCCACCCACGCCCGTTCCCGCGCGACCGACACCCCCGCCACTCCGCCCCACCCCGCCCCACTCGACGTCGCCGGCGCGTTGCTGGCCCTGCTGCGCGACACGTCGACCGAACCGCGCCCCGACATCCAGCTGGAGGCCCTGACCCTGGCCGTCGCCGCCGACCTGCCCGTACTCCTGTGGGGTGAACCGGGGATCGGCAAGACCGCGGCGCTGACACAGCTCGCGGCGTCCCTCGATCTGCCGTTGACCACGGTGATCGCCAGCGTCCACGAACCGTCCGACTTCTCGGGACTGCCCGTCGTCGGAGACGATCCGGCGGAGCAGGGTGTGCCGATGGCCCCGCCGGACTGGGCGGTACGGCTGGTCCGGGCCGGCCGGGGACTGCTCTTCCTCGACGAGCTGTCCACCGCCCCGCCGGCCGTCCAGGCCGCTCTGCTCCGCCTCGTCCTCGAACGGCGCGTCGGCGCCCTGCGGCTGCCGCCCGGGGTCCGGATCGTGGCCGCCGCCAACCCGCGGGCCTCGGCGGCCGACGGCTGGGAGCTGAGCCCGCCGCTGGCCAACCGGTTCGTCCACCTTCAGTGGACCCACGACCACGAGGTCGTGGTCCGCGGGCTCGGCGGGACCTGGCCGCGGGCCACGCTGCCACGGCTCGACCCCGAGCGGCTGCCGGGGGCCGTGGACCTCGCCCGCCGAGCGGTGTGCGGGCTCCTCACCGCCCGCCCCGGGCTCGTCCACCGGCTGCCGAGCAACGAGACGCGCCGGGGCGGCCCCTGGCCGTCTCCCCGGAGCTGGGAGATGACACTGTGTCTGATCGCCTTCGCGACCGCGGCCGGCTCCTCCCGTGAAGTCATGTCCCTGCTGGTCAGAGGCACCGTGGGGGACGGTCCGGGGCTGGAGTTGCTGGCCGGTCTCGACCGGATCGACCTCCCGGACCCCGAGGTGCTGCTCGCCGATCCGCAGAGTGCCGCCCTGCCGGAACGCGGGGATCTGCGCCAGGCCGTGCTCGACGGTGTGGTGGAGGCGGTCCGCAAGCGCCCGGAGAGGACCCGCTGGGAGGCCGCGTGGGCGCTCCTGGTCCGCGCGGTGGAGACCGGAGCACCGGACCTCGTGGTCGTGCCCGCGAACACACTCGCCTCGCTGCGCCACGAGGACTGGGACGTTCCGGCGTCGATCGACAAGCTCGCCGGAGCGGTCTCCCTGTCCCGGCGGGCCGACCGCGCGGCGGCACGGACCGCGGTCGCCGCGCCGGCCGGCCGATGAACGCGGACACATCGGGGGCGCCTGACGTCGCGGGGACGCCTGACATCGCGGGGACGCCTGACGTCGCGGGTCCCCCGGACACGCCCGCGGTACCGGACACACCCGAAGCACCGCACGCGCCCCGGGCACCGGACGCGGCCGGGGCACTGGACCGCGACAAGCTGTTCGCCGCCCGGCTGCACGCCGCCCGGGTCAGGCCCTACCTGGCGACGGCGCTCTTCGCCCTGCACGCCGTGGAGTCGCGGCGGGTCCCGACGATGGCCGTCGACCGGTACTGGCGGTGCTATGTGTCACCACGGTTCGTGGACCGGACGTCGGTGGAGGAACTGGCCGGAGTATGGGTGCACGAGGTGTCCCATCTGCTGCGCGACCATCACGGGCGCAGCGACCGGGTCGCGCGCGAGCAGGGGCTGACGGGCCCGGCCGAACGGCTGCGGATGAACATCGCGGCGGACTGCGAGATCAACGACGACGTGTTCGGCGAGGGGCTCCACCGCCCCGAGGGCGCGGTCATGCCGGAGACCCTGGCATTGCCCGAGGGCGAGCTCATGGAGGACTATCTGCGCCAGTTCCGGCTCGGGCCGCGCACCCAGAGCCTGGCCTGGCTGGACTGCGGCAGTGGCGCCGACGGACTGGACCGGGAATGGGAGCTGGGACCGGACGGAGCGTACGGCCTCAGCGACCAGGAACGGGACGCCGTCCGGTTCCGAGTGGCGCAGGGCATCACCGCACGTCCGGGAAACGCTCCCGGGGGATGGCGGCGATGGGCGCGGGAGGCGTTCCAGCCGCCGCAGCCGTGGCGGGACCTGCTGGGAGCGGCGGTCCGTTCGGCGGCCTCCGGCTCCGGCGCGGGCGAGGACTACACGTACGGCCGGCCGTCGCGGCGCTCGGCCGGGGTGCCCCGCGCCGTACTGCCGAGCCTCCGGCGCAGACCTCCTCGCGTCGCCGTGGTCATCGACACCTCCGGGTCGGTCGGTGACGACGAACTGGGCAGCGCGCTCCGGGAGGTCGCCGCGATCTCCCGTGCCGTGGGCGGCCGCCGCGACCTCATCACCGTACTGCCGTGCGACGCGTCCGCCCGGATCGTGCACCCGCTCTGCCGAGCGGAAGGAATTCCGCTGGTGGGCGGTGGGGGGACCGACCTGCGGACGGGCTTCGCCAGAGCCCTCCGCAGGGGGCCTCGGCCGGATGTCATCGTGGTCCTGACCGACGGTCAGACCCCCTGGCCGAGCGAGCGGCCACCGTGCCGGACGGTGGTCGGCCTCTTCCCCCGGCAGTCCTCGTCCTCCTCGTGGGACGAGGACGACCCCGACTACGTCCCGGACTCACCGCCCGTGTGGGCGCGGGTGGTCGTCATCGAGTCGACTCCCGCCACCCGGTGAGCCTTTCGACTCCCCTCAGGATCGGCGGAGGCCGGAATCTCCTGCCGGCGCGCCCTGTCGGAGGCGGTCAGCATGCGTACGGGGGCCAGGGACGGTCAACGCGACGTGATCTCGTCGGCGTCGAGACCGCGGTCGACTCCGTGCGCGACGACCTTCTGGCCCGGCTCGATCTCCAGCCGCCTGCCGTCGAGACGGACCTCGACCTGGTCCGGCTCGAAGGAGACCATGCCCTCTATCCGGGCGACCTCGCTGTAGGCGTCGCGGTACGACCAGGCGGCGCGGTGCGCGGTGCCGATGTCGTAGTAGTCGCACAGCCCCTTGTAAGGGCAGAAGGTCTGTCCCTCGGCGGGGCTCAGCAGGCTCTCGTCGATGTCCGCGCGCGGGACGTACCAGCGCGGGGCGAAGCCGGACTCGTAGAGCACCACCGGGTGTTCGGAGCGGGCCACCACCGTGTCCGCGAGGCGGACTTCCACCGTGCGGGACGTGTCACGGATGTCGATACGGTGGTACGGGTCCGCCGCGTGTCCCAGGATGCGTTCGTCCTCCTCGTAGAAGGCGTCCATCGCCCGCCAGGCGAAGGCGACGCGGTCCTCGAAGGCGGCGGCGTGCCCGGGCGGAGCGGTGAGTTCCCAGGCGGCGCGTTCGGTGACGCGGTCGCCCACGCGCACGGCGTACCAGGTGGTCTCACCGAGATCCTGATGCCGGGTGACCTTGTCGCTCCTGACCAGTGCCTGCGGATCCACGTCCGTGCGGGGGTAGTAGGCGACCGGGTAGCGGCCGGGCTCGTGCAGCAGCAGGACGTTCTCGCTGTCGGCGATCCAGGTCCCGTTGAACCGCACGCGCATACGGCGGCGCAGCCGCTCGGCGAACAGCAGGCGCTGCGGCAGGGGTTCGGGAGTGAGGAAGTGTCCGATCGCGCTCGCGGAGAGGGGACCTTGCTGCCAGGACAGTCCCATGACTTTTCCTTCCGGGTACGGGGTGTGGGGGTTGGGCGGCGGTGGGCGGAGCGGGGGCCAGGCGCATGGAGGGGGCGGCGGGCGGCGGACACCCGCGCTCCCGGGCGCGTGTCGCGGTCCGTCCCTGGGGTTCCGCCTCTGGGATGCCAGTGGAGTGCCCTCCGGGTGCGCGCGAGGGCGGTTGTCCATGGGAGGTGCCCCGGGAGCGCGTGCCGGCCGTGACCCGTGCGGTCCCCGGCGGTCCCGGCCCCCGCAGGTCAGGCGACGACGCGGCCGAGGAAGTCGCGGATGTACTGCGTGATGTTCTCCAGGTGGCTCTCCAGCGCGAAGTGCCCCGATTCGAGCAGGTGGATCTCGGCCTGGGGCAGGTCCTGGCGGAACGCCTCGGCGCCCGCGGGCCCGAAGATCTCGTCGTTGGCGCCCCAGACGGCGAGCACCGGCACCTGGGAGTCGCGGAAGTACTGGTGGACCTTCGGGTAGAGGTCCACGTTGGTCGGGTAGTCGCGGAAGAGCTTGAGCTGGATCTCGTCGTTGCCCGGCCGGTCGAGCAGTGCCTGGTCGTGGACCCAGTTGTCGGGGCTGACGAGGCTGGGGTCGGCGACTCCGTTCACGTACTGCCAGCGGGTGATCTCGGGGGTCAGGGCGCCGCGCATCGGGGCCTCGGTCTCCGGTCCGGGCGCCTCGGCGTAGGCGAACACCCCGTCCCAGAAGGGTTTGACGAAGCCCTCGACATAGGCGTTGCCGTTCTGGGTGACGATCGCGGTGACGCGGTCCGGGGTCCGCAGCGCGAGCCGCCAGCCGATGGGAGCCCCGTAGTCCTGCACGTACATCGCGAACCGGTCGACACCCAGCTGATCGAGCAGGTCGGAGGTGACCTGGGTGAGCGCCTCGAAGGTGTAGGGGAAGTCCTGCGGGGAGGGCATCGCCGACTGGCCGAAGCCGATGTGGTCCGGCGCGATGACGTGGTAGCGGTCGGCGAGCGCCGGGATCAGCCGGCGGAACATGTGCGAGCTGGTCGGGAAGCCGTGGAGCAGGACCAGGGTCGGTGCCTGCGGGTCGCCGGCCTCCCGGTAGAAGACCTCGAGGCCACTGACGGTGGCGGTGCGGTGATGGACTACGGAAGTCATCTCTCTAACCTCTCACTTCACCTTTAAGGGTTATGCGATCAGTCGATCACGCTCGACCTAACCTGTCAATACACTTTTACTGGTTAGATCGACGTGGGTCTGCCCTCCGGGGCCGGAGCGAGCCGGGCACTCGACTCAAGCGTCCGCCCGCGAGCGGCGCCGGGCCACCGAGCCGGTACGACGGCGGCGGAAGAACTAAAATCGGCCGTGGCGCAAGAAGATCCTCAGGGGAGTTGCTCCCGGTCGGCCACCCACGCAGGAGTACCGCAATGGCGACGCTGCTGTCCGTGAACGTAGGGAAGCCCAAGGACGTCTCGTGGCAGGGAAGGACCGTCCACACCGGCGCGTGGAAGGCACCCGTGCACGGCCGCCGGATGGTGCGGCACCTGAACATCGACGGAGACGGCCAGGGTGATCTGGCGGGACACGGAGGCGAGAACCGGGCGGTCCTCGTCTACCAGCTGGAGTCCTACCGGTACTGGGAGAAGGAGCTGAGCCGCCAGGACCTCACCCCCGGCAGCTTCGGGGAGAACTTCACCGTCGACGGCCTCCCCGACGACGAGGTGTGCATCGGCGACCGCTACCGCATCGGCGAAGCGGAGTTCGAGGTCACCCAGCCCCGCGTCACCTGCTACCGCGTCGGGATGCGCCTGGGCGAACCCGCCATGGCCTCCCTCCTGGTCGCCCACCACCGCCCCGGCTTCTACCTGCGTGTCATCACCGAGGGACATGTGCAGGCCGGCGACGACATCACCCGCACGCGACAGGGTCCGGAAGTGCTCAGCGTCGCCGACACCGACGCGCTGCTCTACCTCCCCGACCGTGATCCCGCGCAGCTGCGCAAAGCCCTGAGCATCCCCGCCCTGAGCCCCGGATGGCAGCAGTCGTTCCGCGAACTCGCGCAGGGCGGGCCGACGAAGCGGGAGCCGGGTTGGCCCGGCTTCACGCGCCTGCGCGTGGCCCGCCTCGTCCCCGAGACCCCCAGCGTCACCTCGATCCACCTCGACGCCACCGACGGCACACCGCTGCCCGAGGCCCGGCCCGGTCAGTACCTGTCCCTCCGGGTCACCACGGGAAAGGACGCCCCCGCCGTAC
This sequence comes from Streptomyces fagopyri, assembly GCF_009498275.1. NCBI lineage: Bacteria > Bacillati > Actinomycetota > Actinomycetes > Kitasatosporales > Streptomycetaceae > Streptomyces > Streptomyces fagopyri. Next base: position 8,660,009 of record NZ_CP045643.1, on the reverse strand, counting down.
GGAGCTACTCCCTGTCCTCCGCGCCGGGCGCCCCCACCTACCGCATCAGCGTCAAACGCGAGCCGCACGGCCGGGTCAGCGGCTACCTCCACGCGTGCCTCCGCCCCGGGGACCTCGTGGACATCGCGAGCCCCCGGGGGACGTTCGTCCTCGAAGACGGCACCCGCCCGGTCGTCCTCGTCTCCGCGGGGATCGGCGCCACCCCCGTGCTGGCGATGCTCCACCGGCTCGCCGCGGTCCGGGACCCCCGCCCGGTGTGGTGGATCCACACGGCCCGGGACCGCGCGCAGCATGTCTTCGCGGCCGAGTCCCGGGCACTGCTGGCCCGGCTCCCCCTCGGCCGCGCGTACATCTGCTACACTGCGGCCGACGACGTCACCGGGCGCGAGGGGGAGACCCACGTCCACCGAGGCCGTCCGACCGCTCGGTCGCTCGCGGACATGGCCATTCCGGCGGACGCCGACGCCTACCTCTGCGGGCCGCCCGCCTTCATGGACGCCCTCGGAGGTCACCTGCGCGCGCAGGGGCTGCCGGCCGAGCGGATCCACACCGAGGTGTTCAGCGCCCTGCCGGCCATCAACCCCGGGATCACTGCCGAACCGGCGGTCCGGCCGCACCAGCCGACCGGTATCGAGGCGGCCGGTTCCGGGGCCACCGGTCCGCTCGTCACCTTCGCCCGCAGCGGCATCAGCACCGCGTGGTCACCGGAGCGCGCGTCCCTCCTCGACCTCGCGGAGGCCTGCGACGTCCCCACCCGCTGGTCCTGCCGCACCGGGGTGTGTCACACCTGTGTCACCCCGGTCGTCTCCGGCGACATCGCCTACACCGTCCCGCCCCTCGAACCTCCCGAGGCAGGCACGGCCCTGATCTGCTGCAGCCGGCCGACCACCGAAGTCGTCCTCGATCTCTAGGACTTGGACGTGGTCCGGTAGGGGCGCGGGGTGCGGCACCCGGTCGTGCCCCGGGCGGGGCACCCGCCCCGGAAGGTCCCTGAGCAGGTCACTCCCGGTCACGGGGCACGACATGCGTGCTACGCCATACGGCCCCATACTCGAACTGCGGCACCACGGCGGCCCACAGATTGACAACCCCCTGGGGAGGTCCTGTGATCATGCTTGCTTTGCTAGCGCCGGGTCTCATGATGGCGTTCCTCTTCGGAATGGACGCATTGGAAGATCGGCTCATCCCGCGGCCCGTCCCCCTCCCGAGTGACGACGCCGACGTTGCTCCGGTCCCGGACGAGGTGCCACCACCCGCGCCCTGACGCCATCCCCGGCGGGTACGGGCCCACGACCGCGAAGACGCCGGTCACCGGTCTCGGGCTCGACCGAGGGCCGGCCACCGGGTCCCGGACTCGACCGGGAACGAGGCCGAGGACGAGGACGACGACAGGGACGAGGACGAGGAGAACGTCGCCGGACTCGCCTCCAGGCAGCGGTGGCTGCTGGAGGACGGACCCGACGAGCCGCCGGGCGCATCAGCGGCGCAGGACGCCCTCGGCCGCGAACGGTGCGAGAGTCGGACGGCTGACCGGCACGTCACCGAGCGCCGCGTCGACCGCGGCCAGCACGTCGTCCGTCAGGTGCACGCCCGCGGCTGCGGCGTTGGCGTGCACCTGCTCGGGTCGCGAGGCTCCGGTGATCGCCGATGCCACCTCACCCCGGCGCAGCACCCACGCCAACGCCAGAGACGGCAGACTCAGCCCCGCGCCCTCCGCCACGGGAACGAGCCGCTGCACGGCCTCCAGGGCTGCGTCGTTGAGGACGAGGTCCTTGGAACCGCTCATCGCGTCGTTGGCGAAGCGGCTGTCGGCGGGGAGCGGCTGTCCCGGCTTGTACTTGCCCGTGAGCACGCCCTGCGCCAGCGGGGACCAGACGATGTGCGAGATGCCGCTCGCCGCGCACACCGGGAACACCTCCGCCTCGGGCGCCTGCCACAGCATCGAGTACTGCGGTTGCGACGAGACGAACAGCTCCGGCCCGGCGATGTCCACGGCCGTCCGGATCTGTTCGGGGGTCCACTCGCTGAAACCGAGGTAGCGGGCCTTGCCCTGCCGTACGACCTTCTGGAGTGCCTCGACCGTCTCCTCGATCGGCACGGTCACGTCGAAGCGGTGGGCCTGGTACAGGTCGACGTGGTCCGTCCGCAAGCGCTGCAACGAGGCGTCGATCTGCTTGCCGATCTGCTCGCCCGACAGGCCCTGGTCGGTGTCCGACATCTGCCCCCAGACCTTGGTCGCCAGGACGTAGGAGTCACGGGGGTGCTGGGAGAGGATCTCGCCCCAGGCCGACTCGGCCGCGCCCCGGCCGTAGACATTGGCCGTGTCGAAGAAGTTGATGCCCGCGTCGAACGCGGCCTCGGTGCAGGCACGCGTCTGCTCGGCCTGGATCCCGCCGGAGTAGGTGAGCCAGGAACCGAGCGAGATCTCCGAGACCTCCAGGTCCGAGCTGCCGAGTTTCCGAAAACGCATGGCGGTTCCCTTCCGTGGTTCCTGCGGCGAAGTGGACGATCACCACCATGTAACCCGTAAAAGTCCTGGCACGGGAGTCGGCGCAAGGTCCTGGCACGGGAGTCACCGCCCGAGGCCGGGGAGGGGCTGCGGCGTGGAATCAGGGGTACGGGTCGGCGCCGGACGGAATCGGGGGTACGTCGCGGCGTCGGACGGAATCAGGGGTACGGGTCGGCGCGGGTACGGAATCAGGAATACTTCGCGGCGGCGGCGCGGCGCTGCCGCTTGCCCACAGGCGCCTGGGAGAGGTCCTCGGCGCTCGACCTGAGGTTCTTGTGGGAATAGCCGCGCTGCGCGAGCCACGCCTTCGCCGCCTCTTCGGCGCGTTCGGTCGCCTCCAGGATGTCCTCCTCCGCTTCGCCCGAGTCCGCGAAGCGGAAGGTGAAGGCGGACCGTGCGGCCAGGTCGTAGCTGAGGTGCCCCTCCGTGGTGAACGCCGCGCGCAGCACGTCGTGCTCCGCCGCCCGGGCCAGAAGCTCGGAACGCTGATCGGTGGTGAGCCCGTCGAAGACACCGCGAACGGTGATACGGAAGGTGCGCGTACTCATTCCGCGAGCCTAACCAGCGGCGCGCGCCGTCTCCACCGTATTTCCGTCCGCCGCGACCCACGGACCGTCGCGGGTGCGGGCCGGCCGGTGCGCGCCGGGCGCCGTCGACGCCCGTGAACCTCCTCGGTGCCGGCGCCGTGACAGGCCGAACCCCTGCCTCGGCGTCACCAGGAGTGAACGCTTACCCTGCACAGATAGAGACACGGCCGCAGCAGAGGGGGAGCCGGAGCATGGCAGGCGACCGACCGGGCGTGATCGGCGGCGCACCAAGTGCGCCCCACCCCATCCCTCCGGGTCAGCGCAGGGTGCAAGGGTGGCCCGTCTCGCACTACGGTCCGGTTCCCAGGTTCCGTCCGGAGCGCTGGGACCTGCGGGTCTTCGGTGCCACCGCCGCGGGAGACGGACGTGCGTGGTCGTTCGACGACCTCACCGTTCTTCCGCACATCACGGTCGTCGCCGATCTGCACTGTGCCACGGGCCCCACGTCGACGGACCACGAGTGGTACGGCATCGCCGCCACGACGCTGCTGGACCTGGCGCCTCCGGCACCCGGGGTCACCCATGTGATGGCCTGGGCCGAGTACGGCTACGGCGCCAACCTCCGCCTCGCCGACTTCACCACCGAGCAGACGCTGCTGGCCACCCATCACAACGGCGAACCGCTCACCGCCGAGCACGGCTTCCCCCTGCGCCTGGTCGTGCCGCACCTGTACGGCTACAAGAGCGCCAAGTGGCTGCGCGGCATCGAGTACATGACCGAGGACCGACGCGGATTCTGGGAGGAGCGCGGTTACCACAACCTCGCGGACCCCTGGAAGGAACAGCGCTACTCCCACCAGGAGCAACAGGGCGACGGCCCGGCCGCGTGACCGTCGCGGCGGCGTAAGGCGGCACCGACCGCCGGCCGGACCGCCCGGCGTCGTGCGCGGGCCTCACGGCGGAACACGCCATCGGTGGGGGCATCATCGGGGGGAGATGATCCGCGGCGTCGGGAGAGCACATGGATCTGCGGCAGATGGAGGTCGTGGTCGCGGTGGCCGAGGAAGGCGGGTTCACCGCGGCGGCGCAGCGGCTCCACGTGGTGCAGTCCGCCGTGTCGAGCACCGTGCGCACGCTGGAGCGTGAGCTGGGAACGCCGCTGTTCGACCGCACGACGCACCGGGTGTCGCTGACCCCGGCGGGCGAGGCCTTCGTACCGGCGGCGCGGGCGGCCCTGCGCGCCGCCGAGCAGGCCCGGTCGGCCGTGGACGTGGTCCAGGGACGGCTGCGGGGACGGGTGACCGTCGGCACGATGCAGGGCGTGTGGGCCGATCTGCACCTCCCGCTGGCCGCACTGCGGGCGGAGCATCCGGAGGTGGTGGTGCGGCTGCGGCAGGCCGCGGTGACCGACATCCGCCAGGCGCTGCGCGAGGGCACGGTGGATCTGGCCGTGGTCGCCCTGGACCGCCAGCAGCAGCGGGGGCTGGTCACCCGGCTGCTGTCCCGCGAGGAGATGGTGCTGGTGTCCGCGCCCGAGCGGGCGCTCGCCGGGTCCGGCGCGGACGGGACGGTCACGCTCGCCGAGGCCGCGCGGATGCCGCTGGTGGACTTCACGCCCGGCTGGGCGATCCGGCTCTCCGTCGACCGGGCGTTCCGTGCCGCCGCCGTCGAGCGCGAGCCGACCTTCGAGGTCAACGACATCGTCGCGGCGTCCGAGCTGGTCCGTAACGACCTGGGCGTCTGCGTCATGCCCGGCTCGATCGCCGCCCGGTTCCCCGACCTGCGGACGCACCGGTTCGACCGGCACGCGCCGAGCTGGAAGGTGATGGTGGTCCGGCCGCGGGGCGAGGCGCCGGCCGCCGTCGCCGCGCTGCTGCGGCACATGACCTGAACGGGGACCGGGATCCGGTCCTCCCGCCGTGCGCGCTCGCCGCCCGCCGTGCCGGACCCATCTCACATCGAGATGACAGACATCTTCGATCATCGTCGAGGCGGGGGAAGCAATGGGACCGCCGCGACGCTGAGGCAACCGTGCGAGCGACAAGGAAGCCGTTCCACCGCCACCTGGTCCGTCCCCGAACCGTCCACCCGGTTCCCCTCCTCGAGAAGGTGCCCGTGTCCGCATCCCCCGAACTGAAGCGCTCGGACCCGACCGCCACCGGCACGACCGCGCACGGCATACCGGGATGGCTGGTCGCGCTCTTCGCCGTCGCCTCCGGCATGACGGTGGCCAACCTGTACTACGCCCAGCCCCTGCTGTCCTCGCTGCGGGACGTCTTCCACGTCGGCACGGCCGCGGCCGGCGGACTCATCACCCTCACCCAGGTCGGCTACGTCCTGGGCATGCTCTTCCTGGTGCCGCTCGGCGACCGGCTGGAGAAACGCAAGCTGATCACCGTGCTGCTGACGGTCACCACGCTCGCGCTGGTCGCGGCCGGCCTCGCCACGAACTTCCCGATGCTGCTGATCGCTTCGCTGATCAGCGGAGGCACCTCGGTCGTCGCCCAGATCCTGATCCCCTTCGCGGCGAGCCTCGCCCCCGATCACGCCCGCGGCCGGATCGTCGGCCGGGTGATGAGCGGCCTGCTCACCGGCATACTGCTCTCCCGCACCCTGAGCAGTCTGGTCTCCGACGTGGCCGGCTGGCGTGTGGTCTACCTCGGCTCCGCCGTCCTGATGGCGCTGCTGGCCCTCGCCCTGCGCGCCGCCCTGCCGCGGCACGCACCGACCACGACGATGCCGTACGCCCAGGTACTGCGCTCCACGCTGCAACTGGTGCGCACGCACCCCGTGTTGCTGCGCCGCGGTCTCTACCAGGCGGCGATGTTCGGTGCGTTCAGCGCGTTCTGGACGACCGTCTCCTACGTTCTGACGGGCCCTCACTTCCACTACTCCCCCGTCGGAGTGGGCCTGTTCGCCCTGGTGGGTGCCGCCGGTGCGGCCGTCGCCCCGTTCGCCGGGCACTGGGCCGACCGCGGGCACGTACGTCCCGTGACCGGCGTCGCGTTCGCCGTCGCGGCCGTGGCCTTCGCGGCCGCGGGCTTCGGCCAGGAGCACGTGGCCCTGCTCGCGCTGGCCGCGATCCTCATCGACATGGCCGTCCAGACCACCCTGATCCTCGGCCAGCACACCATCTACCAGCTCGACGCGAACGCCCGCGCCCGGCTCAACAGCGCCTTCATCGCCACGTTCTTCGTCGGAGGCGCGCTCGGGTCCCAGTTCGGCTCGATCGCGTACCACGCGGCGGGCTGGACCGCCGTCAGCGTCCTGGGCGCCGCCCTGCCCGTGCTGGCACTCCTCTACTGGACGACGGAGCGCCGAGCCGCCCGCCGTACCGCCGCCTGATCCGCACGCTTCGGACGACCCGACGACCGGGCCGTCGGGCGCCGCGTGCCACGCACCTCGCCCGTCAGGAACCGGCTTCCTTCCGCAGGAAGTTGCTCACCTGGCAGGCGAGGCTGTCGCCGCCGAGGCCGGCACGGGTTTCGGCGTCCACCAAGCCCTCGGACAGGTCGATACCGCCCGCCCACAGGTACCGGTCGGTCCACTCCTCGTCGACCTTCAGCTGGACCTGGATGTCCACCCGGGGCAGCGAGGCGTCCGGGCCCGCCGCGTAGAGGACAGCGGTCGCCCGGCGCAGCGGGTACACGTCATAGCCCTCGATGAACTGGGAGTTGCGCCAGTCCAGGAAGGCGCTCTCCCCGTCGGCGCCGATACGGATGTCGATCTGGCCGTCCTCGAGGTGGATGCCGAAGTGTTCGCCCGCGCGGTTCTCGACGGTGACACGGCAGCGGAAGTAGGTCAGCCCTTCGGCGGCGTCGTCGCGTCCCCGCGGCGGCTCCGCGGTCTCCACGCCATGAACGCGGACACGCAGGCCGGCATGCTCGTCGTACTCCTGCCAGTCCCCGACCACGTTCGGCTCGTGCACAGTCCACCTCTCCACCTCAGACAGCTGTTTCCTATCTGTGCCCTCAACTGGGTGTCAAATGGGCGGAACGTGCCGTGGCCAGCGTTTTTGCCCTCGTTGATCGGTGATCAAGCCGTGCGCAGCCAGAACCCGTGCCCGTGCCGTCGCGGGACATTTCCGCACGTGCCGCACATCACGTTTCTCGGTCCTCGCGGCGCACCGTCCGCCCAGCGGCCCGGGGCCGGCGGCGCGGTGCCGCACGCCGGGGGTCCAGGGCCGCCGGGCGTGCCACCGCACGTTCCGCTTTCCCCCGGGAACGGCAGCGTGCGTCCGCGCGGGAAGGAGCCCGTCCGCGGTCGCACCGGCGCCGAATGCGGGGCCGGTGCGTGCGGACCCGCGACGGTCAGCGGGACGCGGGGAAGCCCAGGTCCGGGCCGGCCGCGGTCTCGGCCGGGTCCGGCCAGCGGCTCGTGATGACCTTGCCGCGCGTGTAGAAGTGCACGGCTTCGCTGCCGTACATGCGGTGGTCACCGAAGGCCGAGTCCTTCCAGCCGCCGAAGGAGTGGTAGCCGACCGGCACCGGCATGGGCACGTTCACGCCGACCATTCCGGTCTCGACCTCCAGCTGGAAGCGGCGGGCCGCCCCGCCGTCGCGGGTGAAGATCGAGCCGGCGTTGCCGAACGGGGAGCCGTTGACGATCTCCATGGCCTCCTCGTAGGTCTCCGCGCGGAGCACGCACAGGACGGGGCCGAAGATCTCGTTCCGGTAGACGTCCGAGTCGGTGCTGACCTTGTCCAGGAGCGTGATGCCCATCCAGTGCCCGTTCTCGAGGCCCGCGACGGTGAAGTCCCTGCCGTCGAGGACCACGTCGGCTCCCTGGGCGGCCGCGCCCGCGACGCGCTCGGCGACCTCGTCGCGGTGCGCCCTGGTGACGAGCGGGCCCATCTCGGACGTCGGGTCGTTGCCCGGGCCGATCTTGACCTTCGCGGCCCGCTCGGCGATCCGGGGCACCAGCGCGTCGCCCGCCGAACCGACCGCGACCACCACGGAGACCGCCATGCAGCGCTGGCCGGCGGAGCCGTAGGCGGCGGTCACCGCGGCGTCGGCGGCCGCGTCGAGGTCGGCGTCGGGCAGGACCAGCATGTGGTTCTTCGCCCCGCCGAGGGCCTGTACACGCTTGCCGCTCGCCGACGCCCTGCCGTAGACGTGGCGGGCGACCGGGGTGGAGCCCACGAACGACACGGCCGCGACGTCCGGGTGGTCGAGCAGCGCGTTCACCGCGATCTCGTCGCCGTGCACGATGTTGAGCACACCGTCGGGGACACCCGCCTCGGCGGCCAGTTCCGCGAGGAGCATGGACGCGGACGGGGCCTTGCTGCTCGGCTTGTGGACGAAGGTGTTCCCGCAGGCGATCGCCATGGGGAACATCCACATGCTGATCATCGCGGGGAAGTTGAACGGCGAGATGCCGACGATCACACCGAGCGGCTGACGGACCGAGGTGACGTCGACATCGGCCGACACGTCCGTGGACGTGTCGCCCTTGAGCGCCATGCCGAGCCCGCAGGCCAGTTCGACGATCTCCAGTCCCCGGGCCACCTCGCCCAGCGCGTCCGCGTGGACCTTGCCCTGCTCGGCGGTGATCAGCGCGGCGAGGTCGTCGCGGCGCGCGTTCAGCAGCTCGCGGTAGCGGAACAGAATCGCGGTCCGCTGCGCGAGTGAGGACGTACGCCAGGTGGCATAGGCCTCCTTCGCCGTGGCGACGGCCGCGTCGACCTCATCGGGGCCCGCCATCGCGACGCGCGTGGTGACCTCTCCGGTCGCGGGATCGGTCACCGGCCCCCAGGTGTCGGAGGTGCTCGAACCTTCCCCGTAGGGCTTGCCACCGATCCAGTGGGTGACGGTCTTCATCGACGGAACTCCTTCGAAGGTGACGGCGATGGGCGGCGAGGTCGCTGTCGGCGGACCTCGCGGGCCTCGACCGCGGCCGGACGACCCCAGGGCCTCGGCCACGGACACGTCCCGCCGCGCCGGTGGGGCGGGACTGCTGTTCCAGCATCCCTCCGTGCAGCGGCCGGCGACGGCTTCGAAGTCCCCGGCGGCCCGAAGTGCCTCACCCAGGTCCCATTCCGTCGTGGCCCGGGTCACGCGCGGGCGGGCCGCTCGTGGGCCGGGCGCCGCGTTGTGGGCCGGGCGCGGCGTTCTCTCGCCCGCTCGGCGCGCGCCTGCCGGTGAACACGGCGGAGTGCGAGCAACACCGCTTGCCCATCTTAGATGACACTAGTAATCTAAGGGATCGGTAGGAACCGCTCCCGCCCGACGAAGAACACGGCGACGAACAGACGTCGACCGACCGGGCGACGCAAGAGCGAAGGCAAGTGGAGGCAACCATGTCGGCTGACACCAGAACCGTCCTGATCTCGGGGGCCACGGGGGACACGGGGCGGGCCGCGGTGCGGGAATCGCTCGCACTGGGGATGAAGGTGCGTGCGCTCGTGCACCGTGTCGACGACCGGTCGCACGCCCTGGCGAGACTGGGCGCGGAGGTCGTGACCGGCGACCTGCTGGACATCAACACGCTCCGTCCGGCGATGGTGGGGGTGGACGCCGCGTACCTCGTGTGGCCGGTCCAGCCCCACCTGATCCACGCCACGGTGAACTTCGCGCAGGCCGCCAAGGAGACCGGCGTCAGGACCGTGCTCAACCTGTCCCAGCGCTCGGCCGACCGGGAGTCCACCAGCGACTCGTGCCGCGACACCTTCATCGCCGAAGAGGTCCTCAACTGGTCGGGGCTCGATGTCATCCACCTGCGGCCGACCTACTTCCTGGAGTGGCTCCTGTACCCGTGGCAACTCCCTTACCTGCAGCAGGGAATCCTGCGCATGCCCGTGGGCAAGGGCCGCCACTCCCCCATCGCCGCGGACGACCAGGGCCGCGCCATCGCCGCGCTGCTGCTCGATCCCGAGGACCACATCGGCTCCACCATCCCGCTCTCCGGCCCCGTCGAGATGGACCACGAGCAGATGGCGGCCGAGCTCTCCGAGGCCCTCGGCAGGAAGATCGTTTTCCAGGACCTGCCCGTCGAGGAGTACGTCGACTCCCTCAGGGAGATGGGCGTTCCCCCGTACATCGTCCAGCATCTCGGCGGTGCCATGGTCGACTACCGGAACGGCCACATGTCCGGCGCCGACAACAACGTGGAGAAGCTCACCGGCCGCCGTTCCATGACCGTCGGCGAGTTCGCCCGCGCGCACGCCGACCTCCTGGGTGGCGTCGGCCACTGACCCGCCGCCCCCTCCTGGCCGCGTCCCCGTTTCCTCTGTCACTTCGGGGAAGCGGGGGCGCTTTCACTTCTGCCCGTGGCCGGGAGGCGCGGACGCCAGGGGTGGAGCGGGAAGGCACGGGCGACGGCGGGTCCGGGGACGCCGACCGGCCACCCGAGGCCACTCTCGGCAAGCCTCTCGCGGGCAGGAACCCACGGCCGCCGTTCACCCGCACACTGAACAGCCCAGGCATGCCCACAGCGCAGCACACGTCGAAGGATCCCCATGCATCCCACACTCGCCGAAGACCGCGCCCGTCTCGCGGAGTTGCTCCAGTCCGTGCACGGCCTCGCCTCCCGTGAACTGGCCGGCCTCGACGACCGGCCCGCCTGGCAGCCCCGCCTCGCACCGGTGCCGGAACCGCTGCCCGCCGAGGGTTCCGGTGCCCAGGGAGCGCTCGCCCGGTTCGCCGAGCAGTGGGCACCCGGGTTCTCCGGCAGTGCCGGTCCGCGCTATCTCGGGTTCGTGACCGGCGGCGCGACGCCCGCCTCGATCGCCGCGGACTGGCTCACCAGCGTCTACGACCAGAACGCCGGGGGCGGCGGCGGTTCGTCCGCGGCGGCACTCGAACGCCAGACGCTGACCTGGTTGCGTGAACTGTTCGGACTCGGCGCCGCGCACAGCGGCGCCTTCGTCACCGGCTCGACCATGTCGAACACCGTGGGCCTGGCCGTCGCGCGGGAGTGGCTGGGCGAACAGCGGAACGTATCGGTGTCGGAGGACGGAACGGCCGCGCTCGGACCGGTCACCGTACTCTCCGGAGCACCGCACTCCAGCATCGGCAAGGCCGCCTCCGTCCTGGGGTTCGGGCGCGCCGCCGTGCGCCGGACGCCGCTCCTGCCGGGCAACCGCGAAGCCGTGGACGTCGCGGCGCTCGCCCGCGAGCTGGAGGGTCTGGACGGCCGCCCGGCCATCGTCGTGGCCAACCTCGGAACCGTCGACACCGTCGACTTCGACGACCTGCGTGCCATCGCCGCGCTGAAGGACCGCTACGGCTTCTGGCTCCATGCCGACGCCGCCTTCGGCGCCTTCGCCGCGCTGCTTCCCTCGCACGCACACCTCACCGACGGACTCGACGCCGCCGACTCGGTCTGCGTCGACCTGCACAAGTGGCTCAACGTGCCCTACGACAGCGCCGTCGTGTTCACGCGACGGCAGGACCTCCAGGCCCGGGTCTTTCACAACTCCTCGCCCTACCTGGGTCTTCCCGCTCTGCCCGACCCCGACTTCCTGCACCTGACACCGGAGAACTCCCGTCGGCTGCGCGCCCTGACGGCCTGGTTCTCCCTGGTGGCCTACGGGCGTGACGGGCACCGCGAGATCGTCGCCCGCAACACCGCCCTGGCCGTGGGCCTCGGCGACGCCCTCGCCGAGGTCCCTCATCTGCGACTGCTCGCGCCCGTCCGGCTCAACGTCGTCTGCTTCACCCTCGCCGGCTCCCCCACCCCGCAGGCCGTCCAAGCCGCCGTCCAGGCCGTCGCCGCCACCGGTGAGGCCTTCGTCACCCCGACCTCCTACCGAGGCGTGCCCGCCCTCCGCGCCGCGTTCAGCAACTGGCGCACGACACGGGCGGACATGGAACGCGCGCTCGCGGCGATCACGGAAGCGACCGCGCCGAAGATGTAGCGAGCACACCCGCCGTACGACCGGCCGTCTGCTCGCCGGCCGGGATGATCTGCCGCCGCTGTGATCCGCGGTGCTGGTGATCCACGGTGCTGGTGATCCGCGGTCGGTCGGCGGCCCGTGAGATGCGGCGGACCGACGTCTGCGGACCGGCGTCTGCGGGCCGCGGCCGCTTGCGGATCGGGTGGGTCACTCCCGGGCGCGGACGACACGTACATCAGCGGACGTGATCCGCGAAGGTGCGACGGGAAGAACCGGCGCGGCCGACCGGCGTACGGACCGGCCGGCCGTGTCGCCACACGACGGGCCTACGCGCCCGCCGAGGGGCCGGTCACGCGCGCGGGGACGAACAGGCGCCGTTGTGGAGGGGCGCCCGTTCGTCCCCGCGCGGGACACATCCGTCATGCGGCCCTGGTGACGTAGGGAAGTTCGAACAGCGAGCGGTGCTCGTCGATGAAGTCCTCGACCGTCTGGAGGGACTGTCCGGTGATGCGGCGGGCGGTGTCGGTGACGCCGGCCAGGCGGCCTTCCTGCTGGTCGATGGTGACCGCCTCGAAGTGCTTGAGCTTGGCGATGTCGTCCGGGATGCCGATCAGTTCCAGGAACGTCGCCACCGTGACCCGTTCGAACGGGAGGTCGCGGCCCAGGACCCGGCCGACCTCGGCCGCGAGTTCCTCGTGGCTGTACTCGACCGGACCCGTGAGGGTCAGCGCCCGACCGATGTGCTCCGCGGGCTCGGCGAACAGCTTCGCGGCCGTCAGGGCGATGTCGTGGCCGGTGATCGGGGCGAAGCGGCTTTCCGCGTCGAAGGGCATGACGTAACGGCCGTAGCGGATCAGTCCGGAGATGTAGAGCAGCCACTGGGTGAAGAACGTGATCCGCAGGTGTGTGGTGGGCACTCCGGACCAGTCGAAGACCTGCTCGGCGAGCCAGTGGTTCTGCGTCGCCTTGCTGCGCGCGTCGGGACGCGACTGGATGTGCGACATGTTCACCACGTACTCGAGGTTCTGCTCCCGGGCGGCCTGCGCGAACATCACAGCGGCTTCCACCAGCCCCTCGCCGACGGGGTAGTTGAAGTACGCGCGCCTCACACCCTTCAGGGCCGTACGGACGTCACGGAAGTTGAGCAGGTCACCGAAGACGACCTCGGCACCCTTGTCCCGCAGCCGCTGCGCCCGCTCGTCGTCCGTGCGGACCATCGCCCGTACGTGAAATCCCTCCTTGAGCAGGTGGTCCACCATCGGCCGACCGGTCTCACCGGCAGCCGTCGTGATCAGGATCGTGGTCATGCTTGGTTCCTCACTGTGTGGTTGATGCCACCAGCGGGGGCGGTTCGACCGCGCCCCACTTCCACGTCGCCGGCCCGAACGGCCACGGCGTGACCCCCGGCGGACGAGGCGGCTCCTCTTAGATTACTACTGTCATCTAAGAACGGCAAACGGCCCTCACCCCCGGTCACGTCATCGCCGTCACCGTCATGCGGAGCCGTCCACCGATCCACGCCGAGCGCGGCCGGCCACCGGACCGCCCCAGGCATCAACGCCGTACGTCAGAACGCATGCGGAGCAGTCGGGCTCGCCCACGTCACATCCGGGACCTCAGCACGTCGACCTCACAGCCCGGCGCGAACGGGTCGAAGCCGTGCTCGGTCAGCCAGCGAACCACCAGCAGGCTTCGCACCGACCACCACGCGCGGATCACGTCGAGGTCGACCTCGGTGCCATAACCGGCGAGGACTCGTCGAGGCGCTCCTCGTGTCCGAGCGTGAAGGTGGCGAGGTCGTACAGGGCGTCACCCTGGCCCGCCTCGGACCAGTCGATGATGCCGGTGACCTCGCCACCGTCGACAAAGACGTGCGCGATCTGCAGGTCGCCGTGCGTGAACACCGGGGTCCACGGCCGGAGCGCCGCCTCGGCGACCTGGCGGTTGCGGGCGACCAGCCCGGCGGGCAGGACGCCGTTCGTCACGAGCGACTCGCACTCGTCGTCGAGTTCCGCCGCCAGCGCGACGATGCTCCGCCCCGCCCCGCCGACCCGTTCCGGCAGCGGCGCGTCGTGCAGCTTCCGGATGGCGGCGCCCGCCGCGGCCCACGCCGCCGGCGACCCCGTCGACGGCCCGCCGAGCCGCCCGAGCGTCGCCCCCGGGAGCGCGGCGATCGCGAGCACGGGCGGCCTGCGCCACAGGACCTCCGGGGTAGGAACCGGCGCCAGGGCCATCGCCTCGACCTCGACGTCGATACGCGCCTGATCGACGTCCACCTTCAGGAACACGTCGCCGACGCGCAGGGTCGCGCGCTCGGAATGGGCGACGACGACTTCGACCTCATCCATGGGCGACGAGTATCCCGGGGACGGCCGCCGACGTCGCCGGGATTGTCTCGTCCGCTTACGCGGCTGACCGCGTTCCGCCACCCGGCAGCCTCGTGCACGACACGGCCACTGAGCGGAGAGCCGAGGGCCCGGCCGACGTGCACCCTGATCCCATGGACGGGCCCCCGCGGTCGAACCGACCCGACGTCACCACCCACCGCCCCCCTGGCCGCGATCCAGCCCTGGTACCCACACCCACGGTGATCCCGAGACGAGTACGCGCGTCCTCGCGCCGACCTCGGCGTGGTCCGTAGGACAAGCCCTACGTCAGGGACTCGCCGATGGAGTCGCGGACCGCCCGCAGGATCTCGTCCGACATCTCGGTGGACGACGTGGCCCGGGCCAGCAGGATCGCCCCGACCAGGGTGCACGTCGCGACCAGCCCGTCGTCCTCGCCCTCGGTCATCCAGTCCGCGAACCGCTGCACACCCTCCGCGTAGGCCTGCTGCGAGGAGACGTTCCCCTCGAACGCGGCCTGCGCCAGGTCACCGGCGAAGCCGGCCGAAGGACACCCCGTGCCCGGATCATCGCGGTGCTCGGGCGACAGGTACTCCTCCACCATGGCCTTACGCGCGCCAACCCGGTCGGGATGCCCCTCGTCCAGGCCCGCGAGATAGGCGTCCCTGTCGATGAACGCCCGCTCGGCGGCCTCGGTCACCAGCGCGTCCTTCGAAGCGAACTGCTTGTAGAACCCGCCGTGCGTCAGACCGACGGCCTTCATCAGATCCGCGACACTGACGCCCTGCACACCCCGCTCACGGAAGAGCTGAGCGGCCGCAGCGACGACACTGGCCCGGTTCTCCTCGGCCTGAACCTTGGATACACGGCTCATGCGAGCACCCACCCTTCCTCTTACATGCTGATTGACATCTATAATAGACCACCGTCGGCAAAGCCCATGGGCGCAGCAGGATGCGCGGCGGGCACCCCCGGTCCACGAGCCGTTTCGCGCGGCCCACCCACCGGTGCAAGCGGCGGCGCCGGCAGCATCGCCCGACTCGGCCAGGCCAACGCCCCGAATTGCTTCACACCAGGCGAGATCGCGCAAAATGTATACAGCAGACAAATACTGACTTTTGTTGCGCAAGTCCACCCTTCGGCTCTACCCTTGGCCGGAATGAGGCTCCGCACGCCAGGGCATGCCGAGCCGCCGGCTGTCCGGTGGCCCGGTCCGGGGAGCGCAAGCCCACCCGGCGGCGATGACGTACGGCGGCCCCGCAAGGGCGTTCGCCCCACACCGGAAGCGGCCCACCTGCCGTCTCCCGAGTGAGCGTGCGGGACGGACGCCACAGCCCAAGTCGAGCAGCACGGAGAAGGCGCTGCCACCCTTCCGGTCACCTGGACGTACGCCTGTGCGCACACGGTTCTCTCCGCGCACGACGGTCGCCCCAAGGCTCGACACAGCGGAGACAATGATGGTGAAGCATGCTGGGCATCGTCGTACGCAGAGTCCGCGAGGGCCGCTCTGAGCACGGTCGGAGCCGCACCGGGATCACCCGCTTCGACCAGACCCCGCGACCTCCAGCCCGAACCACCTGGTTCCCGCGCCTCACCCGTACGACGCGCCGCGGGGCACCTCCCCGCACGGCGCGATCGGCCCGCATCAGGGCCGCGGGGCATGCCGTGACCGCCAGCCGCTACGGACCGTTCCTTTTCGCGATCGCCATGATCGCCGCGATTCTGGGCTTCGGCTTCATGCTGCCCACATCGGAACACCTCGGCTCACTCATGGCCACGGTTCCCGCGGCGACGGCCGCACTCGCCGGAGCGCGAGTCACCGCGGCGATCGCCGGTCTCTCCTGTGCGGCATGCGTCGTGCTCGACGGACACGACGGGCTCTTCGGTACCTCCACGTTCGTCGTTCACCTCGTGGCGATCGCCCTCGTCTCGCTGTGCGTCATCACCTTTCGCACCCTGCGGGAACGGTCCATGCGGGAACTGCTGGGAGTACGGGCCGTCGCCGAGGCCGTCCAACGCGTCCTGATACGTCCGATGCCACCGTCCATCGGTTCGCTGCGCATCCGGGCGGAGTACCGCGCCTCCCACCCCCAGGCCCTCGTAGGGGGTGACCTGTACGCCGTCGCCCGCACCGACGGCGCCGTCCGCTTCCTCATCGGGGACGTCAAGGGAAAGGGACTGGCGGCGGTGGACGACGCGGCCGCGCTTCTCGGGGCATTCCGCAGTTCAGCCCGCCGGACAACGTCTCTGGTCACGCTCATGGCCCTCCTCGAAGAAGCCGTGCAGGCCCACTTCGAGGAAGTGGCCGCCACCGACCCCGATGTCGCGGAGCGGTTCATCACCGCGCTCCTGCTGGAGATACCCGCGGACGGTTCATGCGTGCGGATGATCAACTGCGGCCACCCTCCCCCCTTCCTCGTCGACGGAGACACGGTCCGGTCCGTTCCGGCCCTGCGGCCCGCACCGCCCCTCGGGCTGAACAGCACCGGCACCCAGGGGTACGCCACCACCGTGCTGCCACTGGCCGAGGATGCGCTGCTGCTCCTCTACACCGACGGTGTCATCGAAGCCCGTGACCCGAAAGGCACCTTCTTCGACCTGGAGGCCCGGATCGCCGGCTGGCCGGGCAGGGAGCGGGATGAGCTCCTCCCGTACATTCTCGATGGTCTGACCGCTCATGTGGGCGGGAACATGGGCCTGAACGACGACGCCGCCATGGTCACCGTCCAGCGCCTGGGCAACGGCAGCATTCACCGGCAGGCCGACGGCCGGGGCCAAGGCATGGCCACCCTGGAGGCCCGGGCTGAGGTGTGATCCGGCCGACCGGCCGGGACCGACGGGCGGCGGGCACCTCCGCACCAGGCGCCGACCGTCCGCGCCACCCCGCCCCCGCCGCGCCCCTGCCCCTGACCGCTCAGCATCGGCATCAGATCGATCGGTCCCCGATCCTGGTCACTCCCGCCCGTCGGCGCCCGGCCCCTCGAGCAGAGCGGTGGTGGCCGCGGCGACGGCCGCGACGATGGCGGCGCGGTGGCCCGCGATCCGCTTCCCCGGATCGCCCGCCAAGGGGTCACGGATCACGGAGGCGGTCATGTTCCAGCTCTGGGCCGCCGCAAGCGCGATCATCATCGCGTCCATCGCGACCGGAACGCCGACGCCGTAGCGCTCGGCGACGGCCGCGGCCTTGGACAGGTGCGCCTCTCGCTCCTGGTCCGAGGCCTCGGGACGTTCCAGCATCTTCCACTGGGTGAGGCGTTGCAGTCCCGGGTCGGCCGTCAGCGCGTCGAACAGCGCGCCGCTGTACGCGGCCAGGTCGTCCGGTGTGAACGGCACCACGTCGGCCAGAACGCGGAGCCGGTCGGCCAGAACCGCGTCGAACAGGGCTTCCTTCGAACCGAAGTAGGCATAGATCGCCTGCTTGTTCGCCGAGGCGGCGGTTGCGATGCGGTCGACCCGCGCCCCCGCGAACCCGACGCGGACGAACTCGTCGTACGCCGCGGTCAGCAACCGCGCGCGGGTGGCGGAGGAGTCGTAACTCATGCCCGCCATCCTAAAACAACCAGATGGTTTGACGGTCCCGGGTGGGCGGTGTAGGAATAAACCATCCAGTTGGATGTTTCGAGACCCTCTGACACCCCTTACCCCCTACCTCCTTCACCGTCACCGTCTCTGCCTCCGTCCTGGCGCGCGGACGGACACGGAGATTGCCTCGTCACCGCACCGCCCGAGAGGAACCCACCATGACCAGCCGGCTTTCCCTCCCCTTCACCGCTCTGTCGACGGCCGACGACGTGATCGCCGGAGTCGATCTCACCGGCCGCCGTGCCGTGGTCACCGGCGGCGCGTCAGGGATCGGCCTGGTGACCGCCCGTGCCCTCGCCGAGGCGGGTGCGGACGTCACGCTGGCCGTGCGCGACCCGGGAGCCGCGCGACGGGCCGCCGACGAGATCCGCGCGGTGAGCCGTGCGGACGCCGTGCGGGTCGCCCGGCTCGACCTCGCGGACCGCGACAGCATCGCGGACTTCACCTCCGCGTGGACGGGACCGCTCCACATCCTGGTGAACAACGCCGGGATCATGGCCCTGCCCGACCTGGTCCGGACCCCGGAGGGCTGGGAGAGCCAGTTCGCCACGAACCATCTGGGGCACGCGGCCCTGACGCTGGGCCTGCACGGAGCCCTGGCGTCCGCGGAGTCGAGCCGTGTCGTCCAAGTCGCCTCCTCCGCCCACCTGATGGCCCCCGTGGACTTCGGCGACATCCACTTCGAACGGCGGCCGTACGAGCCCTGGACGGCCTACGCGCAGTCGAAGACCGCCGTCGTACTGTTCACGGTGGCCCTGGCCGAACGGTGGGCCCGCGACGGAATCACGGTCAACTCACTGCACCCGGGGGGCATCATGACCAACCTGCAACGCCACCTCGACGACGACCAGTTGACGTTCGTCGGCGCCAAGGACTCCACGGGCACCACTCTCGACGTGCCACCGGGCTGGAAAACGCCGGAGCAGGGTGCGGCCACCTCGGTACTGCTCGCCGCCTCCCCGCTGGTCAAGGACATCACCGGCCGGTACTTCGAGGACGTCGCCGTCGCGCCGGTCCAGCCCGACCCCGCGCCGGGCAGGAGCGGGGTAGCACCGTACGCGATCGACCCCGCGCCGGCCCGTCGGCTGTTCGACGAGACGGTACGGGTACTCGGCTGAGCCGTGTGGCGGGCCGGCCGCGTCTCTCATGAGCGGGCCGGCCGGCCCGGCAGCCGGTCGAAGCGGGGACTCCGCCTTCTGGCCGCGGGCACAGCGGAATCCGGGCAGGCCGCGGTCGGTTCCCGGGCGCCCGGTCCGGACGGGAACGAGCGGGCGACGCACGGACGTTGACACCCGGCGCAGGGCAACGGTCTCGGCGGCGCCGAGCCGGACGAGGGTACCCACGACAGTTCGCCGCCGCTGCGATCAGCGTTCTCGTGCCGACAGGAGCACACTCAAGACGCGGTCGAAGGATGCCCCAACCACCGTCTTACGGCGCTGGATCCCCCGTAGTCGCCTTCAATCAGAGGGAGTCGGAATGACCAGCGGCAGACGAGACTGGCTGTACTTCACCGGATGGCTCCTGACCGGGGCCGCCTACCTGCTCGCCCTGTTGACCGTCCTGTCGATCGGGATCTTCATCCTGCCGATCCCTCTGATCGGCACCGTGGTGCTGGCGACGCGACGCGGGGCACTTCGGTGCCTGCCGGGGCTGGTATCAAGTGCGGGCCTGCCGCTGCTCCTTCTCGCCTACCTCGATCGAAACGGTCCCGGTACGTACTGCACCTCCTCAGCCGGTGGGCAGAGTTGTACCGAGGGGCTGCTCGACCCGTGGATCCTGCTGGCCGCCGGCCTCTTCGCCCTCGCCGCTGGAGTCGCGCTGTTCCTCAGGGTCCGGCGCCGGCCGGTCGTCGGCGGCGTACCGAGTCACTCCCTGTAGCCCTCGGCACCGGATGCCCGCGCAGAAGTGCCCGGGGTCGTTCGCGGCACGGCGAGCAGGAGCGGCGAGGACGTACGGATTCACCCGGACCGGTGCGGAGGCGCGGCCGGTCGGTGACCCCTCCGGCGCCCGGGTGGTGGAGTCGTGCCGCCTGCCGGAACTCGCCCCGAAAACGGTGCGGTTCTACGCTCTCGGTCCATGGCGACTCCCGAATGCTACGCGTGCGGCAAGGAAGCGGAGTTCGACGACCTCCCGCCACGGGAGTGCGTGGTGCACGACCGTCTCTGGCGGGTGGCCCACGCCATGGACACCGCGATGGGCGGCTGGCTGGTACTGCTTCCGCGTCGCCACGTCACCGCGGTTCACGACCTCACCGACGCGGAGGCGTCCGCCTTGGGAGTGTGGCAGGTCAGGCTCTCCCGGGCGCTGAGAAGCGTGACTGGCTGCGTCAAGACCTACGTCGTCCAGTTCGCCGAAGCAGAGGGTTTCGCGCACGTTCACTTCCACATCGTGCCGCGCATGGCGGATCTGCGACCGGGGCATCGTGGGCCGCGCGTCTTCGAGCTGCTGCGTCGACCGGAACAGGAGCGGTTGACCGCCGACCAGGCGGATCGGTGGGCCCTCTCCCTGCGGGCCCACCTTCACGAGCACCCGACCACTCCGGGGCCCGACCGCGGAAGGTGAGCCACAGCCACGGACCGGACCGCACGTCACCCAGGAGTACGCGCGGGTACGAAAGACCGCGGACGATCTCACCGCGGTGGCCGTGGACACCGATGTCCGAGTGCGCAGCCGGATGCTCACCCACGCCTGTTATCCGCCCAAAACGATCCATGGCGAGACATGACCCGCCCCCGTCACACAACAACAGGCGTCACAACGCCACTTGCTCTGATCACGACCGGGTCACTAGAGTTGATATCCGAACCTTTGCTCGTGTGTTCACTCGTCGGGAGTGACGGCGGAGGGGCACCGCCCGTCGGCGTCTCGGCAGGCGGCTGGAGGAAGAAGGAGCTCGCCTTCGTGGCGTCCCACCGTCGACCCAAGCAGCCGAGCCGCACCCGTGTGACCGTGCTCACCACCGCCGCGGCAGCCGCCGTGGTCCTCAGCGCCAACGCCGCCAACGCCGCGCCCAGCGAGAAGCCGGGCAAGGACGAGGTCAAGGCGAAGGTCGACGCGCTCTACGAGCAGGCGGAGAAGGCCACCGAGAAGCTCGACGGGGCCAAGGAGAAGCAGGACAAGCTGCAGAAGCAGATCAGCACCCTGCAGGACAACGTCGCCCGCGGCCAGGAAGACCTCAACGAGCTGCGCGACGGCCTCGGTTCGATGGCCAGCGCCCAGTACCGCACCGGTGGCATCGACCCCTCCGTGGCGCTGTTCCTCTCCTCGAACCCGGACGACTTCCTGGACAAGGCGTCCGCGATGGACCAGCTGAGCAGTCAGCAGGTCGAGGCGCTGAAGAAGGTCCAGGAGAAGCAGCGCGAGCTCGCCCAGCAGCGTCAGGAAGCGTCCGCGAAGCTCAAGGACCTCTCCGACACCCGCGCCGAGCTCAAGAAGCAGAAGCAGGATGTCCAGGGCAAGCTCGCCTCCGCGCAGAAGCTCCTCAACTCCCTGACGGCCAAGGAGAAGGCGGCGCTCGCAGCCCAGGAGCAGGAGCGCGCCACCCGCGCCAGTGAGCGCGTCGATCTCGGACACACCAAGGCCGCCTCCGGGCGGGCCGCCGCCGCGTACGCCGCCGCCGAGAGCGTGATCGGAGCGCCGTACATCTACGGTCACTCCGGCCCGACCACCTTCGACTGCTCGGGTCTCACCTCCTGGGCCTACGCCCAGGCCGATGTCTCCATCCCGCGCACCTCGGAGGCCCAGGCCAACGCGGGCACCCGCATCTACTCGCAGAGCGATCTGCAGGTCGGCGACCTGGTCATCTTCTACGGCGACCAGCACCACGTCGGGCTCTACGCGGGCGGCGGTCAGGTGCTGCACGCCCCGCACACCGGTGCCGTCGTCCGCTACGAGTCGATCGGCAACATGCCTTTCCAGTTCGGCGTCCGCATCTGAGTCTCACCGTCGGAGCGGATGCGGCCCGATGGGCCGTCGTCAGACGAGCGCGTCGACCGGTTGACCGTCGCCAGATCTGCGCGGAGGACGGGCGCTCTCGTTCCAGTGTTGCGCGCCTTGATGTACGGCGTGATCCCACGCGTCATGATGCTGCCGGCGGATCCCCGCTGGGCACTGATGCAGCCGTTGATGGCCACACGGCCCGTCGACCCGCCTCCGCCGCAGGCGATCGCGGCAGGAAGTCGCCTGCGCCGCAGGCGCGTCCCAGGCCCAGGGCCGGGCCGGCCTCCTCACGGCATGCCGTGGAGAACCAGCGTGAACCACACCTTCTTGCCCGTGGTCCCGGGGTCGGGCGGTGCGATGCCCCAGTCGTCGGCCAGCGCGGCCACGATGGCCAGACCGCGTCCCGACTCCGCGGCCAGGTCCGTGATCCGTGCCCGCGGCAGGGCGGCGGAGCAGTCGGCGACCGTCACCCGCAGTTCGCGCCCCACGCGTTCGAGGGTGACGGTGATCGTGTCGGCGGGGCCCGAACTGCCGTGCCCGACCGCGTTGGCGAACAGTTCGCCGCAGGCGAGGACAGCGTTGTCGAGAGGCTCGGGCGACAGCCGCAGGTGGGTGAGGCACTCGGTGACCAGCGTCCGTACACCGGCCGCCCGTGAGGCCTGGGCGGGGACCGTGGCCCGCAGGAGACTGGGCGGGGCCTCGGGGAACACGGCGGGGTCGCGGGACCTGCCCCCGCTCGTGGACGCGAGGCCGGACGGCACGGGGGCTTCGTGCGGCGGCTCGTGGCGCGGGACCCTGGACGCCGTCATCGATCCTCCTCCGTGCGCAGCTCGGGTGGGGGACGTGCGCGTTGGCTGCTCCAGCAGCCAACAGGGCGCAGGCGGGGGCCGACCAGGGGGTATCGGGGTTGTCCGGTTGCGGGGCCGTAGTGGTGCGGGATGTATGTTCGAGCCCGTGAGGAACGTGAGCGGGGTCCGGACGGCGGCGGGCGCAGCCGATGGCACCGGGTGGTCCGGCGTACGCGGCAAGCGCGTCCTGGTCACCGGTGGCACCCGAGGTCTCGGTGAGCAGATCGTGCGGCTTCTCACGGCCGAGGGTGCCCGGGTGGCGACCTGCGCGCGCAACGCTCTGGACCTGGACGTACTGGCGCGGTCCCTCGACTCCCCCGTGTATACCCGGGCGCTCGACATCACCGAGCCGGAGCATCTGGAGAGCTTCGTCGCGGCCGTGGCGAAACGTTTCGGCGGACTCGACGGAGTGGTGGCCTGTGCGGGCGGCTCCCGCGGCGGCCGCTTCGAGACGACGGACACCGCGGACTGGTCGGCGACCTGGGAGGCGAACGTCGGCCATGCGGCGCGCCTGATCCGGGCCGCGGTGCCACCGCTGCGCGCGGCGGGCGGCGGATCGGTCGTGGTGGTCTCCTCGATCTCCGGCTGGAAGCCAGGTCCGCCGGTCCAGTACGGGGTCGCGAAGTCCGCCCAGATCCAGCTGGCCGCCTCGCTCGCCCGCGAGCTCGGTCCGGACGGCATCCGGGTGAACGCCGTCTCGCCCGGCTCGATGCTCATCCCCGGCAGGCGCTGGGACCGGATGCGCCGGGAGGACCCCGAGACCTTCGCAGGGTTCGTGGCGGCCGAGCTGCCGACCGGCCGGCCGGTGGCACCGCAGGAGGTCGCCCGCGTGGTGACGTTCCTGTTGTCGGACTGGTCCAGCGGGATCTCCGGCGCCCACCTGCCCGTCGACCGCGCCCAGAACGCCCCCTCGCCGGACGGCTACTGAACCGGCCGACGGCCCAGGAGTCGGCGACGCCGGGGGGCGCAACGCCGGTGGTGTGTGTCACCCGGCCGGTCCGTCCGTCGCTCCCGTCAGTGGGACGCGCTCATCCCGGGCCGAGTGCCGGCCCCGCATCTCGGGCCCGACCCTCCCCAGGCCACCGGTCGCACGGCTTCCCGGTCACGCGGCCGCCCCGAGCACGCCCCGTGACCTGCGTTCGAAGTCCTGCACCAGTGGTTCATGGCGACGGGGCTCCAGGCGCCTGCGGAAGTCGCGCAGTGCCTGGATCGAGCGTTCGCTGTGCACCGTGCTGAGCGTGTCGAGCGCTTCGGTGGCGGTGCCGACCGCCTCGTCGAGCCTGTCCTGCTGGAGGTGGGCGGTGGCCAGGACCGACCGGCTGATGGCCTGGCGTCTGCGCCGGTCCGCGTTGGCGCCCAGTGACTCACTCGCCGTGCGCTCCGCCTGCGCGGCGAGGCCGAGGTCACGGAAGCAGAGGGCGGCTTCGGTCTGGAGGTAGTGGTGGTCGAGATAGCGCACCCATACCGATTCCTGGGCGGCTCCCCGGCTCGCGTCCAGTTGTCGTTCCGCCAGCCGCAGCGCCTCGGACGTCTCGCCCGAGTGCCCCTGGGCCGCGTGTCCGCGCGCCGACATGGCGTACAGCCGCATCAGTCCGAGGGGGCTGCCCGATCCCTTCGCGGTGGCGACACCGGCCCGGGCCAGCGCCACTCCCTCGTCAGGACGGCCGAGGCTGGTCGCCAGATGCGAGAGCCCGGCCAGTATCTGCCCGCCCAGGACCCGGTCGCGGCCCTCGGCGCACAGCCGCAGCCCCTGGGTCATGTAGCGCTGCGCGAGGCCGTACTCCCCCGCGTCGTACGAACTCCAGCCGGCCATCGCGGCCAGGCGCGCGGCGGCGGCGTACAACTGGCGTTGCTGGGACGGTGGTGTCCCGCGGCGCTGGAGCATCGGTACGACCTCGGTGGAGAGGTAGTGCACGATACTGCTCCGTACCCCGCCGCCGCCGTAGTGGTTGTCCATCCGGTCGAACATCGAGATCATCGCGTGCACCTGCTCGACCGGCCCGGCGCTCGCCACCGGCGTGGGCCGAAGACCGTCCCGCTGTTCCGACAGCCACAGCAGCCAGTCGCGCTGGGGGCTCGTCAGCGCGGAGGCGACGAAGGGGACCGTGCCGAGGAGGCTGCGTCGCGAGATGTCCGTGGATCCCAACTCGGCCAGCGTGTGCAGGGTCTCCGCCACATCCTCGCCGTAGACGAGTGCCCGGCCCGCGACCGGGCGCCGCTGATCGGAGTGGAAGCCGAGTTCCGTGGGCGACACGGGACGACCGCACCGTTCGGACAGCACGGCGGCGATCAGTCCCGGTGTGGTCCCCCGCGGTTGCTGGCCCTGTAACCAGCGGGTGACCGATGCCTTGTCGTAGTTGGAGTCGATGCCCTGGCGGCGGCCCAGTTCGTTGACCCGCAGTGCGAGGGAGGCGTAGGAGCAGCCCGCGTCCTTCAGGGCTGCCGCCAGTGCCGCGTTGGCACCGGCGGGGCCCTTGGCCGCGCCTCCTGCTCGTCCGTCGGTCAAGGTGGCGCTCCAGGTCTCGCATCACGGTCGCCTGCGGTGCCGCCTCCCAGCTGGCGGAACGTCAACTGCCTTGTTGTGCAGCACAGTTACGCAAACGTGTTGTTGGCTGAGCGGCGTGGCACTCGATCACTATGGTCTCCGCCGGGCTCGGCACGCAACCGGCGTTCTGATGTATTCCTCGTACCGGACCGCAAGGGCGACGCGGCCCGTCGCCGACCCCTCCATGTGGCCTGCCCGTCACGGGCGTTCGGGTACGGCGCCGCGCTCGTACGGGTCGGCGAAGGCCGCACCACTACGCCCGTACAACCGGACAGCCCGCCCGCACACTCCCTTCGTGCGGGCTGTCCGGCGAGACTGGGGGAATCGGTCCTCCTGGAGGGAGCGGCATGCGCACCGGCCCTTGTCCCGAGGTGCGGGGATGACCCTCCACCAAGCTCCGCTGCACGCCCTCCACCCGGCGCTCCGCCTGGCTCTCGCGCAGTGCCGGACCCTGGTCGTCGAAGGTCCCGACGGCATCGGCCGAGGCGCCCTCATCGCCGAACTGGCCCGCCAGGGATTCCTCGTCCGGCGCGCGCGGGGGCCGCTGCACCATGTGGACCCCACCCAGCCGTACCGTGAACTCCTGGCCGCACCGGGCCGGTTGGCCGTGGACGGCAGTCTGGTCCATGAGCTGGTCTACGGACCGCTGCGCCGCGGGCGCTCCCGGGTGACCTGGATCCAGGCCCTCGATTTCGCCGAGGCGGTGGCGGAACGTGACGGCGCCCTCCTGCACGTGATGGGCGGGACGGACGACGCCGAGGCCGCCGAGGGATACGAACGCGCTCTGCGCACCCTCGCCCAGCACGTCCCCGTCATCACCCTCGACCTCCAGGGCATCGGCCTTCCCGCACACGAACCCCCCGGCACAACATCCGCCGGCGACCAGGAGCGCGCACAGGCGGATCGACGGCCGGCCGACGAACACCCGCGTGACGGACCAACGCGACGCGGCGCGTGAGTACGACCGGCCCGCCCCGATCAGGCGGGATTGTTGCGGACCGCGCGTCAGGAGTCCTGCACCGGTTGGATGTTCTGGTTGACGCGGAAGAGGTTGGCCGGGTCGTAGGCGGCCTTGGCCCGGGCGAGGCGGGGGTGGTTCCCGCGGTAGCCGGCCCGCACTCTCTCCTCCCCTTCGTCCATCATCATGTTCACGTAGGCTCCCCCCGCGGAGTACGGGTGCAGCGCGTCGGAGTACTCGACGCTCCAGCGCCTCACGAGTTCCGCGTTGGCCGGGTCGGGGTCGACGCCCGCGAAGACGGAGGCCCAGCCCGCGTCCCGGTAGCCCCAGGCGGTGTCCGCAGGCGCGAGGTCGTGGACGGCGCCGTCGATCGGGTAGAGATGCATCGCCGATTTCCAGGTCGGCGGTTGGGCACCGAACCTGGCATGCAGTTCGATGGCCTCACCGGGGATCTCGTCGACGAAGTCCGCGCGCCAGTACCACTGATCGCCGGGCGGATAGACCGCGTCGAAGGTGGACTGCAGTGCGGGGTGGGGCATCGGCGCCGGGGCGTGCAACAGCGGCGCGGGCAGCGCGGCGAGCAGCGGCGCCATCTCCGCCGCGGCGAGCTGCGTGTCGTCCCCGACCCGGCACCACATGACGCCGCAGACCCCGCGGAGATGGAGGTCCTCGGGGAACGGCGGGGCGGGCGGGACGCGTCCGAACAGGAAGAACCCGTTCAGCGCACGGGGGGCGTGCGGGATGAAGTCGCGGTAGGCAGTGAGGACTTCGGCTCCGAGTTCGGCGGGCCAGAAGGTGGGGCCGGCGACCACCGTGCTCACCTCGTGCAGCCGGAAGAGGAACGAGGTGACCACTCCGAAGTTGCCGCCGCCTCCGCGGATCGCCCAGTACAGATCGGGGTTCTCGGTGGCGCTCGCCCGCACCCGCTCGCCGCTCGCCAGAACGAGGTCGGCCTCCAGGAGGTTGTCGACGGTCAGCCCGTGGGCGCGGGTGAGATGCCCGAGGCCACCGCCCAGCGTGAGGCCGCCGACTCCCGTCGTGGAGACGATGCCGGCGGGCGTGGCCAGGCCGTGTTCGTGGGTGGCACGGTCGACCTCGCCCCACACGCAACCGCCGCCGACGCGTGCCGTGCGGGCCGTCGGGTCGACCTCGACGCCTCTCAGCGGTGCGAGGTCCAGGACCACGCCGTCGTCGCAGACTCCCAGGCCCGCGCCGTGGTGGCCCCCACCGCGCACGGCGAGGAGCAGGGCGTGGTCACGGGCGAAGCCGACGACGGAGGAGACGTCCTCGGGGCCGGTGCAGCGAGCCACCAGGGCGGGTCGCCGGTCGATCATGGCGTTGTAGACGGAGCGCGCCCTGTCGTATCCGGGGTCGTCTGGTCCGATCAGCCCGCCTTCGAATCCGGTCAGCTCCTGACGCGCGGCCTGTGCCGGCGTGATGGACATGTGCGTCCCCCCGGGTCCGGGGCCGGTTGTGGGGCCCCGGTGAGCGGGGCGCTGGTTCCAGTGTCCCTCCGACGGGTGTATCGCGCCCGTTCTGCTCCGGCCCGGCCGCCTCAGCCCGCGTCGGCGGCCCGGGGAGCCCTGGACAGCAGCAGCAGACTGCGGGCTTCGAGCCGGACGTCGGTGTCGGCCTTGCGCTCCCGCTCGTCGGGCAGGACCGCCGGATCCGCGGTGTCGATCCGTGCCGTCCACCGCTCGGCGTACTCGGCGCCCGGAAGGCGGAAGACGACCGGCTCCCAGTAGCTGTTCAGGAGCAGGAGGAAGGAGTCGTCGACCACCGGACCGCCGTACGGGTCGGGCTCGGCGATGGCGTCGCCGTTGAGGAAGACGGCGAGGGCGTGTGCGTCGGCGCGACGCCAGTCCGCATCCGTCATCTCGTGCGCGTCCGGGCGCAGCCACACCAGGTCGGGCAGCGGTTGACGCTCGTGCGTGACCGTGTCGCCGAGGAAGAACCGGCGGCGGCGCAGGACAGGATGGGCGGCACGCAGCGCGACGGCGCGCCGGGTGAATTCGATGAGTTCGCGCTGTTCGCCGTCCAGTCGCCAGTCGATCCAGGAGAGTTCGTTGTCCTGGCAGTAGGCGTTGTTGTTGCCCCGCTGGGTGCGGCCGAGTTCGTCGCCGTGCGCGAGCATCGGGATGCCCTGGGAGAGGAGCAGGGTGGCGAGCAGGTTGCGCTGCTGGCGGGCGCGCAGTTCGAGGATTCCCTCGTCGTCGGTGCGGCCCTCCGCACCGCAGTTCCAGGAGCGGTTGACGCTCTCGCCGTCCCGGCCGCCCTCGCCGTTGGCCTCGTTGTGCTTGTCGTCGTACGAGACGAGGTCGCGCAGGGTGAATCCGTCGTGCGCGGTGACGAAGTTGATCCCGGCGCGTGGCCGGCGCCGGTCGTGCTGGTAGAGGTCGGCGGAACCGGTCAGACGGGAGGCGAACTCACCGAGTGTGTGCTCGCCGGCGCGCCAGAAGTCCCGTACCGCGTCACGGTACTTGCCGTTCCACTCGGACCACAGGGGTGGGAAGTTGCCGACCTGGTAGCCGCCGTCGCCGAGGTCCCAGGGCTCGGCGATCAGCTTCACGCGTCCGACGACCGGGTCCTGCTGGATCAGGTCGAAGAACGCCGAGAGCCGGTCCACGTCGTGGAACTGCCGCGCGAGCGTGGCCGCCAGATCGAACCGGAATCCGTCGACGTGCATCTCCGTCACCCAGTACCGCAGCGAGTCCATGATCAGTTGCAGGACGTTCGGGTGCCGTGTGAGCAGGCTGTTCCCGGTGCCGGTGGTGTCGTAGTAGTGCGCCGCGTCCCCTTCCACCAGACGGTAGTAGGAGGCGTTGTCGATGCCGCGGAAGGAGAGCGTCGGGCCGTTCTCGTTGCCCTCGGCGGTGTGGTTGTAGACGACGTCGAGGATCACTTCCAGGCCCGCCGCGTGCAGCGCCTTGACCATCGACTTGAACTCGGTGACCTGTTCGCCGCGGGTACCGTGCGCCGCGTAGGCGTGGTGCGGGGCGAAGAAGCCGATCGTGTTGTAGCCCCAGTAGTTGGACAGGCCCCTGTCCCGCAGGAAGCCGTCCTGGGTGAACTGGTGCACCGGCATCAGCTCGACGGCTGTCACACCGAGCGAGGTCAGATGCCCGACGACCGCCGGATGGGCCAGACCCGCGTAGGTGCCGCGCAGTTCGGCGGGGACGTCCGGGTGGGTGCGGGTCAGACCGCGCACATGGGCCTCGTAGATCACCGTCTCGGCGTACGGCCGCAACGGTGGACGGTCCGCACCCCAGTCGAAGGCCGGATCGGTCACCACTCCGAGCATGGTGTGCCCGGCGCTGTCCGCGGGATCGGGCCCGTCGGCCGCCCGTTCGTAGAGCGAGGCGTCGTTGTCGATCTGTCCGTCGACCGCCTTCGCGTAGGGGTCGAGGAGCAGTTTCGCCGGATTGCACCGGTCTCCGGCCGCCGGGTCCCACGGTCCGTGGACCCGGTAGCCGTAACGCTGCCCCGGCCCGACGTCGGGCAGCCGGCAGTGCCACACATAGCCGTCGACCTCGGTCATCGTGACGGTGCGCGAGGCTCCGTCGTCATCCACGAGAACGAGGTCGACCCGTTCGGCGGCTTCGGTGAACAGGGCGAAGTTGGTGCCTTCGCCGTCGTATGACGCCCCCAGCGGGTACGGGCGTCCGGTCCAGGTGCGCACCTGATCACCGTACGGTGATCACGGTCCCGGTGTCCTCCCGGGCCGCCGCGAAGGCGGGCACGGGCAACGACAGCGCCCGGGGCATCCGGCACGCCTCCCGCAGGCTCGGCACGGGGCCGGCCGGGACCAGTGGCGCACGTTCGGCGGAACGGGCCCGCCAGGAGAACCAGATGATCTTTCCGCCGGCGCCCGTCGCACAGCAGCCCCAGTTGTCACTCAGGGCGGCGATGCGTGCGAGACAGCCCTGGGGTGCGTTGTGCGGGCGGATGTCCTGGTCGTTGTCCGAGACGGCGGTGATGAGGTGCTTGCCGTTCCACCACATCTCGACGGTCGTGTTCTTGTCGGCCGAGTGCTGGGCGATGGTGTCCAGCAGCGCCTCGGCGCAGTGGCAGACGGACTCGACGAGGAACTCGAGGTTCCAGTACCGGAGATGGGCGGCCAGAATGCGTCTGACCTGTCCCACTCGGTCCGGGCTGACCTCGACGTCGAGGTGGTAGTAGCAGGGAACTGCAGGTTTCATCTTCGTTGGCTCCTCACCGGCGAAGCTCCCGCTCCTTCTCGTCCTTTCCGGACGAGCCCCGAACACGAAGCGTGAGCGCTGGTCGCTCCTGAGTAAGTCCAAGGATGCGAGTGCTACTCCGTTCGTGCAACACGAGAGCACTCCTGCACGACTCCCGGCGTAGTTGAAGAGCCAACAAGACGCTTCGTGGTGACACAGGCACCATGAGTGAGGGCGCCGGCCTCGGTGACAGGCCGGCGCCCCTCTGTACACGCCCGCCCCGCATGAGCCGGGCGGGCCCGTGCGCCGTCCTGGAGCGGAAAGGTGACCAGCGCCATGCTGCTGCCTGCCAAAGCCGAGGTCGCCAGGCATCTGGAGCAATACCGGGCCTGGGAACGTCTGCTGCTCGTGGCCCCCATGGACCACGCGGTGCGGGGAAACTTCGAGAACTCGGGGTACACCCTGTGCGTACTGATGGGAAAGCGTTGCGCGCGGGAGGCCGTGGACGCCGCCGAGCACTATCTGCGGGGCGGTGCGCGGGCTTCGGGCGCTTCACCGGCGTCGTCCGCCGCCTCGGCCGCGTCGGCCTCGGCGACCAGGCCCGCGCCGGGTGCGCGCGGTGGGCGAACTCCCGGGCCGGTCACGGCCTTCCGGCCCGTGGAGCGGGCCGGGGGGCCGGGGGGTGTCCCTGAGACGGGACAGTGATCGGGACGATCCCGAACAGCTCTGAACGGCAGGCTCGATCGAGAACGGCGGAGGCGATGGACATGGACGCACACCCGGCCGACGGCCGTGACCCGATCGACCCCACCGCGGCCGACCGGATCCCGGTCGTCGACGTGCACCCGGTGGTCGAGTGCGGGCGCCGCCCCGCCAAAGCGGTCTGCGGGGAGAGTTTCCAGGTCACCGCGACCGTCTTCGGTGAGGGCCACGACGTGGTCGGCGCCAATGTCGTGCTGCGCGATCCGACGGGGCTGGCCGGTCCCTGGACCCCCATGCGCGAACTCACCCCGGGTTCCGACCGCTGGGGCGCCGAGGTCACGCCGGATGCCGTGGGCCACTGGACGTACCTGGTGGAGTCCTGGAGCGACCCGGTGGCCGCCTGGCGCCTGACCGCCGCCATCAAGGTCCCGGCCGGCGTCGACACGGGGCTGATCCTGGAGGAGGGCGCGGTGCTGTACGAGCGCGCCGCGGCCGGCGTACCGGACCCGGCCGGACGGTCGGCGGTACGGTCCGCGGCCGAAGGCCTGCGCGACGCGTCGCAGCCGCCGGCCGCCCGTCTCGCGGGCGCCCTGGCCCCGGAGGTGGCCTCCGTCCTGGCCGCGCACCCGCTGCGCGAACGGGTCTCCCACTCACTGCCGTTGCCTCTGCTCGTGGAGCGTGAGCGGGCGCTGTACGGCTCCTGGTACGAGTTCTTCCCGCGTTCGGAGAGCGGGCAGCTGGACCCGCCGGTCCACGGCACCTTCCGGACCGCCGCCGAACGTCTGCCCGCCATCGCGGAGATGGGCTTCGACGTCGTCTACCTCCCGCCGATCCATCCCATCGGCACGACCTTCCGCAAAGGTCCCAACAACGGTCTGTCGGCGAGCCGTCACGATGTCGGGGTGCCGTGGGCGATCGGCTCGCCGGAGGGCGGGCACGACGCGATCCACCCGGACCTCGGCACCATCGACGACTTCGACGCCTTCGTACGCCGGGCGGCGGACCTGCGTCTCGAAGTCGCCCTCGACTTCGCGCTGCAGTGCTCCCCCGACCATCCGTGGGTGGAGAAGCACCCGGAGTGGTTCCATCACCGCGCCGACGGCACGATCGCGTACGCGGAGAACCCGCCGAAGAAGTACCAGGACATCTACCCGATCGCCTTCGACGAGGACATGCCGGGGCTGATCGCCGAGTGCGTGCGGCTGCTGCGGTTCTGGATGGACCACGGGGTGCGGATCTTCCGTGTGGACAACCCGCACACCAAGCCGGTGGTCTTCTGGGAGCGGGTCATCGCCGAGATCAACCGCAAGGATCCCGACGTCATCTTCCTGGCCGAGGCGTTCACCCGGCCCGCGATCATGGAGAGACTGGCGACGGTCGGTTTCCAGCAGTCGTACACGTACTTCACCTGGCGCAACACCAAGCGGGAGCTGACCGAGTACCTCACCGAGCTGTCCGGCGAGACGGCGGCCTTCATGCGGCCCAACTTCTTCGTCAACACCCCGGACATCCTGCCCGGCTACCTCCGGCACGGCGGACGGCCCGCCTTCGAGGCGCGGGCCGTCCTGGCCGCCACCCTGTCGCCCGCCTGGGGCGTCTACGCCGGATACGAACTGTGCGAGAACACCGCGACCGGGCCGGACAGCGAGGAGTACCTCGACTCGGAGAAGTACCAACTGCGTCCGCGTGACTGGGAGTCGGCCGCACGTGAGGGCAGGACGATCGCACCGCTGATCACGAGCCTGAACCGGATCCGAAGGCGTCACGGCGCTCTGCGCGCCCTGCGCAACCTTCATTTCCACCGGACTGACAACGATGCCTTGATCGCGTACAGCAAGCGCACCGGCCCGGACACGGTGGTGGTCGTGGTCAACCTCGACCCCCACCACACCCACGAGGCCACGGTCTCGTTGGACATGCCGCGCCTCGGCCTGGACCAGAACGAGTGCGTGCCGGTGCGCGACGAGCTCACCGGCGAGACGTACTACTGGGGCAGCACCAACTTCGTGCGACTGGAACCGGGCAGTGCGCATGTGCTCGCCGTCGGACCGGCACCACAGATCGGAGGGTCACTCACCATATGATCATGAACGAGCCCGTACCGGACACCTTCGAGGACACTCCGGCCAAGGACCGCGACCCCGAATGGTTCAAGCGCGCCGTCTTCTACGAGGTCCTGGTCCGCTCCTTCCAGGACAGCAACGGCGACGGCGTCGGTGACCTCAAGGGCCTCACCGCGAAACTCGACTACCTGCAATGGCTCGGCGTCGACTGCCTCTGGCTGCCCCCGTTCTTCAAGTCCCCCCTGCGGGACGGCGGCTACGACGTCTCCGACTACACCGCCGTACTCCCCGAATTCGGCGACCTCGCCGACTTCGTCGAGTTCGTCGACGCCGCCCACCAGCGCGGCATGCGCATCGTCATCGACTTCGTCATGAACCACACCAGCGACCAGCACCCGTGGTTCCAGGAGTCCCGCTCCCACCCCGACGGCCCCTACGGCGACTACTACGTCTGGGCCGACGACGACAAGCAGTACCAGGACGCCCGGATCATCTTCGTCGACACCGAGGCCTCCAACTGGACCTTCGACCCGGTCCGCAAGCAGTACTACTGGCACCGCTTCTTCTCCCACCAGCCCGACCTCAACTACGAGAACCCCGCCGTGCAGGAGGAGATCCTGGCGGCTCTGCGGTTCTGGCTGGATCTCGGCATCGACGGGTTCCGTCTCGACGCCGTGCCCTATCTCTACCAAGTGGAAGGCACCAACTGCGAGAATCTCCCCGCCACTCACCAGTTCCTGAAGCGGGTGCGCAAGGAGATCGACACGCACTACCCGGACACGGTGCTGCTGGCCGAGGCGAACCAGTGGCCCGAGGACGTCGTCGACTACTTCGGCGACTTCCCCTCCGGCGGCGACGAGTGCCACATGGCGTTCCACTTCCCCGTCATGCCGCGCATCTTCATGGCCGTACGCCGCGAGTCCCGCTACCCCGTCTCCGAAATCCTCGCCAAGACGCCCGCGATCCCCAACAACTGCCAGTGGGGCATCTTCCTGCGCAACCACGACGAGCTCACCCTCGAAATGGTCACCGACGAGGAACGCGACTACATGTACGCGGAATACGCCAAGGACCCGCGCATGCGCGCCAACATCGGCATCCGCCGCCGCCTCGCCCCCCTGCTCGACAACGACCGCAACCAGATCGAACTCTTCACCGCCCTGCTGCTCTCCCTGCCCGGCAGCCCGATCCTCTACTACGGCGACGAGATCGGCATGGGCGACAACATCTGGCTCGGCGACCGCGACGCCGTCCGCACCCCCATGCAGTGGACCCCCGACCGCAACGCCGGCTTCTCCTCCAGCGACCCCGGCCGCCTCTTCCTGCCCACCATCATGGACCCCGTCTACGGCTACCAGGTCACCAACGTCGAAGCCTCCATGTCCTCCCCCTCGTCACTGCTGCACTGGACCCGCCGCATGATCGAGATCCGCAAACAGAACAAGGCCTTCGGCCTCGGCTCCTACACCGAACTCCCCTCCTCCAACCCCGCCGTCCTCGCCTTCCTGCGGGAATACAAGGACGACCTGGTCCTGTGCGTGCACAACTTCTCGCGCTTCGCCCAGCCCACCGAACTCGACCTGCGGGCCTTCAACGACCGTCACCCCGTCGAGCTCATCGGCGGAGTCCGCTTCCCCGCCATCGGTGAACTCCCCTACCTGCTCACCCTCGCAGGCCACGGCTTCTACTGGTTCCGGCTCCGGCACGCGGTCGCCCCGGGCGCCGTCAAACGGTCCTGACCCTTCGCCCGGTAAAGATCGCCTGCCTCTGAAAGGACGTGCCGCCATGCCGAGGACCGCGTTGCACCGTCCGGGACGCCACGCCCCCGCCGCGCTGCTCACCTCCCTGGGTGACCTGCTGCGGGAGTGGCTGCCGCGGCAACGCTGGTTCGCGGGCAAAGGACGCCCCGTCACCGGTCTGCGCGTGGCGTCGTCGACCGAGCTGTACCCGGGCTGCCTGCATCTGCTGGTACACACCGAACACCTGGGCCGTACCACCCACAGCGGATCCGCCACCGCCCCGGCCGACGACTGCTATCAGCTCCTCCTCGGCGCGCGGAAGGTCCTGCCTCCCCGGCTCGCCCATGCCTTCATCGGCCGCGCGAGCGCCGGACCGCTGGCCGATATGAGTGTCTACGACGCGCTCCACGACCCGCGGGCCACGGGGCTGCTCCTGGAACATCTGCGTACTCCGGGGGCGGCGGGACCGCTGCTCTTCGAGCGCGACGCACGCGTGACGGTCCCGGCCGGACTCGCTCCCCGACTCCTCGACGCCGAACAGTCGAACTCCTCGCTCGTGTACGGGGATTCCTTCATCCTGAAGTTCTTCCGCCGTGTCCAGCCGGGAATCAACCCGGACCTGGAACTGCCGTGGGCACTGGCCCGGATGGGCTGCACCCGGGTACCCGCCCCCGCGGCGTGGTTCGGCACCTCTCATCCGCGGGAGGCGACGCTGGGAGTGCTCCAGCCCTTCCTGCCGGGAGCCTCGGACGGCTGGACGCTGGCGCTGCGGTCACTCGCCTCGGAACGGGAGTTCACCGAGGAGGCATACGAACTGGGCCGGGCCACCGCCGAGGTGCATCTGGCGCTGGCGACGGCCTTCCCCGTCGACACACCCAGCCCGCTCCAGAACGACCGGCTCGCCGCCGCGATGAGCGAGCGCCTCGAAGCAACCGCCCGCGCGGTACCCGAACTCGGCCCGTTCGTACCGGGGTTGCGCTCCGCTTTCGACGCCCTCGCCTCGCTCGACGCGGCAGCCAGACCGGCGCAGCGGATTCACGGCGATCTCCACCTCGGACAGGTGCTGAGGGCAGGCCGCCAGTGGTCGGTCATCGACTTCGAGGGCGAGCCGGCCCGTCCGGTACCCGAGCGCCGGCGACCGCAGTCACCCGTCCGCGATGTCGCGGGCATGCTGCGTTCCTTCGACTACGCCGCACGTTCCCGCCGTCCCTGGCGCCCGGAGTGGGCGCACCGCTGCCGGGAGGCGTACGGAGCGGGTTACGCGGCCGCGGCGGCCTGGGACCCGCACGAGGAGCCCGAGCTGCTGCGCGCGTACGAGACGGACCGGGCCGTGTACGAAGTTCTGTACGAGGCCCGGCACCGGCCCGACTGGCTGCCGGTGCCGATGGCGGCGGTCGCCCGTCTCGCCGAAGGCCTCTGAGAACCAGCCCTGTTCCGTGTTCGCTCCCGAGGAGGATGAAGCCGTGGCCGTTTCCACCACCACCGTCGGCGCGGGGCCGGTGGCCCCGATGGACGCGGCGGACCGCGCGCGCCTGCTGTCGGGCACCCATCACGATCCGCACACCCTGCTGGGTGCTCATGAGGTCCCCGGCGGCGTCGTGTTCCGGGTGCTGCGTCCGTACGCCGAGGCCGTGGCGGTGGTGGTCGACGGGCGGCGTACCGCGCTGACGGACATCGGCGACGGCCTGTTCAGCGCCGTGCTTCCCCTCGACACGATCCCCGAGTACGTGGTGTCGGTGACGTACGCGGGCCGCGAGCGCGAGGTGCAGGACCCCTACCGGTTCCTGCCCGCGTTGGGCGAGACGGATCTGCATCTGATCGGCGAGGGCCGTCACGAGGAACTCTGGCGGGCCCTGGGCGCTCACCCCATGACCCATCAGGGCGTGACCGGCACCCGCTTCACCGTGTGGGCCCCGAACGCCCGGGGAGTCAGGATCTGCGGACCGTTCTCGCACTGGGACGGCACGGGGTATCCGATGCGGTCGCTCGGCTCGACGGGCGTCTGGGAACTGTTCGTGCCCGGCATCGGCGGGGGCGAACTCTACAAGTTCGAGATCACCCGCCCCGACGGCACCCGCACCCTGCGCGCCGACCCGATGGCCCGCCGCACCGAAGTCCCGCCGCGCACCTCGTCGATCGTCCAGACCTCGCACCACACCTGGCAGGACGAGGAGTGGATGGCGGGCCGGGGCGAGCGACCCGCCCACGAGGCGCCGTTCTCCGTCTACGAGGTACACCTGCCCTCCTGGCGACCCGGCCTGACCTACCGTCAGCTCTCCCAGCAGCTCCCCGCCTACGTCCGCGACCTCGGCTTCACCCACGTCGAACTCATGCCCGTCGCCGAACACCCCTTCGGCGGCTCCTGGGGATACCAGGTCACCGGCTTCTACGCCCCCACCGCCCGCCTCGGCACCCCCGACGACTTCAAACACCTCGTCGACGCCCTCCACCAGGCCGGCATCGGCGTCCTCATGGACTGGGTCCCCGCCCACTTCCCCCGCGACGAATGGGCCCTCGCCGAATTCGACGGACGCCCCCTCTACGAACACTCCGACCCCCAGCGCGCCGCCCACCCCGACTGGGGCACCCTCGAATTCGACTTCGGCCGCCGCGAGGTCCGCAACTTCCTCGTCGCCAACGCCGTCTACTGGTGCCAGGAATTCCACATCGACGGACTCCGCGTCGACGCCGTCGCCTCCATGCTCTACCTCGACTACTCCCGCGAACCCGGCCAGTGGACACCCAACGAACACGGCGGCCGCGAGAACCTCGACGCCGTCGCCTTCCTCCAGGAGATGAACGCCACCGTCTACCGCCGCAACCCCGGCGTCGTCACCATCGCCGAGGAATCCACCGCCTGGGACGGCGTCACCCGCGCCACCTCGGACGGGGGACTGGGGTTCGGGCTGAAGTGGAACATGGGGTGGATGCACGACTCACTGGAGTATCTCCAGCACGAGCCGGTCCACCGCAAGTACCACCACCACGAGATGACGTTCTCCATGGTCTACGCCTACAGCGAGAACTACGTCCTGCCCATCTCCCACGACGAAGTCGTCCACGGCAAGAAGTCGCTCGTCTCCAAGATGCCCGGCGACTGGTGGCAGCAACGCGCCACCACCCGCGCCTACCTCGGCTACATGTGGGCCCACCCCGGCAAACAACTCCTCTTCATGGGACAGGAGTTCGCCCAGGGCGCCGAATGGTCCGAAGCCGATGGACCCGACTGGTGGCTCCTCGACCCGGCGTACGGAGCCGAGGCCGACCACCGGGGAGTCACGGACCTCGTCCGCGACCTCAACACGGTCTACCGCCGGGAACCGGCTCTCTGGCAACGCGACACGGACCCGTCCGGCTTCGACTGGATCACCGGTGACGCCGCCGACGACAACGTCTTCGCGTTCCTGCGTCATGACGCCGAGGGCACCCCGCTGCTCGCCGTCAGCAACTTCTCCCCCGTCGTCCGCCACGCCTACCGCCTCGGCGTCCCCGACTCGGTCCCCGGCTGGCGCGAATCCCTCAACACCGACAGCGCCCGGTACGGCGGAAGCGACGTCACCAACCCGGACGTCGTGAAGGCCGAATCCCGCGCGGCCCACGGCCGGCCGGCGAGCATCCGGCTCACGCTCCCCCCGCTCGGTACAGTGTGGCTCCGTCCCGCCTGACGCCCCCGCACACCCCCGCCCGTCCGAAGGGCTCGCCGCCAAAAAGCCGGACGAGCCAGGACCCTTCGGAGGGCGGGGCGACGGCGGGTCAGGGAGAGGACGGCTTGCCGGCCGTGCCGATCCAGGTGTGGAACAGCGGGTGCAGGTCCTTGCCGGACAACCGCTCGGAGAGCCGGACGAACTCGGCGGTGGTGCCGTGCCCGCTGCGGTGCTCGGTGGCCCAGGACCGCAGGATGCGCAGGAACGTCCTGTCGCCCACGGCCGTGCGCAGCTTCTGCAGGGCCATGGCGCCGCGTGAGTAGACGGGCGTGTCGAAGATGTGCGCGCCGCTGCCGGGATCGGCCGGCGCGAACGCCCACAGACCGTTGCCGGCCGGCTTGGCGTACAGGGCGTCGAAGGCCGCCTGCGCGCTCCTGCCGCCGTGCTGCTCGGTGTACAGCCACTCCGCGTACGTCGCGAAGCCCTCGTTGAGCCAGATGTCCTTCCAGGTGGTGAGGGCGACGGAGTCGCCGAACCACTGGTGCGCGCTCTCGTGCACGAGCGTGCTCAGGTCCGGCGCCGAGTCGTACAGCGGCCGTGTCTGGGTCTCCAGCGCGTACCCGACGTCCGGCGCGCGGTCGACGATGGCCCCGGCGGCTCGGAAGGGGTAGGGGCCGAAGACGCTGCTCTCCCAGGCCAGTACGGACGGCAGCTTCTTCAGCACGGGCGCGGCGGCGCTCGCCTCACGGGGGTCGACGGCGTTGTAGACCTTGAGGCCGTCGGCGGTGGTGTACTGCTCGACCTTGAACTTTCCGACGGTCGCCGTCGCGAGGTAGGAGGCCATCGGCTCGGACTGCCGCCAACGGAAGGTGGTACGGCCGTGACCGGTCGACTGTCCGCGAAGAACACCGTTGGCCACGGCGGTCGTTCCCTCGGGGACGGTGATCGCGAAGTCGTAGGAGGCCTTGTCCTTGGGGTGGTTGTCGGCGGGGAACCAGGTCATGGCGCCCTGCGGCTCACCGGCCACGAACGCGCCGTCGTCGGTGGGGATCCAGCCGTCCGGGGAGCCGTCCGGGTCGGTGACCGGCTTGGGGGTGCCCGAGTAGGTGACGGTGACCTGGAACTCCTGGTTCGCGCGCGGGGCGTGACGCGGAGTGATCACCAGTTCTTGTCCGGCGCGGCGGTAGGACGCCTTGACGTGGTCGACGGTGACACCGGTGACCTTCAGCCCCGAGAGATCCAGATCGAAGCGGGTGAGCCGCTCGGTGGCCCGCGCGGTGATGACCGCCGTGCCGTCGAGGTGGCGGCTGCGGGGGTCGTAGCCGAGGGTCAGACCGTAGTGGCGGACGTCGTAACCGCCGTTGCCCGCGAGCGGGAAGTACGGGTCCCCCACGCCGGAGTTGCCCACGGGACCGGCCGCCGCCGGACCGGCCGCGACGAGCAGGGCCGCGACGGCTGCCGGGATCGCGGCGACGACGGCCTCCCGGCGAAGGACGCTGGTGCGTCTGGTGACCTGTTGCGGGCGTGACGTCACGTTGACTCCTCCTGGGCGGCAGTGATCACTGACGCACAGCCTATGAGGCCGCCCCGCCGGAAACCCTCTGCATCTGGTCAAGTTACCCGGCGTGGCCGACCGGCAGGACGTTCCGGTCGCCCGGTGGTCAGCGCGCCAGACGGCCCAGCAGTGACGAGGCGGACAGGATGCCGAGGGCAGCGGCCACCACGAGGACGCCGTAGTCGAGGGCCAGGTGCGCGTGGGTTCCGAGCAGCAGGCCCCGCAGCGCGTCCACCTGGTAGCTCAGGGGGTTGATCTTGCTGACGGCCTGGAGCCAGCCGGGCATGACGGCCACCGGGTAGAGGGCGTTGGAGCCGAAGAACAGCGGCATCGTGATCGCCTGGCCGATCCCCATCAGCCGGTCCCGGGTGAGCACGATGCCCGCGATGGTCATCGAGAGGCAGGAGAAGAAGGCGGAGCCGAGGACGACGGCCACCGCGACGCCGAGCAGCCGCAGCGGATTCCAGGTCATCGCGACCCCGAGCAGCGCGGCGATGACGACCACCACGAGTGCCTGGATCAGCGCCTTCACCCCGGCGGCGAACGCCTTGCCCGTGATGAGCGCCGAGCGCGGCGTCGGTGTGACGAGGAGTTTGGTGAGGATCCCCGCGTCGCGTTCCCAGATGATCATGATCCCGTAGAAGATGGCGATGAACATGGCCGACTGGGCGATGATGCCGGGCGCCAGATAGTCGAGGTAGGGGATGCCGCCGGTGGGTATCGCCTTGATCCGGGTGAAGGTCTCGCCGAAGATCAGCAGCCACAGCGCGGGTTGCACCGCCCTGGTGTACAACTCGGTGCGGTCGTGGCGGAGTTTCTGCAGCTCCACCGCGCACATCGCGCCGACCCGGGC
Organism: Streptomyces fagopyri; assembly: GCF_009498275.1. Lineage (NCBI taxonomy): Bacteria > Bacillati > Actinomycetota > Actinomycetes > Kitasatosporales > Streptomycetaceae > Streptomyces > Streptomyces fagopyri. Next base: position 8,619,186 of record NZ_CP045643.1, on the reverse strand, counting down.
GGGCAGCACCCGCCATCCGGTACGGGCCCGGGGCGGGACCACGAGCAGGTCGAGGCCGGCCGGGTGGACGACGTCAGCCGACCCGGGACGCGGTACGGCGGGTGCTTCGGACATCGCTGAAGTCTCCTGACTGGTCGTCGAGGCCGCTGCCGGCGATGTCGCGGAAGACGTCCTCCAGCGTGGGCTGTTCACCGCTTCCGGCGCCGCGCCGTTCGGCGAGACCCGTCCTCAGTTCGTCGGGGGTGCCGAGGGCACGGACACGGCCGCGGTGCATCAGCGCGACCCGGTCGCAGTACTGGTCGGCCTCGTCCATGTAGTGGGTCGTCACCAGGACGGTCATCCCGGTCGCGGCACGTACGGCGTTGATGTGCTCCCACACGCTCGTCCGGGCGATCGGGTCGAGACCGATGGTCGGCTCGTCGAGGATCAGCAGCCGCGGCGCGCTGACCAGTGCCTGGGCGAGTTCGAGACGGCGGACCATGCCTCCCGAGTACGTCTTGGCCAGCCGGTCGGCCGCGTCGACGAGGTCGACCGCCGCGAGCGCCTGGCCGACGCGTGCCGCGCGCTCCCGACGGGAGACGTCGAAGACACGGGCGAACAGCTCCACGTTCTCCCGGCCGGTGAGTCCCGAGTCGGCGGAGAGCTGCTGCGGTACGTAGCCCAACAGGCGGCGTACCGCCATGCGTTCGCGGGCGGCGTCGAGTCCGAAGACATGGACCGTGCCGGCCGGGACCGGCAGCAGTGTGGTGATGCAGCGGATCGCCGTGGTCTTGCCGGCGCCGTTGGGTCCGAGCAGTCCGAACACCTCGCCGTCACGGACGGAGAGGTCGAGTCCGTCGACCGCGGTCGTGTCACCGAAGGCGTGGAAGAGCCCCGTACAGGTCACGGCGTCCGTCCGGGAAGCCGCCTCGGTGTCCGTCCCGGCGGTCCGCGTCCCGGGGCCGCCGGACGGCGCCGCGGTGAGCGCGGCGCCCGGTCCCGCGACGACGGTCGCTTCCCCGTCGTGTCCGGGGTCCTTGTCACCGGTCGTGCAGCGCGTCATGTCTCCTCGGCCTCCTCGTGCAGGTTCGCCGCCAGTGTGCGCAGGGCCGGGAGAGCTGCCTCCAGGGCCGCCCGGTCGGCTTCGCCGAGACGGGCGACCTGGTTCCGTACGAGGGCCGCGCGCCGCTGTCGCCAGTCGCGCAGCCGTGCGTCCGCGGCCGGTGTGGGTACGAGCCGCGCGGCGCGCCGGTCGGCCGGGTCCGTCTCCCGGATCAGATAGCCGTCCCGTGCCAGTCGGTTGACCAGCGTCGAGACCGAATTGCCCGCCAGGTAGAGCTCCTTGGCGGCCTCGGACACACCGATGCCCGGTCGTGCCGTGACCAGGCGCAACAGGTCGACCTCGGCACCGCGCAGCCGCGGGGCGGTCATGCCGCCCCGCAGTCGCCGGCGGATCAGCCGCTGCACACCGGCCAAGGTGTCGGCGAGCGCCTCGGGAAAGCTCTCCGGTTCCACAGGACGAGAATAGCTCTGTGTCAGAGGTAATTCTGGAAAGGGAGGGTCAAGAAGGAGGGAGGGGCAGGAGGAGCCGGCCCGGGGCGCGCCGCGTCGTCGATCCGCGGGCAGCGGTCTCCCGGTCAACTGAGTGACCGTTTCCCCTGGTCGGAACGGCCGGCCTCGTGATGGAGTTTCCCCACCCGACGCCGGGCACCAGCCGAAGGAGAACCCCAGTGACCGCGACAGCAACCGACACCTCGATTCCGTGGCCGCACGAACCGGTCAGGGTCGGTCTGGTCGGCGCCGGGCCCTGGGCGCGGGCCGTGCACGCCCGTGTCCTCGCCGCCGGACCCGAGACGCGGCTGACGGCGGTGTGGGCGCGGCGTGCCGAAGCCGCCCGCGAGACGGCGTCGCCCTACGGAGCGGACGCGGTCGCCCGTTTCGAAGAGCTGCTCGACGGCTGTGAGGCGGTCGCGTTCGCCGTCCCGCCCGCGGTGCAGGCGGAGCTCGCGCCGCTCGCCGCGAAGGCGGGCAAGGCTCTGCTGCTGGAGAAGCCGCTCGGGGTGGACCTGGCGTCGGCGCGGCGGGTCGCTGACGCCGTCGCCGAGGCGGGCGTCGTCTCCCAGCTCGTCCTGAGCAACCGCTACCACCCGGCCACCCGGGAGTTCCTGAGCGCGGCCCAGTCGATCGAGATCACCGGGGCACGCTCGTGTCTCCTGCACGGGGCCTTCCTGGGCGGCGAGTTCGCGACGCCCTGGCGGCTGGAGCACGGCGCGCTGCTCGACCTGGGTCCCCATCTGCTGGATCTCCTGGACGCGGCCGTCGGGCCGATCGTCCGGGTCCGCGGTACCGGCGACCCGCGCCGGTGGATCGAGCTGACCTGCGAGCACGCCGGCGGCGCCGTCAGTCAGGCCTCGTTGTCCGGGGCGGTCGACATCGAGGGCGGCAGCACCCGGATCGAGCTCTTCGGGCCGCAGCCACCGCTGGTGTTCGACGCCGCCGGACTCGACCAGGAGGAGCTCTGGCCGGTACTGCGCCGGGAGTTCGCGACGGCCGTGCGTACGGGGGTGTCCGGAGCGCTCGACGCCCGCCGGGGGTTGCACCTGCAGCAACTGATGGACCAGGCCATGAAGGGCTGACCCCGCTCCCCGGCGCCCACCCCGGGGACCGGCCGGGTGCGGACGCCGGTTCGTGACGGCGATGCCCCAGACACTCCCCCCAACGCTCGGAGGGAGCGGGACCGGCACTGCGTGGTCCGGGCGCCGTGCGGGGACGGCCCCCGTGCGAAGGTGGCACGGTCCGCGCGCGGAACGGTCCGGGAGATGGCGGGTACGGAGGCGGCGCGCCGCGGAACGGTCCAGGGATGGCGCCTTACGGGGACGGCGAGGTCCGGGCGCGGAACGGTCCAGGTGTTGCGCGGCACGCGCGAAGGCGCGGGCCAACCGTCTGTCCGGCCGGGTACCCGGTCAGGCACCCGGCCGACGGACCGGCCCGCGCACCCGGGTGCCCTCGTCGGTCAGGCCTTGTACCGCCGCAGCGCCGGCGTCGCGGCGGCCAGGCCCAGCGTGCCGACGATCACCAGCAGCCCGCCGCCCGCGACGGCGGTACGGGCCCCCAGAAGCGAACCGGCCGTTCCGTGCAGGACGTCGGCGAGGCGCGGTCCGCCCGCGACCACCACGGTGAACACCCCCTGCATCCGGCCGCGCATCTCGTCGGTGGCGGCCGACAGCAGGATCGCCCCGCGGAAGACCATCGACACCATGTCGGCGACTCCGGCGACCGCGAGGAACGTCACGGCCACCCACAGGCTGCCGCTGAGGCCGAACCCCGTGATGGCCGCACCCCAGGCGAGCACCGCGACGATCACCATGAGCCCGTGCCGGCGCGCGCGGGAGAACGTGCCCGACATCAGTCCGCCGACCACCGCGCCGATGGGGATCGCCGCGAACAGCAGTCCGAGCGCGAGGCCCTCGCCGTACGGCGCGTACGTCTCGGCGGCCAGCTGCGGGAACAACGCCCGGGGCATGCCGAAGACCATGGCGATGATGTCGGCGAGGAAGGACAGCAGCAGCACCTTGTGCAGGGCGATGTAGCGGAACCCCGCGACGACCTCGCGCCAGCCCGCGCGCCGCCCCGCTCCTCCCGTCAGGGGCGGCAGCGAGGGCAGCCGTACGACCGCCCACACGGTGACGCACAGTGCCAGCGCGTCGATCAGATACAGCTCGCTCAGGCCGATCACCGGGATCAGGGCACCGGCGAGCAGGGGTCCGGCGACCAGACCCGTCTGCATGACGGTCGAACCGAGCGCGTTCGCCGCCGGAAGCTCCTCCTCGGGGACCAGCCGGGCGATCGACGCGTTGCGGGCCGGCGCGTTCAGGCCGAAGAAGGCCTGTTGCAGGGCGAGCAGGACCATCAGGACCAGCACGGAGCCGAGTCCGGTGACGGCCTGTATCCAGAAGAGCAGTGAGGTGACGGCTATCCCGGTGTTGGTGACGAGGAGCAGCTTGCGCCGGTCCATGCTGTCGGCCACGGCGCCGCCCCAGAGGGCGAAGACCACGAGCGGCAGCAGACCGGCGAGGCTCGCGTAGCCGACCCAGGCCGAGGACCCGGTGATGTCGTAGATCTGCTTCGGGACGGCGACGGCCGTGAGCTGGCTGCCCACCGACGTGACGATGGTGGAGGACCAGAGCCTCCGGTACGCCGGTCGCCGCAACGGGCGGGTGTCCATCGTCCAGCGGCGCCAGCCGGTCCGGTCCGGGCGGCCGGGGTCCACCGCGCCGGCCGTCCCGTCCCGGGGTGCCGGTGCGCCGTCCGTGCCGTCCGTACTGCTCTTGCTCGTGTCCACGACCGTCCTGGCTGCTCGATACATCTTTCGGTGTCAGGGTTCACTATCGCGGAACGCGAGCGCGCGGAATCCCCGTGGGTCCCCCGCGACCCGCCGCACGGGTTCCCCACGGTCCGCCCCGGCGCGTGGGCCGCGTCGCTCAGGCACCGGCGATCAGCAGGGTCCCCATGCCGATCATCGTCGCCGCGACCAGGCCGTCCAGCACCCGCCACGACGAGGGCCGGGCCAGGAAACGGCCGAGCAGCCTGGCGCCGAAACCCAGCGCGGCGAACCAGCACAGACTCGCCAGCGCCGCCCCGAGCCCGAAGGTCCAGCGGAGCTGGCCGCGGTCGGCCGCGAGGGAGCCGAGCAGGAAGACGGTGTCGAGATAGACGTGCGGGTTGAGCCAGGTCATCGCCAGACAGGTGAGCACGGTCCGCCGCCGCGAGCCCGTGGGACCGCCCGCCGCCTCCAGCGCCGAGGGGCGGAGCACCCGCCGGACGGCGAGGACGCCGTACACCAGGAGAAATCCACCGCCGATCAGTCCGACGACCGTGAGCGCCTCCGGTCGGGCCACCACCAGCGCGCCGACACCGCCCACCCCGAGCGCGATGAGCGCCGCGTCGGACACCGCGCAGATGCCCACCACCGCGAACACCGCGTCGCGGCGGATGCCCTGGCGCAGCACGAAGGCGTTCTGGGCGCCGATGGCGACGATGAGCGAGAGGCCGGTGCCGAACCCGGCGGCCGCGGCGGTGAGGGCGTTGGTCATGGCGACGACGTTAGGAAAACGGCTGTCAAGAGTACAGCTAAAGATTCTTACGTATCATTAGCGCTCGTGATGTCGTCATGATGGCGGAACTCCCCCTCGACCAGGTCCGCACCCTGCTCGCGGTGGTCGACGAGGGCACCTTCGACGCGGCCGCCGCCGCCCTGCACGTGACGCCCTCGGCGGTCAGCCAACGCGTCAAGGCGCTCGAACAGCGCACCGGACGCGTCCTTCTGATGCGGACGAAGCCGGTGCGCCCGACCGAGTCCGGCGAGATCGTCGTGCGGTTCGCGCGCCGGCTGGCCCGGCTGGAGCGCGATGCCCGCGCCGAGCTCGGGATGAGCGACTCCGGGGAGCCGACGCGGCTGTCGATCGCGGTGAACGCCGACTCGCTCGCCACCTGGTTCCTGCCCGCGCTCACCCGCGTCCCCCGCGAGCTGCGGCTCTGCTTCGAACTGCGCCGCGAGGACGAGGACCACACGGCCACCCTGCTGCGCGAGGGAGCGGTGATGGCGGCGGTGACCTCGTCGCCCGACCCGGTGGCGGGCTGCTCCGTGCGGTCCCTGGGCCGGATGCGCTATCTGGCGGCGGCTGGTCCCGACTTCGCCGGGCGGTGGCTCGACGCCGGGACGGACACGGCCCTGCACGACCTGCTCGCCGACGCTCCGGTGGTGGTCTTCGACCGGAACGACGACTTCCAGGACGACTTCGCCGCCCGGCTGCTCGGAGGACGCGGCGCGAGCCCGCTGCGGCACTCCGTGCCCACGTCGGAGGGGTTCGTCGACGCCGTCGCAGCCGGACTCGGCTGGGGCATGGTGCCCGAGGCGCAGGCCGCGCCGCTGCTGCGCGCCGGGCGGCTGGTCGGCCTGGCACCGGACCGGACCGTCGACGTCCCGCTGTACTGGCAGCAGTGGAAGCTCGACTTCCCGGCGCTCGCCGTGGTGGCCGAGGCCGTGGCGTCCGCCGCCGCGGACGCGCTGAGGCCCGCGCCACGCTCCTGACCCACCGCGCGACCGCCCGACCGCACGCCGCCCCGCCGCACGACCCCACGACCGTCCGACCCCACGACCGTCCGACCCCGCCCCGGAGCCGACCGTCTCGCCGCCACGGACCGGCAAAAACACCGCCCCGGACCGACGCCGGCGCGGCCCGTCCGTCAGGAGCGGGCCGTCGGCATCGTCCCGGGACTCCTCGCCGGGGCGCGGGCAGGGTATCTTTCGCGCTGGGTCGAGCCGAGTACGGCTGAGTGAAACCAAGGCCAACGAACGGCGACCGGCGCGGGAGGCGTCGAGGTGCGGGTGGGTACCGCCGAGGCGCATTCTTGCTGTGGTCACCTGACGGCAGGCGGACGAGGACAGACCGATGACTGGGAGCGCCGAGCCCGCGAACCGGGCGCCGGACGGCCTGGGCGCCCTGCTCAGCGGGGCCGTGGCGGACGCGATCCGAGCGGCCCGCGGCTTCGCGGGGGGTGTCTATCTGCGCACGCCCACGCCCGGCCTGCTCAGACTGGCCGTTCTCGCGGGCCTGCCCGACCAGTTGTTCCGTTCCTGGTGGCGCCTGCCCCTGGACCGGCCCTTCCCCGCCGCCGACTGCTACCGGCAGGGCATGGAGGTGCTGCTCACCGACGCCACGGAGACGATGCGCCGCTATCCGCAGCTCGCCGCCGGACTGCCGTTCCAGTTCGGCTCGCTGTACGTGCCCGTGACGGGCTCGTCGTCCTCCTTCGGCGTCCTGACCGTGCTGCGCCCTTCGGCCTCGGACGCCACCGACGTACTGCCGGACCGCGACCGTATGACGGCGGTGGCCGAGAGTCTGGGCACCGCCCTGTCGGACCGGGAGAAGAACGGGTCCGAAGTCACCTGGGACAGCGAGCCGTTGTGCGTGCACCCGCCCGCCGACGCTCCCCCGCGGTGCGCCGGACGGTTCGCCTGGGATCCGGCCGACGGCACGGTCACCGCGGACGACGCGTTGCGGTCCCTGCTCGGTACCGGTGCCGGGGCCTTCCCCGGGACACCGGAGGCGCTCGCCCGAGGGCTGTCCCCGGGCGATCCGCACGCCCTGCTGGCCGCGCTGCACGAGACGGCCGCCGGACACCCGCCCACCCATCCGCTGCCGCTGCACACCGTGGGCGGCGGTCTGTGCCTGGTACACCTGTCGCCCGGCCGCCACACACCCGACCCGCCGTTCCCGGTCCGCGGGACGGTCGTCGACCCGGGCCCCGGCCCGGCCGCGGCCGGCGCGGCCGATCTCCTCCCGGAGGGCGTTTTCGCGCTGGACCGGCTCGGGCTGATCACCTACGTCAATCCGCGCGCCGCCGAGCTCCTCGGGCGGCCGCACGGGGAACTGCTCGGGCGACCGCTGTGGCAGGCCGTGCCCTGGCTGGACCAGCCGTCCTACGAGGACCATCTGCGCGGCGCACTGCTGTCGCCGGAGCCCGTGCACTTCCAGGTCGCCCGCCCGCGCGAAGGGCGCCGGACCTCCCTGGCGGGCCGCGGGGACACCTGGCTGACCCTGTCGGTGTATCCCGGCCCCCGCGGCCTGACGTGCAGGCTCATCCCGATGGGACGTATCGCCGACACCACCAGGGCCGCGGCGGCCGCGGCGCCCGACGTGGGCAGGCCGGCGGAAGCGGCATCCGGCATCGGAACGTCCGTGTCCAGCGTCACCACGGCGGGGCTGTACCACCCCATCGTCCTCGCCATCGCGCTGTCCGAGGCCGTGACCGCCCGTCAGGTGTCCGAGGTGGTGATGCGGGAGCTGCTGCCCGCGTTCGGCGGACGGCAGCTCGCCATCTACCTGTTGCAGGAGCGGCGGCTGTACCTGGCGTGGGAGACCGGCTTCCCGCAGGGATTCCTCGCCCCCTTCGACGGGGTGGGGCTGGACGCCAAGCTGCCCGGAGTGGAGACCCTCACCTCCGGCCGGGCCCTGTTCTTCGAGTCGATGCCCCGCCTCGAATCCGCCTATCCCGGCATCGCCGTGGACGCCAAGGTGGGCGCGCGGGTCTTCCTGCCGCTGATCGCCTCGGGCCGGCCGGTCGGTTCCTGCATCCTGGGCTTCGACCGTCCGCGCGACTTCAGCACCGAGGAGCGCGCCGTACTGACAGCGCTCGCCGGCCTCGTCGCGCAGGCCCTGGAGCGAGCGCGGCGCTACGACTCCGAGGCCGCCCTCGCCCGCGGTCTGCAGGAGGCACTGCTCCCGCACCGGCTGTCGGCACACCCCCAGGTGGAGACGGCGGGACGGTATCTGCCCGGCACCGAGGGCATGGACGTGGGCGGCGACTGGTACGACGTGGTGGAGGCCGGCGACGGACTGGCCCTCGTCATCGGCGACGTCCAGGGGCACGGTGTCCAGGCGGCGGCCACCATGGGCCAACTGCGCAGCGCCGTCCGGGCGTTCGCTCTCGGCGACCACGCTCCCGACGAGGTGATGAGCGGCACCAACCGGTTGCTCATCGACCTCGATCCCGGCCAGTTCGCCAGTTGCTGCTACATCCGGCTCGACCCGGTGACCGGCATCGCCCGTGCCGCGCGCGCCGGACATCCGCAGCCCCTGTTGCGCCACCCCGACGGGCGCGCCGAGGTCCTGAACCTGCCCGGCGGCGTGGTGCTCGGCGTGGACCCGCACGCCCGCTACCCGGTCACGGACCTGCGCCTGGAGCCCGGTGCGGTTCTGGCCCTCTACACGGACGGTCTGGTCGAGAAGCCCGGCGCCGACATCGACGACGGGATCGAGAGGGTGCGCGCGAAGCTGTCCGGGGCGGGCACCCCGCACGCCCGCCCCGGCGCCTCCTCACTGTCCCGCGCGGCCGACCTGCTGACCGAGGAGGCCCGGCAGGCCGCGGAGCGCCCCGACGACATCGCGCTGCTCCTCACCACCCGCCGCTCGCGGCGCGGCCAACGCCCCTGACCCACGGGGGCGGTAGCCGCTCCGCCTCTCCCGGCGCGACCGGGGAGGACGGCGCCGTCCTCATCGCCGACACGACCGGAGACGGCAGCCGCTCCGTCGCCCCCGACAGCACCGGGGACGACACCCACGCCCTCGCCGCCGGCGTGACCGGAGAGCACGACCACACCCGCGAGACCGACACCACCGGACGCGACGCCCGCACCCACGCCACCCGCACGACCGGAGAGGACGGCGGCTTCCTCATCCCTGACACGACCGGAGACGGCAGCCGCTCCCCCGTCTCCCACACGACCGCGGGCGGCGGATCGCCTCAGTGCGCCCTGTCGAGACGTTCCCGCTGTTCCGGCGTCAGTTCCAGGTCCACGGCGGCCAGGTTCTCCTCCAGCTGTGCCACGGACGACATCCCGACCAGCGGGATCACCGGGAAGTCGGCGCCGAACTGCCAGGCGAGCACCACCTGGTTCGGGCTCGCTCCGGTCTCCCGGGCGACCGCCCGCAGCGCGGCGAGCCGGGGCGGTGTTCCCGGGTGGTCGTAGTCCGCGGGCAGCGGTTTGTCCGCGCGGCCGTAGGCGCCGCGCAGCAGCGGCGAGTAGGCGACCAGGGTCAAGGCGGGCTCCGCGCGCAGGTAGTTGAGGAGTTCCCCGGTCGCGCCGCCGAGGCCGCCGTCCCGGAAGAGCTCGTCGGGTATGTCGGTACGGGGCCGCAGCAGGCTGTGCTGGTACTGCAGCACCTCGTAGCCGGGCAGCCCCGCGGCAGCGGCCACGGCACGGGCCCGTTCGACCCGCCAGACGGCGTGGTTGCTCGCGCCGAGCAGGCCCACGGCCCCCTCCGCCACCAGCGCACCGAACCCCTCGACGGTCTCCCGTATGTCGACGGTCCGGTCCTCGATGTGCGCGTACAGCAGATCGATCCGGTCCAGGCCGAGCCTTTCCCGGCTGCGCTCGGAGGCCTCCCGGATCGTCCTGGCCGACAGCCCCTCCGGATTGTCGGTGTACCCGGTGCCGGGGGCCAGCGGCCGGGCACCCAGCTTCGTCGCGAAGACGATCTCGTCGCCGACGCCTCGGCTGCGCCGCCAGCGTCCGAGGAGTTCCTCGCTCTGGCCGCCCTGGCCGCCGTCCGTCCAGAACGCGTAGTTGTCGGACGTGTCGACGAAGTTCCCGCCGGCCTCGGCATAGCGGTCGAGTACGGCGAAGGAGGTCTTCTCGTCCGTCACCGAGCCGAACAGCATCGCGCCGAGCGCGAGCACGCTCACCTCACGGCGGCTGTTCGGATCAGCGCCGATGGAACGGTACTTCATGCCGGTCCCTCCCGTTCGGGCCCGGCATCCGCGGACCCGGGGAGGAGTCTGGAACTTGAAGAGCACTTCAGGTCAAGGGGTCGCGGACGGCCCCTCCAGGGCCGCCCACCGCGACAGCGTGACCGTCTCGGCGCCGGCGACCTCCCCGCCGCGTCGCGTCCGGATGCCCGTGGGTGTGAACGCGGTACACCGCGAGCACGCACCCCAAGGACTGTCCCGCTCCTCGACGGGGGAACGTCGCCCGCCGCGGCATTAGGCTCACGGCATGGAACAGACGGAGATCATCCTGCGCGCCATCGGCGTGCTCACCGAGACCAATGCGATGGTGCGCAGGATCGCCCAGGACGAGGACGCCGGGCCCGAAACGACCGAGACCCAACTCGGTGCGCTCGTCACCGAGGTCTTCCCCCGCGTCGAGGTGCCCGCGGACGCCGGACCCGCGGAGGCCGGACAGGCCGTCGCGGACGCCTATCTGCCCGCCACCATCTCCCTCGTGGGTGCCTTCGCGTTCCTCTTCTCGGAGCTCGCCGACGTCCACGACTCCGGACAGACCGACATCAAGACGGCCGACCTGCTCCAGGACCTCGCCCTGCGGATGTCCAGGGCCGACGACGAGTAGCCGCCGGCCGCCTCGCCGTGGCACCGGGCGCCGGCACGGCGGGGCGGAAGCGGGTCCTCGCACCCCCAGGACTCAGGACCGCGCGACGCATGAGCACCGCGCTCAGGCCTGCGGGACTCGGGAGCGCCGCGCTCAGGCGTGCGGGACCACCGCCACCGGGCACGGAGCATGGTGGATCACCGCGTGTGCGACGGAACCGATCCGTGCGCCCAGCGCGGAGCGGTGCGCGCGGCGCCCGACCACGATCAACTGTGCGCGGGGGGCCTGCGCCAGGAGGACCTGGCCGGCGCTCCCCATCTCGACGTGCGCGGTGACGGGTACGTCGGGGAAGCGCTCACGCCACGGCCGCAGCGCCTCGGCGAGCGCCTCGGTCTCGTACGGTTCGAGACCGCCGGACTCGTCCAGCAGTTTCAGCGAACCCGGGCTGTAGGCGAACACCGGGGGCAGGTTCCAGGCACGTACCGCGCGTACCCCGGCGCCACGGGCCGCCGCCGTCTCGAACGCGAACTCCAGGGCCGCCGCACTGTCGTCGGGCTCGCCCTGCTGGCCCACGACGATCTGCCGGCCCGCCGCCTCGGGCGCCGCCCGGTCGTCGGCGCGCACCAGCACGACGGGGCAGCCGGCCTCGGCGATCACCTGCTGTCCGACCGAACCGAGCAGGAACCCCACGACCGCGCCGTGTCCGCGCGAACCGAGCGCCAGCGCGCGGGCGCCGGCGGTCTCGCCGAGCAGGGCTTCCACGGCCGCGCCGTCCACCACCTCGTCGGTCACCGGCAGGTCCGGGTGCGCGTCGGCGACCGTGCGGGCGACATCGCGGACCATCTCCCGGACCCAGCGGGCCTGCTGGTCCCCGCCGCCGTCCACCATGCCGTGGGGCGGCCAGTGCCACGCGTACATCACCCGCAGGGGCACGCCGCGTCGGACGGCCTCCCGGGCCGCCCACGCCGCCGCGGCCCTGCTCTCGGGTGATCCGTCCACGCCCACGGTGATCGGGTGGGTCATTCGCCTGCCTTCCCGTCGCCGGCCGGTGGTCCTGCCGGCTCGCTCCGCATCCTGACGGTTCCAGTGTCCGTCATCGTCGGCGGCGAACCGTGCGGGCGGGCCCGGCGCGACGGTGGGGCCGAACCCCGCCGGCGCCCGCGGTCATCAGTCGTCGCGCGCCGCGCGTCGTGCCCCGTCATCCGTCGTGCGGGCGGTCGGAGGTGGCTTCCTACGCGGACTCTCTCACCACGAGTTCCGGATCGAAGATCACCGACGTGGGGTCGGTGCGCAGGCCCTGGATGTGCTCGTCGAGGAGGGCGGCCATCGTCGAGGCCATCTCCTCGACCGGCTGGCGCACGGTGGTCAGCGCGGGCCTGCAGGTGGCCGCCACGCTGGAGTCGTCGAAGCCCACGACCGCGACATCGTCGGGCACTCGTCTGCCCCGCTCCCGCAGCACCTGGCAGGCGCCCTGGGCCATCAGGTCGTTGGCGGCGAACACCCCGTCGACGTCCGGGTGTTCGGCCAGCAGTCCGGACATGGCGGCCATTCCGCTGTCCAGGGTGAACCCGCCCTCGGCGACCGGCACGTACGGATGTCCGCTGCGCGCCATCGTGTCGCGGAACCCGGCGAGCCGGTCCTGGCTCGCGCCCACCCCCAGCGGTCCCGTGACCGTGACGATCCGTCGGCAGCCCCGCTTCAGCAGATGTTCGGCGGCCTGCCGCGCGCCGTCCCGGTGCGCGAGGTCGACATAACTCAGCGGGACGGGGCGCGACGGCCGGGCGAAGAGGACGGCCGGCACGCCGGCGTCGGCGAGCAGCGCGGGCATCGGGTCGTCCGCGTGGGTGGAGACGACGAGGGCGCCGTCCGCGCTGCCCTGCCGCAGATCCGACAGCACCTGCTGCCGGGCCTCGGGGGATTCGGCGAACATCAGCAGCGGATGCATCGAGCGGGGCCGCAGATAGCCCACCACCCCGGCGACGACCCGTCCGAAGAACGGGTCCGCGAACACCCGTGCGGTGAAGGCGCTCTGCTCACCTTCCGAGGTGTCGCCCGCGCCGGAGACGATCAGCGCCACCGTCTGGGTCCGCCGGGTCACCAGTGACCTGGCGGCCCGGTTGGGGGCGTAGCCCGTCCGCTCGACCGCCTGGCGCACCACTTCCTGAATACCGGGATCGACGTTGCGGACGCCGTTGATGACCCGGGAAACCGTCGCGCGGGAGACTCCGGCCTCCCGCGCGACATCCTCCAGCGTGGGGGCCTGTCTGCTCATGCCCCGCACCTTAACCGTCGCGTACTGCGCCGGGATAGAGCGCTCTCCCATCGAGCTGCGAATCAGCTGTAGACACCGAACTCGTAGAGCGAGTAGCCCCATCCGGTCCCGCGGGCGGTGCCGTTGACGCGCACATAACGGCCGGTGCCCGTGAGGTCGAGGTCGTCGACACCGCCGTTGCCGTCGGTGACCGAGCGGACGGTGGTCCAGTTCTGTCCGTCGTCCGACGTCTGCACGGTGTAGGCCTTGGCGTACGAGGTCTCCCAGACCAGTTGTACGTGCCGGAACGAGGTGCGGGTGCCGAGGTCGACGCGGAGCCACTGGGGGTCGCTCCAGTCGCTGGCCCAGCGCGTGGTGAGGTTCCCGTCGACGGCTCCCGCGGCGGTGCAGGGGCAGTCACCGCCGCCGGCCTGGGAGGAGGACGCGGTGGCCGGCTTGCCGAGGGCGACGTTCGTACCGCTCGGGACGGGCGGCACCACCCGCACGGAGCGGGTCTCCACACCCACGTTGCCCTTGCCGTCCTTGACCTTGACGTAGATCTTCCAGACGCCGGGCCGGTCCGGCGCGGTCACCCGGAGACGGCCGCCGCCGAGGTCGGTGGAGGGCAGCGTGGTCAACTGCTTGCTCTGGTCGATGTAGTTGCTGTTGTCCAGCACCTCGTACGTGAGGGGGTCACCGTTGGGGTCCGTGGCCTTCACCGAGAGGGTGAGGGAACCTCCCGCCGGAACCTTGGCCGCGTCTCCCTCGACGGTCAGGCCGGAGATGACCGGCGGGGTGTTGTCGCGGGAGGTGTCCGCGCCGTACGCCTTCTTCACCGCGTAGTACGACAGCCGTTTCTCGCCCGCGGGCAGCAGGTTGAACCAGATGCCGCCGAAGTCGTACTCGGTGCCGTAGTGGAACATCGTGGCACCGAGCGCCACGCCCCTGTGTCCGGTGACGCAGTTCCACGCCCGCGTGTATCCGTCGGCCTTGGCCTGGTCGGTGGGCTCCGCGGGGACGCCGTTGGCGTCGTCCGGGACCTCCCACTCGCCCGCCGGGCCGGTCTCGGTGACGATGTAGGGCTTGGTGTAACCGCCCTGCTGCCAGGCCGACTTCACGTCGCAGACGGCGTTGTAGGCGTTGACGGCGTACAGGTCCAGGGCGGGCGCGTTCTTCTTGTAGTAGGGCCAGGCGCCGGTCCACGCGTCGGTGGAGGTGACCGGGTGGTTGGGGTCGACGGCGTGGATCTTCTTGGTGATGTCGTTGACCAGCGTGGTGTACGCGTCGCGCTGGCGCTCCAGTTCGTCACCGCTGTAGCAGTTCTGCAGCCCGAGCACGGACTCGTTGCCGACGTTCCACATCAGGACGCCGGGGTTGTCCTTGTAGGTGGCGGCCCACTGGGGGAATTCGTTGAGCACCTGGTTCTTGTAGGCGGTGTCCGTCAGGTAGTTCACGCAGCCGCCGCTGCCGGGGCCGCCGCCGGGTTGCAGCCAGAAGCCGGCGATCACCTTGACGCCGTGGGCGGCCGCGGAGTCGAAGAGCGGCTTGCTGCTCGCGTCGGTGCCCCAGGTACGGATGGTGTTGACGCCCATGGACTGCAGGTCGGGCATGTATCTGTCGGCGTCGGCGACGGCGGGCCCCCAGGTCAGGCCCTTGATCTGGTAGGGGCTGCCGTTCACGGTGAGCTGCCAGTTGCCCTGGCCGCCGGTCACCTTCACCACGGTGGCGGCGGCGTGGGCCGAGGGGCCGGGCAGGGCGACGAGGGCGCCGGCGGCGAGCAGTCCGGCGACGAGGGGGGCCGCGACGCGGCGTACGGGGGTGCGGGGCGGTGAGGTCATGTGGGGTACTCCGCTGCTTCTCCGGTGTGCGGGTGGGGGCCGTGCGGCGTGGGGGAGCCGCCCGGACGACGGGGGCCGTGCGCGGTGGGGCGAACCGTCCGGGACGACGGGGAGCCGTGAGGTGTGAGGGGCCGTGCGGGTGGGGCAGCTGTCCGGGACGGGGCACGGGAGGGTGCGGGACGAGAGGGGCGGCCCGGCCGCAGCGGGGACATGGTCGGCCGGGCCGGCCCGGTTCAGGGGAGCCGGTAGTTCGCGTCGAGTGCCGCGCCGGCTTCCGGGTGGGTCTGGTCGTAGCCGCGGGCGTCGCACTGGAGACCGCCGACGACGCAGTGGTCGACGAGCGCCTTCAGTGTCGGGTTGTCCCACGCGTTGAAGAAGTCGTAGTGGAAGGAGTGACCCGCGCCGCTCGCCAGTCTCACCTGGGACATGTCACCGTTGACGGGGAAGGCCATCTTGAACTCGATCATCGGCAGGGCGACCGGGTGGTCGTCCGGGCAGATGTTGTTGTTGGTGCCGGGGTTGACGACCGGATAGGCCATGTGGCTCTGGTGGTTGGGTGTGTCCAGGTACGCGCCGTCCCAGCAACTGGGCGCCTGGAAACGGATGTTGAGCTGGACGTCGGCCCTGTTCGGACACTGCTGCGGGAAGTCGATGTTGAAGAAGCTGTCGCCGCACTCCCAGCCCTCCACGAACCCGCGGTGGTTGCGGAAGTCCGCCGCGGACTGCATCGGGTTGCCGACGACGAACCGCAGCCCCTTGGGGAAGGGCCGCACGCTGGTGTAGTCGGTGACACCCGCCTTGTAGTAGATCACCTGGGGACCCACCGGCAGTACGGGCGTGTTGCCCTTGAGCAGGGTGGGCATCCAGTACGCCGACCTGTCCCCCGGCGCCTTGCAGGTGGTGGAGCCGGCGTCGAGCGAGGCCGTGGTGCTGGCGGCGTCGGTCGTGGTGTTGCCCATGAAGGTGTGGTCGTGGGACTTGCCCGGCTGCCCCGGGTAGACGATCGGGTCGTCCGGCCTGGTGTGCGTCACCGAGCAGTTGGCCTGGAACTCGTGGAAGTAACGGTGCGTCGGCTCCGCCTTGGAGGGGACGACGCCGGTCACCGGCGGGTTGGCGGGGATGTACCCGTCGCCGTCCGGGTCCTCGGGCGAGGACTGTGTCGAGGCGGCCATCACATGACCCGTGTGTCCGGTGGCCCCCGCGGCCACGGACGTCGCCGCGCCGGGGACGGGGTCGGCGCTCATGGCCACCCCGGCCAGGCCGAGCGTGGTCAACAGCAGTGCGCTTGACATCAGCATTCCTGAGAGGATCTTCGATCTCCGTGCCATGGAGACCTCCTGCCACGTCGATGGTGGGTGGTGGGGGTCAGGCGGCCGTGAGCGGCGGACTGCACAGTGCTGCTGCGGCCGCCCGGGTGACGGACCATCACATGTGCCGGAATGACTGGGAGAGCGCTCTCCCAGCGAGGAGTGTTGTGGCGGCGGCACAGGGGTGTCAAGGGAAATGGACGGAGGATCACTCCCGGCTCTCCACGCATCTCTTGAACGCAAGCAGAGCGCGGACCGCATACCCGAGCACCCCGATACTGCCTCGAACCACCGCACAATCAGGCCGACTTGACTGTCCGATCGACAACAACCCGCGGGACTCCGGTCACAACTCTTGACGCGTCGTTCACCTGGCTGAAGCATGCATCGGCAAGAGAGCGCTCCCCCACCCCTCCCATCGTTCACTTCCTGAACCAGGAGAGTCGCCCCCATGCCTTCAACCCCCACAGAGGCCCAGGACCCGGGCCCGTCGCCGGTGGCACGGCGTTCCGTACTCGGCGCGATGGCCGGCGCTGCCGCCGCCCCCGGGCTGCTCGGACTGTCCTCACCGGCGTCCGCCGCTCCCGCCGCGCCCGTGAAACAGCCGCAGGCCCTGCCGGGCGGCGGCGACCTCGGCCCGAACGTGATCGTCTTCGACCCGTCCACAGCCGGTATCCAGTCCAGGCTGGACCAGGTCTTCCGCCAGCAGGAGTCGGCCCAGTTCGGCACGGGACGCTTCGCGCTGCTGTTCAAACCGGGGACCTACAACGGGCTCAACGCCCAACTCGGCTTCTACACCTCGATCGCCGGCCTCGGTCTGTCACCGGACGACACCACCATCAACGGCGACGTGACCGTCGACGCGGGTTGGTTCAACGGCAACGCGACCCAGAACTTCTGGCGCTCGGCGGAGAACCTCGCCCTCAGTCCGGTCAACGGCACCAACCGGTGGGCGGTCGCGCAGGCCGCCCCCTTCCGCCGGATGCACATCAAGGGCGGTCTCAATCTCGCGCCGAGCGGCTACGGCTGGGCCAGCGGCGGCTATATCGCCGACAGCCGCGTCGACGGTTCGGTCGGACCCTACTCGCAGCAGCAGTGGTACACCCGCGACAGTTCGGTGGGCGGCTGGGCCAACGCCGTCTGGAACATGGTGTTCTCCGGCGTCCAGGGCGCGCCCGCGCAGTCCTTCCCCAACCCGCCCTACACCACGCTCGACACCACACCGGTCTCCCGGGAGAAGCCGTTCCTCTACCTGAACGGCGGCGAGTACCGCGTCTTCCTGCCGGAGAAGCGCACCAACGCGCGCGGTACCACCTGGGGCAGTGGCACCCCGCGCGGCACGTCGCTGTCGCTCAGCCAGTTCTACGTGGCCAAACCGGGCGTCACCGCCGCCACCCTCAACGCCGCGCTCACCCAGGGTCTCCATCTGCTGCTGACCCCGGGGATCTACCACCTCGACCAGCCGATCCAGGTCAACCGGGCGGGCACCGTGGTCCTCGGCCTCGGTTACGCCACCCTGATCCCGGACAACGGCGTCACCGCGCTCAGGACGGCGGACGTCGACGGGGTGCGGCTGGCCGGCTTCCTGATCGACGCGGGCCCGGTCAACTCGTCCACTCTGCTGGAGGTCGGGCCCGCCGGAGCCTCGGCGGACCACTCCGCGAACCCGACCACCGTGCAGGACGTCTTCGTGCGCATCGGCGGCGCGGGCGCCGGCAAGGCCACCACCAGCATGGTCATCAACAGCCGTCACACGATCATCGACCACACCTGGGTCTGGCGCGCCGACCACGGCACCGGCGTCGGCTGGGAGACCAACCGGGCCGACTACGGCATCCGTGTCAACGGTGCCGACGTCCTGGCCACCGGCCTGTTCGTCGAGCACTTCAACAAGTACGACGTCCAGTGGTACGGCGAGCGCGGACGCACCATCTTCTTCCAGAACGAGAAGGCGTACGACGCGCCGAACCAGGCCGCCATCCAGAACGGCGGGATCAAGGGGTACGCGGCCTACAAGGTCGCCGACTCCGTGACCGCGCACGAGGGATGGGGCCTGGGCAGCTACTGCTACTACAACGTCGATCCGACGATCGTCCAGCACCACGGGTTCGCGGCACCGAACAAGCCGGGGGTCAAGTTCCACAACCTCCTGGTCGTCTCGCTGGGAGGCAACGGGCAGTACGAACGGGTCGTCAACGACACCGGGTCACCCACCTCGGGGACCTCCACCGTGCCGTCCACGGTGGTCTCCTACCCCTGACGGTGCCGCGGGGGCCGCCCTCAGCAGGAGGTCAGGCTCCCGAGATCGACCGCGTCGGCCATCGCCTGCATCCCCTTGTCGTTGGGGTGCAGGTGATCGCCGCCGTCGAAGAACGGCAGGATGCGCTGCGGGTCGTAGGGACTGCGGGTGATCCTGTCGAAGTCCGTCACACCGTCGAGGGCGCCGCTGGTCCTGATCCACTCGTTGACGCCCTGCCGCACCGCCTCGGACGCCGCGTCGTACTCGGACCAGTCCTTGAACGGCATGACGGTCGCTCCGACGACACACTTGCCCGCCGCGTGCGCACGGTCGATGATCTTCCGGTAGCCGGCGATCATGTCGTCCACCGTGACGCCGGAGTGGGCCTTGATGTCGTTGATGCCTTCGAACAGGAACACCGTCCGCACCCCGGGCTGGGACAGCACGTCACGGTCCAGCCGGTTCAGCGCGGCCTGTCCGGCACCGTCCGCGAGCACCTTGTTGCCCGAGATCCCCTCGTTCGCCACTCC
Organism: Streptomyces fagopyri; assembly: GCF_009498275.1. Classification (NCBI taxonomy): domain Bacteria; kingdom Bacillati; phylum Actinomycetota; class Actinomycetes; order Kitasatosporales; family Streptomycetaceae; genus Streptomyces; species Streptomyces fagopyri. The sequence goes on along the minus strand of NZ_CP045643.1, from coordinate 8,600,151 downwards.
CTTCACGGGAATGCCCGGCACCGCTTGCAGCCGCTGGGCGAGATAGTCGGGCCAGCGGCGGTTGCCGTCCGTGGTCGAGGCCCAGCCGTCGGTGATGGAGTCACCGAGCGTCACCACCGAGCCCACCGCCGTGGACGTCTCCACGTCGACGGCGTCCAGCCAGTACCAGGAGCCCATCGGATCGGTCCAGTTGGCCGCGCCCTCCTCGGCGGCGTGGTCGCCCGCGGTCGCGTAGTTGGTCTGCATGGCCATGCCGTGACCGGTCGTCGGTCCCTCGGCGCCCGTCACATAGAGGCTGATCACCAGATCGCTGCGGGCGGCGAGTTTCCCCGGCAGCGGATCGCTGAGCACCACCTGGCCGGCCGGGACGGTCACGGACGGGGCTCCGCCGGCGAAGGAGAGCCGCCGGTTGGAGCCGTGGACCAGTTCCGCACCCTGTTTGCGCAGGCCCGCGTAGGCGCTGGCGAAGGTCACCGGGTGGTCGCCGAAGGCGTTGGACAGCCGGATCCGCAGATGGGTGCCGCCGACACTGGTGCGCACGATCAGGCGGTAGCTGCGGTCGGCCGGCCCGGCGCCCTGCCGGTCGGCACTGGCACCCCAGGTGACGACGGAGTGTCTGCCCTGCGCGGCGGCCGGGTGCGCCACCGCCGTCGGCACCTTCGCCGGCGGTGGGGCCACCTGCTCCGCCTGCGCCGTCGACGAGGCGGTCACGGGTCCGCACAGGACGAGGACCAGGGCCGAGAGGACACCCACCGCGCGACGGCGGTACGAGGCCGTGCTCATCCGAGGTTCCGCAGCGTGACGGACTCACCGGGCGTGAGGCTGATCTTCCGTGCGGCGCCGCCCGCGACGACCGTGGTTTCACGGCCGCCGACGCTCTTCAGCGTCGCCCGGGTGACCTTGCCGTTCTTCCAGCTGAGGTCGGCGACGAAGCCGCCGCGGACACCCACGCCCGCCACCGAGCCGGACGCCGCCCATGCGGCGGGCAGCGCGGGCAGCAGTTCGACGTGGCCGGGACGCGAGTAGACCAGCATCTCCACGATCGCCGCCGGGGTGCCGAAATTCGCGTCGATCTGGAAGATGCCGCGGCCCTGCTCGACCTCGTAGATGTCGAAGAGGTTCATCGCGCTGCCGTTGCTGCCGCCCGACGACGGCTTGAGGTTGTTGACCACCAACTGGTAGGCCTTCTCCGCGTTCTTCAGTCGCGCCCAGCACAGGCTGCGCCAGGCGTTGGCCCAGCCGAAGCTGTTCATGCCGCGCGCGGTGAGGAGGGCGGTCGCCCCGTCGACGATGTCCTTCGGCGTGGAGTCGTCCGGGCGGATCCGGTCACCGGGGAAGAGACCGATGAGCGGGGAGAGATGCCGGTGCGTGGTCTCGCCGAGGTTGTCGGGCGACATCCACTCCTCCAGCCAGCCGGTCTTGGGACTGACGACGGGCAGGTACAGGCGCTTGCGGAGACCGTCGACGGTCTTGCTGTAGGCGGCGTCCCTGGCGAGTACCCCGGTCGCGGTGCGGAAGTTGCCGAAGAGGTTCCACACGAGTTCCTGGGCGTAGGTGATGCCCTTGGCGTCCAGCGGACCCTGCTCGGGCGACCAGTCGCTGTCGGCGACCAGGACCTCACGCGAGGCACCGGACGCGTCCGTGACGGTCGTGGTGACGAGGCGGGACTCCCAGAACTCCACGGCGCCCTTGAGGAGCGGGTAGATCTTCTTCAGGTAGGTACGGTCCTGAGTATACTCGTAGTGTTCGAACAGGCTCTGGCAGAGCCAGGCGTTGCCGGCCGGGTGCCACCACCAGCCGCCCCCGCCGTAGGGGTTGGTCGAGATCGCCACGGTCCAGCCGGCGATCTTCCCGCTGGAGTTGCGATAGCGGTTGGACGGGTCGTTGAACAGCCGCCGGGTGACGTCGGTCCACGACGACAGCTGCGCGAGACAGTAGTCCGTGAGGGCGTCGAAGGCGCCGGACAGACCCGCCCGGTCAGCCATCCAGTAGTTCATCTGGATGTTGATGTCGGTGTGGTAATCCGCCATCCAGTCGGGGTCGTTGCCGGCCAGCCACGGGCCCTGGAGACCCATCGGCAGGCTGCCCCGCGACCCCGAGATCATGAGATAGCGGCCGAACTGCAGGTAGGCGGCCTCCAGTTCCGGGTCCGGGAGGTCGTCGCGGTGGCGTGCCTGTATCCGCTCCCAGGTGTCCAGTTCGCGCTGCGCGGCGGACGACGTACCCAGGTCGATGTCCAGCTGTCCGAACACGGCCCGGAAGTCGGCGACATGGGTGTGGAGCAGGGTGCTCGCCGAGTGACCCGCCGCGTTCAGGACCTTGGTCCTCGCGAGACGCTCCGGGACCAGGGCCGGGTCGCGGAACTTCGCCCCGGCGTCGGGGGCGTAGTTCGTGCCGCCGCTGACGACGACCGTGAGGTCCTTGCAGCCGTCGAAGGCGATGGACGTACCGTCGACGCGGACCCTGCCCGTGCTGCTGTACGCGGTGACGGCGGCGCCGTACTTGAGGCCGTTGGGGAGGGCGGCGCCGAACGACGCGTAGCGCCCGGCGCTGTTGGCGGTGGTGGACTCGCCGTGCGTGCCGGCGAGGGAGACGGTGCCGGTGTAGGACCCGCCGCCGCGCTGGGAGAAGTGCAGGACGATGGCGTCGTCGGGGCGGCTGGCGAAGATCTGCCGCCGGTAGGTCACGCCCGAGACGTCGTACGAGGTGGTGACCAGGCCCTGGGCCAGGTCGAGGGTGCGACGGTAGTTGTCGACGTTGCCCAGGTCGTGGTCGGGGATCGTGACGTCGAGCCTGGCCAGCAGCGTGAGGGAGCCGAAGTCGTCGCGCCCGTAGGGGAACTGGCCGTCGCTCTGCAGCTTGTCGTTGAGATGGCCGGTCCACAGGGTGGCGTCGGTGATCATCAGGAGTTCGTCGGCGGGGTCGTTGCTCACGAGCGCCCCGAGGCGACCGTTCCCCACCGGCAGCCCCTGCTCGATCATCGAACGGGCGGAGCCGGGAGCCTGCCACCACAGCTGGTTCCTCGCGGCGTCGGCCGGGGACAGCAGAGGCGACTCGGCGGGACGCCCGGGAGCCGCCGAGGCGCTGAAGGCGGGCAGGGCTCCGAGAGCGGTGGCCACGCCGGCAGCGGCGGCGAGGGCGAGGAAGCCCCTGCGACTGGGCGTGTTGTCGCGTGGTTCGGTGTGCTGGATGTCCACGGTGGTGCACTCCAAATCCGAGAACGGCTCGTACGGGAACGGCGCGTGCGGGAACGGCGCTTGGGGGTGGGGCTCGTGGCGGGGCTACGGCTGCGGGCGTCGGGGAGGGCTGGTCCCCGCGGGGCCCGGGACGTGTCACCGGGCCCCGCGGGAAGCGGTCAGACGGACTGCGGAACGACGATCCTGTCGATGTCGGGGGCGTATCCGCTGCCGCTGTCGAAGGTGATGCTGTTGGAGCCCGCCTTGAGTGCCAGCTGCACGCTGACGGTCTCGGCCGTGCCCCAGTCACCCGTGGACGGGAACTTCAGGCTGGTGCCGTTGCCGCTGTTGGACAGGACCGTCACCGAGCGGGGGTCGCCGCTGACGTAGGCCACCTCGACCGTGTAGATGCCGTCCTTCTTCACCGTGACGTCGTTGATCCGCAGCTTGCCGCCGGTGTACAGGTTGCCGACCTTCTTGCCGCCGGAGCAGGCGTCGCATCCGGCGACGGAGGCGCTGCCCGACAGGGTGTTGGCGGTCGCCTCGGCCTCGTAGCTCGTGGTCGTCAGCGCGCTGCCGCCGGGCTTGACGGTGAACAGCCGCGAGCCGTGGGCGGGAAGCGCCTCGGTGATCCTGTTCTTGTGCGTCCCGAGGTTCGACTTGTTCCACAGGTCGCGCACGGAGGCGTTACCGGTGAATCCGAACGCCGCCCAGTCGGCGGTGACGGAGGCCGGCGCGTCGCCGAGGTTGAAGAGGGCGACGGTGTAACTGCCGTCGGAGTTCTTGGTGCCCCAGACCTGCTGGTCGCCGACCGGGGTGACCGGACGCGCGACGGGCGAGTCGTTCTGGTCGACGGCGATGACCTCCTTGTTGGTCAGCAGGGAGACGCCGTAGCTGTCCAGCTTGGTGATGTCGTCACCGGTGAACAGCGGGGACTTGTTGATGGCCCACAGGGTCATGTAGCTCTGCCGCTCGGCCTTGGTGAGGCCGTCCATCTCACCGTTGCCGACATCGACGGCGTCCAGGTCGTTCCAGCCGCCCGGGCCGGCCTTGCGGCTCCACGCCGGTGCGTCGTCCCACCGGTCGTTGACCGAGTTCTCCCAGGTGACCAGGGTGTTGCAGTAGCACTCGACGTCGGTGTCGATGCGCCAGCCGTTGGAGTACTGCTTCCAGTCGGCGGCGTGGCCGATGTCGAGCGACCAGGAGAGTTCGAGGTGGATCGGGCGCCCGGCGGTGGCGATGGCCTTCTGCCAGGCGGAGACGTCGGCCACGTTGTTGTAGTTGTCACCGGACTTGAACGAGCCGGGGCCCACGCCGTCCAGTTTGAGGAAGTCGTAACCCCAGTCGGCGAACTGCTGCGCCTGTGAGTCGATGTACTTCTGCGCGCACGGGTTGCCGAAGTCCAGCTTGTAGGCGTTGTCCCAGCCGTTGGTGGTGCGCAGGTCCGCGTAGACGACGTCGGCGGTGGTGCAGCCCGGGGCGTTCCAGATCGGCACCTTGCCGTCGCCGTAGGCCCCCTTCTCCAGGCCGACGGGCAGGTAGATACCCGCCTTGAGGCCCTTGGAGTGGATGTGGTCGGCGACCGACTTCATGCCGTGCGGGAAACGGACCGGGTCCGGGGTCTGCCGGCCGTACTGGTCGAAGCCGGTCTTCCAGGTCTTGTCCATCCACCAGCCGGCGTCGATGTTGACGTGGTCGTAGCCGTACTTCTTGAGCTTGGCGGCGAGGGCGTCCGTCTGCTTGAGGACGTTCGCCTCGGTGAGGTAGCTGTAGTCGCCGTCCGGGTTGAGGCCGGGGTACTTCGACGACTGCATGCTCCAACTCGACCAGCCCATGTACGGCTTGGCGGCCTCCGCCGCGGCGGTGGTCCTGGCGGAGGCGGGAGCGGAGGGTGCCGGGCCGGCGTGCGCGGCCGGCGCGGTGGTCGCGACGCCCGCGGTGAGCGCGAGGACGACCAGGCCTCTCAGGGCGCGGGTGGGCAGGACGGGGTACGAGGATGACCGCATGGGTCGTGCCTCCTGGGAGTGGGTTCAGGGCGGGGCGGCTCAGCCCTTGCCCGAGCCGATGGTGAGTCCGCTGATGAACTGGCGCTGGAGCGCGAAGTAGACCAGCAGTGTGGGGATCGCGGTCATCAGGGCGCCGGCCGCGATGAGGTTGGGATTGGTGAAGTACTGGCCCTGCAGGTTGGCCAGGGCGGAGGTGACGGGACGCTTGTCGCCGGTCTCGATCAGCGCGAGCGGCCAGAAGAAGTCGTTGTAGATCCAGATCGATTCGAGGGTCGCCAGGGCCGCGAACGCGGGGCGGCACAGCGGCAGGACGATCTGGAAGAACTGCCGCCAGACCGGGGCGCCGTCCACGAGCGCCGCCTCGGAGATCTCCTTGGGGATCGTCTTCATGTAGTTGCTGAGGACGAAGGTGCAGAACCCCGACTGGTAGGCGATGTGGATGGCGATGATGCCCCAGACCGAGTTGTAGAGCAGCAGCGAGTCGCTCATCCACGGCGGCAGCGGGATCAGGAGGTAGAGGCGGTACAGGGGGGTGATGAGGACCTGCGCCGGGAGCAGGTTGCCCGCCGTGAACAGCATCAGCAGGACGATGTTCCAGCGGAAGTCGAAGCGGGACACGAAGAAGGCGACCGCCGCCGAGAACAGCAGCGTTCCGAGGACCGCGGGGACGGTGATGAGGACGGAGTTCCAGAAGAAGTGCGGCATCCCCGACTGCTGCCAGGCGTCCGTGAAGTTGCCGAGGCTCAGGCTGCGCGGCCAGGACAGATAGCCGTGCTTCGCGGTGTCCGAGTAGGGCCGCAGCGAGGTGTACACGGCCCAGAGCAGCGGGACGAGCCAGAGCAGGGCGATGCCGGCGAGCAGCACGTGGCGGCCGGTCTGACGGCGGGGGCCCTTGCCGGTCCTCGGGGGTTCGTCCCGGGCCGTGGTCCCGGCGCCCGGCCGTGTCATGGTCGTGGTCACCGGTCCTCCTTGCGGAAGGTCTGGACGAGGAAGGTCCCGATGGCGGCGAGGGAGACCAGGAGCAGGACGACCGCGAGGGCGGAGCCGTAACCGATGTGGCTGGACTCACCGATGATGTTGTCGGTGATGAGCAGGGAGAGCAGTTCCATGCCGGGTTTGCTGCCGACGCCGCCGCCGAGGACGTAGACGATGTCGAAGGCCCTCAGGGACTCCATGACCGTGACGACCAGGATGATGATGTTGACCGGTTTCATGGCGGGGAACACGACGCGCAGGAAGGTCTGCCGGCCGTTGGCGCCGTCGAGCGCCGCGGCCTCCTTGAGCGCCGGGTCGAAGCCCTTCAGGCCGGCCAGGTAGAGGATCATGATGTACCCGGTGTGCCGCCACCCCGAGGCGACGAGGACGGCCCACAGGTTGAGGTCGGCGTTGCCGAGCCAGTCGATGTGGTGACTCGAACCGGCCGCGCTCAGCAGGCCGTTGAGGAGTCCGGTGTCGGGGTTGTAGATGATCTCCCAGATGAAGCCGACGACGGCCAGGGAGAGGACCATCGGCAGGAAGATCGCGGTCTGGTAGATCCTGGTGAAACGGATCTTCCGGTCGAGCTGGTAGGCGAGGAAGATGCCGAACGGTGTCGGCAGCAGGGCCGTGAACAGCAGCCAGATCACGTTGTGCCGCACCGCGGGCCAGAACGGCGGGTAATTGGTGAAGATCTGCTGGTAGTTGTCCAGGCCGATCCAGTGGATGTCGGCCAGGTCGATGCCGTCCCAGGTGGTGAAGGACAGCCCCAGGGAGGCCAGCGCGGGCAGCCAGACGAAGAAGAGCAGGGCGGCGAGCGGAATGCCGATGGCGACGGTCAGGAAGAGCCGGTCGCCGGGGCCGAGCCGGCGGGGACGTCTGGGCGGACGTGTGCGGGGACGTTGCGGCACGCCGGGCGTGCCGGGTGCGGCGGGTGTGACAGGGGTGGTGGACACGGTGCGGGAGACCTTTCCGGTCCTGGTCAGGCCGTGAAGAATCGCGAGCGCTGGGATTCGATCTTCTTCAGCGTTCCCGTGCCGTCGTCGGGGTGGCCGAGCCACTGGGTGAGGCCGGGAAGCACGACGGTGGAGATGAAACCGGGGTCGCTGTCGCGGTCCGCGAACTGGCTGATGTGCTTGGCGGAGGCGATGAGTTGCGCGGACTTCTTCTGGAGCGCGTTGTACGAGCCCGTGTCCGCCTGCTCGTTGACGGCGAGGTTGCTCGGGTCGACCCCCATGTACAGCTCCTCGGCGTGGGCACCCCCGAGGAACTCCAGGAACTTCTTGGCGCCGTCGGCGTTCTTGGGCCTGCGGCTGAGCATGAAGCCGTCGGTGGGGGCCTCGACCGCGTCCTGGCCGTGGGCGGCGTCGATCTCGGGGAAGGGGAAGAAGTCGATGTCGGCGCGGATCGCCTCGTCGGTGATCTGCTGGCCGAGGAAGAGCCCGATGACGGCCATGCCCGACTTCTTGTCGAGCAGCGACTGGGCGGCGTCCTGCCAGGAACGGCCGCCCGCGCCCTGCTGGTAGTAGGGCGTGAGTTCGCGCCAGTGGTCGAGGGTGGCGACGGCCCGCGGGTCGGTCCAGGAGACCTTGCCGCGCATCAGCGACATGTGGAAGTCGTAGCCGTTGGTGCGCAGGTTGAGGTAGTCGAAGGCTCCGAGGATGCTCCAGCTGTCGCCACCGCCGTACCCGGAGGCGATCGGGGACAGGCCGTCCCGCTTCATGCGCTTGGCGAGCGCGACGAACTCGCTCCACTTCTGCGGGACTTGGTAGCCGCGTTCCTTGAAGACGCTCTTGCGGTAGAAGACAGCCCACGGGTAGTTGTACAGCGGGACGAAGTAATACTTTCCGTCCTCGCCGCGGGAGAGCTGCTTCGTGGCGTCGCTGAAGCCGGCGCCTATCTTGTCCCACACGTCGTCGAGCGGTGTGCAGAGCTTCTTCTTGGCGAAGTACTGCATGCGGTATCCCGCGAACCAGGTGAAGACGTCGTCCGGGGTGCCCTGCAGATAGGTGGAGATGCTCTTCTGGAAGGTGTCGTGGTCGACGGTGTTCGTCTTCACCGTCAGCCCGCTGTCCTGGCCGAACCCCTTCGTCAGGGCGGCGTAGGCGGACTTGGGGGTGGCGTCGGCGCCGTTGGAACCGAAGGTGACCGTCTTCGGGTCGGCCCCCGCTCCCCCGCCGCACGCGGTCAGTACGGGCGCGGCCAGTGCGGCGGCGCCGAGTCCGAACAGCCCGCCGACGACTCTGCGCCGGCCGGGGTCACGCGCAGCCAGGGGATTGCGGCTCTGCTGCGTCATCGTCGCTCCTCATGCGTGTCAGTACGTGGCTGATCTGCGGTGCGTGTGTGCTGTCGAGTGGTCCGGGCCGGCTCCGCGTTCGTTGTCGATGCGTGCGCGTTGCCGGTCCGGGTGCGTTGCCGATCCGGGGTGAGTGGTCGATCCGGGGTGAGTGGTCGAAGCGGTTCGTGATCGGTGCGGGTGCGTCATCGGTGCGGATGCGTGGCTGATGCGGGGGGATGGTCGACGCGGGTGCTCGGCTGATGCCGGGGACGGCGCGTCGGTGGACGGTCTTCGGCGCGTGCCGCGCCCTCAGTGCGCTTCCGAGGTGATGAAGGACTGGATCGCGGTGGCCGCGGCCCCGCGCGCCCACTCCTCGAAGGGCAGCGGGCGGGTCTGTACGTCGCACATCGCGGCCGACCCGAAGGCGGCCGCTCCGAACGCGTCCCGGATCTGCTCGGCGAACAGGTCGTAGGCGGCGAGTCCTTCGCCGGAGATGATCACGCGCTCGGGGCCGAGCAGGTTGGCCACGGTCGCGATGCCCCGGCCGATCGCCTCGCCGGCACGGGCGTACACCTCGCGCGCTCCGGGGTCGCCGTCGTGGGCCAGGTCCAGTGCCGCGGCGGCGTCGGCCACCCGTACACCCGTCACCTCCCGGACCTGGGCGACGATCGCGGAGTCCGAGGCGATCGCCTCGACACAGCCGCGGTTGCCGCAGTGGCAGAGCGGACCGGCCGGGTCAATGGGGACATGCCCGATCTCACCGGCCACGCCATGGGCTCCCGCGACCACCCGACCGTGCACGACCAGACCGCAGCCGATGCCCGCGCCGACCGTCACCACGGCGAAGTCGGACAGCCCCACGCCGGCGCCGAACCACTGCTCGGCCACCGTCAGGGCCCGTACGTCGTTGTCCACGGTGACGGGCAGTCCGGTGGTCATCCCGGCCAGTTCCGCGAGCGGCACGTCGCGCCATTCCAGGAACGGCGAGTAGCGCACCACGCCGGCCGACCGGTCCACGTCACCGGAGACGGCGATCCCGATGCCCTGCACCCGCACCCCGAAGCCGTCCGCCTCCGTCAGCAGCTCCTGGACGAGCCCCGCGGTCGAGGCCAGCACCGACCTCGGCGCCCGGGACGTGAGCGGCACGTGCCGGGCGACGCGGATGCGGCAGCAGAGGTCCGTGAGGACGGCGATGAGTTCGTCGCCCGTCACCTTGATCCCGATGAACAGGGCCCTGCCCCCGTCGACCCGCACCGGGTTGGCGGGCCGTCCGAGAGCGGGCTGCCGCGCGTCCTCGGCGACGTCCTCCAGGAGGTAGCCCGCCTCGATGAGGGGACGGACCGCCTTGGTGACCGCCGCGGCCGACAGCCGGGTCCGCCCCGCTATCTCCGACCGCGTGAGCGGACCGTGGGACAGCACGGTGGTGAAGATCTGGGAAGCGGCCGGCGTGTGGGCCGGGAACGCCTCGGGGGGAGAGGTCGAGCGCATGGCCGGAACCTAGGGTCATTATTTTCTGCTGTCAATGAAAGAAACAGGATTCGCTTGAGAACCCTCGGTGAGGCACCTTTGACCTGCGAATCCAAAACCTGGATGGGGCATTGACACGTGATCCATGGTCGGGGTTGGCTTTGACTTGTCTCGTACGTGGCACCATCTGAACGTGAGGACCCATGTCGCCGATCTCCTTCGCCCCGGACACCGGGGTCTGGCTGCTGTCCACCCCGCGCACCTCGTACGCGCTGCGGGTCGACGAGACCGGTGCGCCGTGCCATGTCGCGTGGGGCCCGCGGCTGACCCTCGAAGAGGCCGGGCGGCTCGCCGCCGCACCCCCGGCCGTCGCGGCCAGCAGTTTCGAGGGCCGGCCCGGGGTCGGGGAGGAGCTTCCCGTCGACGGCGGGACGCGCTACGGACCGCCGTCCCTACAGGCGCGGTTCGAGGACGGGTCCCGTGCCTTCGAGTGGCAGCCGGCCGGCCACGACGTACGCGAGGACGGGGGCGAGGGCGAGCTGACCCTGTCGTTCCGGGACCGCCGCTACCCCCTGCGGGTGGAACTCCACTACCGGGTGCGCGACGACACCGACGTCATCGAGCGCTGGACGGTCGTACGCAACCTGGGCGACCAGCCGGTCACGCTGCTGCGCGCCGACTCGGCCGCGTGGACCCTGCCGCCGCTGCGGGACTACCGGCTCGGCCACGTCACCGGCCAGTGGTCCGCCGAGAGCAGGCTCCACCGGGACCGACTGGCCCACGGCGAAACGGTGTTGACCAGCCGCCGCGGGATCACCAGCCATCACGCGAACCCCTGGGTGATGCTCGACTCGGGCGAGGCGACGGAGGACCACGGCCGGGTGTGGAGCGCCGCCCTCGCGTGGAGCGGGAGTTGGCGCGTCACCGTGCAGCGCACCCCCGACGGGCGGGCCGGGTTCACCGGCGGCCTCGGCCAGGACGGCACGACCGTCCCGCTCGCCCCGGGCGAGGAGTTCACCGCTCCCCCGTTCGCGGGCCTGTGCACCGACGGCGGCTTCGGAGCGGCCAGCCGGGCCTGGCACGCCTACGTCCTGGCGCATGTGCTGCCGCACGCGCGGGAGGACGCGCCGGTGCTCTACAACTCCTGGGAGGCGACCGGCTTCGACGTCGACGAGGTCGGACAGAAGGCGCTCGCCGAACGGGCCGCGGCGCTCGGGGTGGAACTGTACGTCGTCGACGACGGGTGGTTCGGGGCGCGCCGCAGCGACCACGCGGGACTGGGCGACTGGACGCCGGCGGCCGACCGGTTCCCGGACGGGCTCGCGCCACTGGTCCGCGCGGTGCACGGACTCGGGATGCGCTTCGGCCTCTGGGTGGAACCCGAGATGGTGAACCCGGACAGCGACCTGTACCGCCGGCACCCGGACTGGGTGCTGCACTTCGCCGGCCGGACCCGCTCGGAGCTGCGCAACCAGCTGGTCCTCAACTTCGCCCGCGACGAGGTCGCCGACTGGGCCTACGCGTGGCTGACCCGGCTGGTCGGCGACCACGGCATCGACTTCCTCAAGTGGGACATGAACCGCGCGTTCAGCGAGGCGGGCTGGCCCGGGCGGCAGGACGGCACGGACCGCCTCGGACCCCAGTACGTACGGAACCTCTACGGTGTCCTCGACCGGCTGCGCGCGGATCACCCGGCGCTGCGGATCGAGTCGTGCAGCGGCGGGGGCGGGCGGGTCGACCTGGGCATCCTCGCCCGTACGGACCAGGCGTGGGCCTCGGACAACACCGACGCCGCCGACCGGATGTGGATCCAGCACGGCTACGGCCAGGTCTACCCCGCGCGCACCATGGGCGCGTGGGTGACGGACGTGCCCAACCAGCTCACCGGCCGTACGGTCCCCCTGCGTTTCCGCTTCCATGTCGCGATGGCCGGGGCGCTGGGCATCGGCGGCGACCTCACCCGCTGGTCGGAGGAGGAACTGCGGGACGGTGCCGACCTGGTGGCCGAGTACAAGAGGGTGCGCCACCTGGTGCAGCACGGCCGACTGGACCGGCTCGCACCACCCGCGGAGGACGCCGTTTCCGCGGTGCAGTACACCGCCCAGGACGCCTCGGAGACCCTGCTGCTGGCGTACCGGCGGGTGGGCCGGCACGGCAGTCCGCGGCCGCCGGTCCTGCTGCGCGGTCTGACCCCTTCGGCCCGCTACCGTGACGCGAGCACCGGCGCCGTGTACGACTCGACCGTGCTCGCGGAGTACGGACTCGTCCCCGACCTGCCTCCGGGCGACTGGTCGAGCACGACGACGCACCTGATCCGGGAGGCCTGAGCCGGGAGGTCTGGGCCTGGGGCCACGAGGCCTGAGCCGGGAGCGGGGAGCCGGGAGCGGGAGCAGGGAGCAGGGAGCGGGAGCAGGGAGCGGGAGCCGGCAGCCACGAGCCGGCAGCCCTGAGCCGGTGATCGTGCCCGGGCCACAGACGGGCGTGGGCGGGATCACCGGCGGAGCCGGAGGCGCGAAACCGGAGGCGCGAAACCGGCCGCGAGCAGCGGGCGTTGGCAGGCAACGGCCCGCGACAAGCAGCCGCCACGGCAGGCGGCGGCCGACGACAGCCGGCGACGGGCCGTCGGCAGCGGCTGAGGGCAGGCGACGGCCGATGACGTCCGGCTGACAGCCGGCACCGGCCGACGACAGGCGGCCGGCGACAGGCGGCTGGCGACAGGCGACAGGCGACAGGCGGCTGCGCCAGGTCAGTACCGCTGCGCCTTCGTCAGACGCGGGGTCAACTGGGGCGTGGTGGGCTGCCGGCTGATGGCGACGGGCTGGGCACGCTTGCCCGGCCCGAGGTTCTCCGCACCCACGAACCGGGTCTCGACGACCTTGCCCTTGGCGTCCTCGAAGTCGACCCGCACGGCGTACGACGCCTTCTTGTCCGTCTTGTTGGTGATGCTCACGAGCACCGCGAGCAGCCCGCCGGTCTGCCCCCGGGGCAGGCCGGTCATCGCCACCTCGGACCTCGCGTTCCCGCCGCCCTGCACCTTCTTCAGTTCGGCCTCCGCCGCCGCGCTCGCGCGGGCGGTGTCGGCCGAGACGGACGCCGCGAACTCCGACGCCGCCGCGGACAGGGACGAGGCCGCCGCCGAGGCCGAGGACCGGGCGGAGGCCACGGCCGAGGAGGCGGCCGACGCCATGGCGGACGGCGCGCTGCCGGAGAACGAGGAGGTGACCGGCGCCGACGGGAGGGCGCTCGCGGAGGCGGCGCCATTGTCGTTGCCGCCGCCCGTGCCGCACGAGACGACCGCGGCGCCGCAGGTCAAAGTGGCCAGGAGGGCCGCGGCCGGACGGCTTCGGCCGATCCGTCGCGGGCCGCCGTAGGTGCGTCTGCTCATGAAGCTCGTCCTCTTCCTGCCGGTCCGGAACCCGGTCCACGGGCCTTTTCCATGCTCGGTGCCCCTCCCCGTGTCCGCGATCGGTGCTGACCCGTTGGGGTGCCCGGCCCGACGGAGGCCCAGGGCCCGTCCGCCTGTGCTTGGACCAGACCAGTTCTGCGCGAATCGTTGACATGTACTCCACCCGACGCAATTCTGAGAGCGCTCTCAAAGAATCCGGACGGCTTCCGTCCGCAGCGATCCACCTCGTTGGAACCCCCACGTCAAGGAGGAAGAGAGTGCCCGGAAAGCACACATGGCGGGCGTTGGTGGTGGCCGCGGCCACCCTCACCGCCGCGCTGCTGACATTCGGAGCGCCGTCCGGCGCCGAGGCGGCGGTCCCCGAGACGATCCCGCTGAAGGTCACCAACAGCTCGGGGCGCGGCGACCCTGTCTACCTCTACGATCTCGGCACCCAGCTGTCGACGGGGCAGCAGGGCTGGGCCGACGCGAACGGCGCCTTCCACGCCTGGCCCGCCGGGGGCAACCCGCCGACGCCCGCTCCGGACGCCTCGATCCCCGGACCGGCGAACGGCCAGTCGAAGACGATCCGCATCCCCAAGTTCTCCGGCCGGATCTACTTCTCCTACGGCCAGAAGCTCGACTTCCGGCTGACCACCGGCGGCCTCGTGCAGCCGGCCGTGCAGAACCCGAGCGACCCCAACCGCAACATCCTCTTCAACTGGTCCGAGTACACGCTCAACGACTCCGGCCTGTGGATCAACAGCACCCAGGTCGACATGTTCTCGGCCCCCTACGCCGTGGGCGTGCAGCTCGCCGACGGGAGCACGAAGACCACCGGCCACCTCAAGTCCGGCGGCTACACCGGGTTCTTCAACGCCCTCCGGGGACAGCCGGGCGGCTGGGCGAACCTGATCCAGACCCGGTCCGACGGCACCGTCCTGCGGGCCCTCGCCCCGGGCCACGGCATCGAGTCGGGCGCGCTCCCCGCGACCGTCATGGACGACTACGTCAACCGTGTGTGGCAGAAGTACAGTTCGTCGACGCTGACCGTGACTCCGTTCACCGACCAGCCGAACACGAGGTACTTCGGGCGCGTCTCCGGTGGCGTCATGAACTTCACCAACAGCGCCGGAGCGGTGGTCACCAGCTTCCAGAAGCCCGACTCCGACAGCATCTTCGGCTGCTACAAGCGGCTCGACGCCCCCAACGACCTGGTGCGGGGCCCGATCTCACGCACCCTGTGCGCGGGCTTCAACCGCTCCACGCTGCTGACCAATCCCAACCAGCCGGACACCGGATCGGCCGGCTTCTACCAGGACACCGTGACCAACCAGTACGCCCGCAAGATCCACGCGCAGATGGCCGACGGCAAGGCCTACGCGTTCGCCTTCGACGACGTCGGCACCTACGAGTCGCTCGTCCACGACGGCAATCCCCAACAGGGTTACCTCACGCTGGACCCGTTCAACTGACCGCGCTCCGGGCGGTCGGTGGGACACGAGCCCCCGGCCGCCCCGGAGTTCAGTCCTGGTCCACGCACAGGACCGGAACGTCCTGGACGAGGTTGTTCGCGAACCCGCCGCGGTTCCAGGGCTGTCTCAGCGGCTGGGTGTTGCCCTCGGCGTCGGTGGCGCGCGCGCTCAGCGTGTGCCGTCCCGGCGTGGCCGTCCAGGCGAAGTGCCAGCGCCGCCAGGCCCAGCGGTGCCCGCCGGCCGGATCCAGGGCGGCCTCCCGCCACTCGCGGCCCCCGTCCGTACTCACTTCCACGCCGGAGACCGGCGCCCACCCCGACCAGGCGCGCCCCTCCAGGGGCACGGCACCCTCGCGGACCACCCGGGACCGGGACATGAAGTCGGGAAAGCCGGGCGGAACCAGCAGGGCCCGCGGGGCGATCCGCGTGACCGGTTCCCCCACCTCCCCCGCGTCCTGGCGCAGACGATAGGCCGCCACCTGCTGGAACCCCTCGAACGGTATGTCGATCACCGTGATCCCGCGCAGCCACTTGACGTGCGCCATCCCGTACCACCCGGGTACGACCAGCCGAAGCGGAAACCCGTGCTGGGGCGGCAGCGGGGCGCCGTTCATGGCGTAGGCCACCAGCACCTCGGGGTCCTCCCCCAGGGCCGCCGCCACGGGCAGCGATCGCTGGTAGTCCTGCTCCACCCCGCGCTCGACCCCGTGGTCGGCACCGGTGAACACCACGTCCACCGCATCGGCCCCCACTCCGGCCTCGGCCAGCAGAGTCCGCAGGGGCACGCCCGTCCACTCGGCCGTGCCCACCGCCTCGACCAGCCATGGCTGACTCACCGGGCGAGGGGTGAGCAGCGCCCGCCCGTTGCCCGCGCACTCCATGGTCACCCGTTGGGTGACGGCGGGGAACGAGGTCAGCTCGGCCGTGCCGAGTACCCGTGGCCGCCGCACCCGCCCGCCGATCGAGAGCCGCCAGGGGGAGCCTTCGGCGTACGGGATGTCGTAGTGCGTCATGACGTAGTGCAGGCCGGGCGGGGTGATGTCGTGGCGCAGGGCCTCCAGGGGCAGCCCGTGGTTCCGGGCGGCGAGAGCCAGCTCCTGCCGGCCGATGTCCTCGCCGGGGGCTGCCACCCTCGCAGGTCCGCTCACCTCGTCAAGGTGATGTCCCATGCCCGTATTCTCCGCCCGCGCGCCGGGCGGGGCCACGTCATGCGTGGCCGTTCGCCTCCGGCGGGCGCGAAGGTGCGGGCCCGTCCCGGTTCGGCGCCCGGCGGGTGCTCCGCTCCACCAGGTCGTGCCAGCCCGACTCCAGCCGCTCCATCGTCATCCCGCGCTGCCGGGTCAGGTGGAGGATCAGTGCCGGTTCGAGATACCCCATCAGCGTCTGCGCGAGCAATTCACCGTCCGCCTCCGGGACGGCCTCGCGCAGCAGCATGGCGACGTGGGTGAAGCGGACGCGGTACGGAGCCGAGCTGAAGCGGCGGGAGGCGTCCCGTTCGGCGGCGATGTACAGATCCAGCCGGTCGCGGGTCTGGCGCAGCGCCGCGCAGCCGAAGGCGTGCAGCCGGTCGGCCGGTGAGGCTCCGGGACCCAGCGGGGCGGGGCCCGCCAGGAAGGCGGCCTGGAACTGCTGTTCCGTGTGGTCGAGCAGGGCCATCAGGAGGCCGGTGCGGTCGCCGAAGCGCCGGAAGACGGTTCCCTTGCCCACCGACGCGGCGACGGCGACGGCCTCCATCGTCACGTTGGCGACGCCGTGCTCCTCCACCAGTCGGGTCGCCGCCTCCAGCAGCCGGGCACGGTTGCGCGCCGCGTCGGCGCGCAGTTGCGGGCCCTCGGGCCCGGATGTCAGCTCGAGCAGCACGGGCTGGGTGGCGGGTTCCGGTCCCTTCGGGAAGGGCGGCAGCGGGGTGGGCATGAACACAGCGTAACGGCAACCGGGGTCAACTGGACCCCGGTCCGCTTGAGTGATAGAACCTTGAACAGACCAACAAACGGACCTCGGTCCGGTTTATTACGGCAACATTTCGTCCCCGGGAGTTCCCCCATGTCTGTACGTATCCTCGCGCTCGTCGGCAGCCTGCGCGCCGGCTCCCACAACCGCCAGCTCGCGGAGGCGGCCGTCAAGCTCGCCCCCGAGGGCACGGAGATCGAGCTCTTCGAGGGCCTCGCCGACGTCCCCTTCTACAACGAGGACCTCGACGTCGAAGGCGGTGTCCCGGCGACCGCCACGGCGCTGCGCGAGGCCGCGGGCCGCGCCGACGCCTTCCTCCTCTTCTCGCCGGAGTACAACGGCACGATCACCGCCGTGCTGAAGAACGCCATCGACTGGCTGTCCCGCCCCTACGGTGCCAGCGCCTTCACCGGTAAGCCCGTCGCCGTGATCGGCACCGCCTACGGCCAGTTCGGCGGCGTGTGGGCGCAGGACGAGGCCCGCAAGGCCCTCGGTATCGCGGGCGCCACCGTCCTCGAGGACGTCAAGCTCTCGGTTCCCGGCTCCGTGATCCGCTTCGCCGAGACCCACCCGGTCGACGACGCCGAGGTCGCCGGCCAGCTCGCCGAGGTCATCGGCCACGTCACCGCCGCGGCCGGCACCGCCGACGCCGCCTGACGACCCGCGTGAAGGGCCGGTCCGGCGACGCCGGGCCGGCCCTTCACGCGTCCCCGGCCGGCGGGCCTCTCCACGATCTTGGCGGAACGGAACCCTCCGGGCCAAGATGCCTGCATGAAGGGTGATCTTTTCTCCAGTGACCACATGGTGCAGCCCGCCGTCACGCCGGGCATGACCGTCCAGAACGCCAAGTCGATCAAGTACGCCGTCAACGGCGACATGCTCGCGCGCCAGGGGGCGATGATCGCCTACCGGGGCGATCTGCAGTTCGAGCGCAAGGGCCAGGGCGTGGGCGGCATGCTCAAGCGGGCGGTCACCGGCGAGGGGCTTCCGCTGATGACCGTGCGCGGCCGGGGCGAGGCATGGTTCGCGCACGAGGCGCAGAACTGCTTCATCGTGGACATCGAGCCGGGCGACGTCTTCACCGTCAACGGCCGCAACGTCCTGTGCTTCGACTCCACGCTGGCGTACGAGATAAAGACCGTGAAGGGCGCGGGAATCACCGGCGGCGGCCTGTTCAACAGCGTGTTCACCGGGCACGGCCGACTGGGGCTGATCTGCGACGGGAACCCGCTGGTCATTCCCGTGTCCCCGCAGGCGCCGGTGTTCGTCGACACGGACGCGGTCGTCGGCTGGACCGCCCATCTGCACACCTCGCTGCACCGGTCGCAGTCCATCGGATCGATGATCCGCGGCGGCTCCGGCGAGGCCGTCCAGCTGAAGCTGGAGGGTGAGGGCGTGGTCGTGGTGCGCCCCAGCGAGGTGACTCCGCAGAAGGCGCAGCAGCACTGAGGACCGGGACGGTGCAGGGGCCCCGCCGCACGGCGGGGCCCCTGCACGTGTGCGCTCAGCGCCCGGTGGCGGGGGTGTTGGCGGCCGTCACGTTGACGGCGGCCCACGCCTTGTCCACGGCCCGGTGCTCGGCACCGGTCGCGCCGTACAGATCGGCGGCGGCCTTGAGCGTGGCGGTCCGCGCGTCGTGGAAGTCGGTCGTGGAGACCATGTACCGGGTCAGCGCGCGATAGAAGATCGCGGTGGCCTTGGCCCGGCCGATTCCGGCCACCGACGAGCCGTCGTACGTCGGCGACTCGTATTTCACGGCGCCGATCGTCTTGCGGCCGCTGCCCTCGGCGAGCAGGTAGTAGGCGTGCGAGGAGACGCCGGAGCCCGCGTGCACCTCGGCGTCGCGGGCCGCCGGCGACCAGTAGTCGATCGTTCCCTCCAGTTTGTCCAAAGAGGGGTGGTCGAGACGGCGCAGGAACTTCTGGGCGAGACCCAGTTTCTCGCCCATGAGGTAGTTCGGCGGGTTCTTCGGGTTGTTCGCGGCGAACTCGACGTTCGAACCGAAGATGTCGGCGAGCGACTCGTTGAGGGCGCCCGGCTCGCCGTACTGGTTGCCGTCCCGGTCCACCCGGGTGGGTTCGAGGGCGGCCGTGGCGTCGACGACGCCGTGGGTCAGTTCGTGTCCGGTGACGTCGAGAACGACCAAGGGCTTCTTGAACATGGCGCCGTCGCCGTCGCCGTACAGCATGCAGCCGCACGTCGAGTCCCAGAAGGCGTTGCCGACCTTCCTGCCGAAGTGGACCATCGCGCGGGCGCCGGTGCTGTTGTTCTTGATGCCCTTGCGGCCGAAGGTCTTCTTGTAGAAGTCCAGCGTCTTGGTCACGCCGTACTGCGCGTCGACCGCGACGGTGGCCCGGTTGGCGGTCGTGCCGGTGCCCCACTTGTCGGTGGTGCTGGTGAACTTCTTGCCCCGCGCGAAGGATTCCAGCTCCCGGCCGCCCGCGTCCCTGGTCTCGGTGTTCCACCGGGTCGGGTCCTTGAGGAGGTAACTGGTGCGCGCCGTACGGGTGGTGGTCAGCGTCACCTTTCCGGCGAAGAGGGACGTGCCGCTGCCGGTGGCGGTGACCGGGTAGTGGACCGCCGCTGCCGCGGTCGCCGCGAAGAGGCTGGTCGGCTGTCCGGCCGCACCCGTCGCGGGGTCCGCCGTCTCGCCGCGCTCGCGCAGCGTCTCCCGCAGGGACGGCGAGATGAACTCGTCGCTGTCGGGGTTGTTGCTGCGGATCCGGCCGGTCCGCGCGTCCACGACGACCGTGCGGGAGCCGCCGGCCGATGTGGTGTCGCTGTCCGACACAGGCACCCGATAGGCGAGAACGGCCGCGCCGTCCCGGGCGTCCACGACCAGTTGAGCGGTGCCGGCGTCGCCCTCGGCGGCCGAGGCGGCCTTCTGCTCGGCCTGCCCCGCCGTGAGCTTCGCCTCGGTGGTGGACGGCTCGACGGTGTGGTCCGCGGCCCGGGTCACACCGAGATAGGCGGACCGCGCGCCGAGATGGATCACGAGGTCGCCGCCGAGTACCGGAAGTCCCCGGTGACTGCGGACGAATCGGACGTGACGCTTGCCGTCCGGGTCCGTCATGACGTCCGTGGCCCGCAGGGTGTCGCCGGGGCCGACCCCGGTGGCCGACGCGTGGGCGAAGGCGGCGGCCCGGGCCGCGTCGACCGGCGAGGAGGCCGAAGTCGCCGGGCGGGAGGGCGAGTCGGGGGCCGCGGCGAAGGCGGGGCCCACCGGGAGCGTGACGGATGTCGTCACCACGACCGCGATCGCCATGCGTCGTATGTGGGGTCTGCGCACTGAGTTCCTTCGAACAGGGCGGCAGGTATCACCAACCGCCTGGGCACACAGCGCTGTTGGACGCCGTGGGGGCCGTTGGGCCCCTAGGCGAAACCCTCACCGATTAGCCATGTCCATGTAAAGGAAGAAGATCCTCTTCGCGCACTTCGAGGCGATCTTTTTACACATGTTCACTTTTCGGTGACCACGGCGTGACCACCCGTACGTCTCTCGAACAGATGGCTGAGGGTGGCGAAGGGTTGCCCCTCCGGAGGCTCCGACCGGCGTATGTGACCCATGTCGCAGCGACTCCGGCCCGTGGCGCACACGAGCGGGGGTGGCGAAGCGCCGGATCGCACGCCGGGCCCGCGAGGAGAGCACCCGCGGGACGACGGTCTCGATAATTGAACACACATTCGATTGCGGAGTACGCTGGACACATGTCCACGCATCTCCAGGGCTCGCTCTTCGACCAGGCCGACGACCTCTCCCTCGCTCCGCTCGACGGAACGCGCCGGACCGTGCTGGGCGCAGGGGCCTGGATCGACCTGCTGCCCGGGTGGCTGAACGGTGCCGACGCCCTCTTCGAGCGGCTCGTCGACGAGGTGCCGTGGCGCGCGGAACGCAGGCAGATGTACGAGCACGTGGTGGACGTACCGCGGCTGCTCTCCTACTACGGGGCGGGCGACGCGCTGCCGCACCCGGTTCTGGACGAGGCACGGGCCGCCCTGTCGGCCCACTACGCCGACGAGCTGGGCGAACCGTTCACCACCGCGGGCCTGTGCTACTACCGGGACGGCCGGGACAGCGTGGCCTGGCACGGGGACCGCATCGGCCGGGGCGCGCGGGAGGACACCATGGTCGCGATCCTCTCCGTGGGCGCCCCACGCGACCTGGTCCTGCGCCCCCGGCGGGGCGGCGACACCGTGCGCCGTCCCCTGGGCCACGGCGACCTCGTCGTGATGGGCGGCTCCTGCCAGCGGACCTGGGAGCACGCCGTACCCAAGACGGCGCGTGCGACCGGACCGCGGATCAGCGTCCAGTTCCGCCCGCACGGGGTGAACTGAGGCCACCGGCCCGCGCCCGCCCCCGTCCAAAGGCGCCGGCGGTCCTACGGGGTCAGCAGCGCCTGCACCGTCGGACCGTACCGCTCGACGATGTCCTCGATCGCGGTCGCCCGCAGCCGGGAGCCGCGCGCGATGCCGTACATCACGCCGAGGCCCAGCAGGGTGCCGACGGCGAGCTCGGCGCGCAGGCCGGCGTCGGGGCCGTCGAGGCGCACGGCCAGCTGTTCGCTGACCTGCGTACGGAAGTTGGCGCGCAGCGTGTCGCCCTGCTCGCCCTGGAGCGGGGCGAAGACGATCCGCAGGATGGGGTCGGCGCCGCGCTCGGTCTGACCGACCAGCAGATGGCGGACCATGTGCGCGCCGAGGTCCTCCAGCGGCGCGTCCAGCAGGGCGGCGGCGTCCGTCTCGAACGACATCACGCGCGCGAACAGCGCGTCCTTGTTCCCGAAGTACTTGAGGATCAGCGGCGCGCTCACACCGGCCCGTTCCGCGACCGTCTTGAGGGTGATGTCCGTGTGCGCGTGACGTGCCATGAGGTGCCGGGCCGCGCGCAGGATCGCCGCCTTCGTGGCCTCGGCGTCACGGCGCTGGGCGGCACCGGGGGCTGCCGTGGGTCCGATGGGCGGGACGGACACGGTGCTCACGCTCCTTCCAGTGCCCCGTCCCGGGGCGCCTGCGTACGGCCCGAGGCACGCCGGGTGCCGCGGGACGGGGGGTCCGCGGGGATGGCGAGAGAGGCTGCGCAGGCCACCAGCGCGACCGTACCGGCCATGGCGAAGGCGAGCAGGTAGCCGTGCAGGGTCGGGATCGGGGCACCGCCGATCAGGCTCGTGTGGTGGACGAGGATCGCGGCCACCGCCGCGCTGCTCACCGCCTGGCCGATGGTGCGCATGAGGACGTTCACACCGTTGGCCGAGGCGGTCTGCCCGGCGGGGACGGCCCGCAGGATCAGGGTGGGCAGCGCGGAGTAGGCGAAGGTGGTGCCCGTGGCGCAGACCGCGGACCCCAGGACGACCACCCACAGGTCGCGGCTGTCGAGGATGCGGATGCCGTAGCCGAAGGCGATGATCACGGTCCCTATCGCCAGCGTCACCCGCGCGCCGCGGGCCGCCGAGACGCGCGCCGACACCGGCGAGAGGAGCAGCATGGTCACCCCGCCGGGCAGCAGGCACACGCCCGTCGCGACGATGGACAGGCCGAGTCCGTAACCGGTCTCCTTGGGCGCCTGCACCAACTGCGCGGTGACCAGGGAGTTGGCGTAGAACGCGAATCCGGTGAGCAGCGCGGCGATGTGCGGCAGGGCGACCTTCGGGCTGGTGGCCAGCTTCAGGTCGACCAGGGGCCGTTCGGCACGGAGCTGCTGCGCCCACCACAGGCCGAGGACACAGACGCTGCCGGCGAACAGACCCAGGATCGAGGGGCTGGTCCAGCCCCACTGGCCGCCCTGCGACACACCCATCAGCAGGCAGGTGAGCCCTACGGCCAGGCCCAGCGCGCCGACACTGTCGAAGCGGCCCGGTTCACGGACGGGTGACTCGCGCACCGCCCACCAGGCCAGCACGGTCCCGAGGGCGCCGAGGGCGGTCGTCGCCCAGAACATGACGTGCCAGTCGGCGTACTGGACCACCATCGCGGCGAGCGGCAGTCCGAGGGCGGCGCCGATGCCCACGGTGGAGCTCATCAGCGCCACCGCGGAACCCGTGCGCTCGGGCGGCAGTTCGTCCCTCAGCAGGCTGATCGACAACGGTACGACGGCGGCCGCCGCGCCCTGCAGGGCGCGCGCCACGATGAGCACCCGGATGTCCGACGTGAGCGCGCACATCAGCGACCCGACCGTCATCATCCCGAGGGCGAGCAGGAGCACGCGCTTCTTGCCGTACATGTCGCCCGCGCGCCCCAGTACGGGGTTCAGGACGGCTCCGGCCAGCAGGGTCGCCGTCACCATCCAGGACACCGCGCCCGCCGAGGCACCCGTCAGCCGCGGCAGGTCGGGGAGCAGCGGCACCACCACCACCTGCATGACGGCCATGAGGCTGCCGCCGAGCGCGAGGACCGGCACGGTCAGCCGGTCACGCAGTGCCGCCATGAACACTCCAGGAGTAGACGCGCGAAAAAAGTAGGTGAATAGGAATTCACCATAATGGGTGAATCACTATTCACTCAACGCGCGCCCGTCTCCCGGCAGGCGGCTACCGGCGCGTGCGGGCCTGCACCGTGCGCGCCACGCGCGGTCCCAGCCAGCGTTTGAAACGGCGCAGCGCCTCCAGCCGTCCGGCCGCGCGGTCGATCCGGTAGTACAGCTGCGGCGGTACGTACGGGAGCAGCGGCGAGTGGCGCTGACCGAGCAGGGCGAACATCTGCTCCGCCGGCAGGCGGACGTACCGCGGCAGGTTCTCGTACCACCGGGCGCTGTACCGGGCGGCGCTCTGGACCGACAGGAGCGCGGACCTGCGCTCCTGTTCGTAGCGGGTCAGGGCGGCGGACAGGTCCGGCTCCTCGCCCAGGGCTCCGGCCAGGGCGATGGCGTCCTCGAGCGCGAGCGTGGTGCCGGCGCCGATGGAGTAGTGCGTGGTGTGGGCGGCGTCGCCGAGCAGGACGAGGTTGCCGCGGTGCCAGACGCGGTTGGTCAGGGTGCGGAAGTTCAGCCACTGGGCACTGCCGTCGGCGTGCTCGCGCCCGATCAGGGCGTGGCCGTCGAGGACGTCGGCGAAGATCTTCTCCAGCAGGGCGAGACCGTCGGCCTCGTCGGCCCGGTCGAGACCGAGGCCGTCGCGGGTCTCGGGTGAGCACTCGACGACGCAGGTGCTGAGGTCATCGCCGAACCGGTAGGCGTAGCACCAGATCCAGCCGTGTTCCGTCTCGACGAAGGCGAAGGTGAAGGAGTCGAAGACCTTGGTGGTGCCGAGCCAGATGTAGGTGTTGCGGCCGAGGGTGACGTCGCTTCCGAAGCCGTCGGCGTGCGCGTCGCGCAGGGCGCTGTTGACTCCGTCGCAGGCGACGACGAGATCGGCCTCGGGCATCCGGTCGGCGGTGATCTCGTGTTCGTACTCGACCCGCACCCCCAGGGATCGCGCGCGCTCCGCGAGGAGGTCGAGCAGCCGTCGTCGGCCGATGCCGAACCCCTCGTCGCCGTGGTGCACCGTCGTCCCGCCACCGATGTGGGCGACCCCGTCGCTCCAGCGGACCGAGTTCGCCCGGACCGCGCGCGCGGACTCCGGGTCCCCCTCGTGGAGCTTGTCGAGCAGGGCCGCCCAGTACGTCACCCCCCAGCCGTAGGTCGATCCGGCCGGGTTGCGTTCGTGGACGGTGATGTCGTGGGACGGGTCCTGGCGCTTCATCAGGATCGAGAAGTAGAGGCCGGCCGGTCCGCCGCCGACGCACGCGATCTTCACGCGCACTCCCATGTGTCACACAGAGCGGTCAATTGCGCACGAAGAGTAGCAGGGCTCGCCGGGGAACACCTGCCTCACGGTTCACGCCAGCTTGGGGGCGTGAGCGGCGCCACTCGACACGCGCCGGTCCCGGAAGATCGCCCACGGCGCCCGGACCGACAGGAGGAATTCCGGTTTCCGGTCGATCACCGACGGCCCCCACAGCAAGATCATCTTCGTTCAACCTTGGACGACATCTGCGTAATTGTCCTGATCGCAGCCAACCGACATCCGGCGATTTCTCCCTCTCTCCTACGAACCGATAGGCATGTCGGGTCATCAACAGAGCTGATCCCAGGAGGAATCCGCATGCCGGAACTCACTCGTCGCCGTGCGCTCGGGGCCGCGGCCGCCCTCGCCGCCGTGGCCGGCGGCCAGGCGCTCACCGCCACCGCACCGGCCTCGGCGTCGACGCCGGCCGCCGGGCACCACGACGGACCCGAGCCCTTCGACGAGGTCTACCGGGGCCGCCGGATCGAGGGCCGGGCCGCGGCCGGCGGTCACCATCACGGCGGCGGCTACGGCGTGTTCGTCGACGGCGTGGAACTGCACGTGATGCAGAACGCGGACGGCAGCTGGATCAGCGTCGTCAGCCACTACGACCCGGTGGCCACCCCGCGCGCCGCCGCCCGCGCCGCGGTCGTGGAGTTGCAGGGGGCACCGCTCGTCCCGCTCGGCTGACCTCATCCGCAGGCAGCGAGACCAACAGCACGTCAGCACAGCACAGCACACCGTGGAGTCCCGCACATGACCGTACGCAAGAACCAGGCGAACCTCTCCGCCGACGAGAAGCGGCGTTTCGTCGACGCGCTCCTCCAGCTCAAGCGCAGTGGCCGCTACGACGCCTTCGTCACCACCCACAACGCCTTCATCCTCGGCGACACCGACAACGGCGAACGGACAGGCCACCGTTCACCGTCGTTCCTGCCCTGGCACCGCAGGTTCCTGCTGGAGTTCGAACGGGCCCTGCAGTCCGTGGACGCCTCCGTCTCCCTGCCGTACTGGGACTGGAGCACCGACCGTTCGACCCGCGCCTCCCTGTGGGCCCCGGACTTCCTCGGTGGCACCGGCCGGAGCCTGGACGGCCGGGTGATGGACGGTCCGTTCGCGGCCGCCGCCGGCAACTGGACGATCAATGTGCGCGTCGACAGCCGTACGTATCTGAGGCGTTCGCTCGGCGGTGGCGTCCGGGAGCTGCCGACCCGTGCGGAGGTGGAGTCCGTCCTCGGGATGGCCACGTACGACATGGCGCCGTGGAACAGTTCCTCGGACGGCTTCCGCAACCACCTCGAAGGCTGGCGCGGGGTCAACCTCCACAACCGGGTGCACGTCTGGGTCGGCGGCCAGATGGCCACCGGGGTCTCCCCCAACGACCCGGTGTTCTGGCTGCACCACGCCTACATAGACAAGCTCTGGGCCGACTGGCGCCGCCGCCACCCCGGCTCCGGATACCTGCCGCTCTCCGGTACGCCCGACGTGGTGGACCTCGGCGAGACCATGAAGCCCTGGAACGACGTGCGGCCCTCGGACCTGCTGGACCACACCGCGTTCTACACGTTCGACGTCGCCTGACCCGGGACCGCCCGGCCGAGGCACTCCCCTGCCGACGGCGGGCACGGTGCGGTGGCCCTTCCCAGGGCGGGGCCACCGCGTCGCCGGCCGCCGACGCGGTCGAGATCGCCGCCGCGCACGGCATACCTGCCGACCGGTGACCGGGAACAGGGCCGCGATCTGTCGCAGACCGCGCTCGCCTCCACCGCGCGGCGTCGGCCACACCCGCGGGACCGGCAGCGGCCGGAGATCTGCCTGCGCCGCTCGCACGGACCTCCCGGCCCGCGCGACCGCCGTTCGTTCCGGTGCGGTCCGGCGGTCGGCTCGTCACCGCGCGCCCCGGAGCGGGGCGGGACCACCGGAGCCCTAGGCGTCGCTCGTCTCGGATGTACGGCACTCGGGATGTCCCCAGCCCTGGTCGTTCTTGGCGATGGACTCACCCGTCGCGTACGAACGGCCGCACACGCAGCGGCCGGGGAACTTGGCCTTGATCGTGCGGACCGACGCGCCCTGCCGTGCGGCCGGCGCGCCCTGCCGGGGCGTCTTGGCCGTGGCGCGGCGACGGACGGCGCCCGAGGCGGGCGTGTCCGGGGACGCCGGCGGCTCCGGGGAGCCGAGGTCGCTGCCGGCCGGCTGCTGGACCACGGCGGCCTGGCTCGCCGCTCGGTCGGCGAAGTCGTTCAGCCGGTCGCCGTCGACCTGGTGGGCGGGGACGTAGCGGAACTCCACGGAGCGGCCGCCGAGGAGTTCGTCGATGCGCGCGACGAGTTCCTGGTTGGCGACCGGCTTGCCGGAGGCCGTCTTCCATCCCTTGCGCTTCCAGCCGGGCAGCCAGGTCGTGACGGCCTTCATCGCGTACTGCGAGTCCATCCGGATCTCGAGCGGGACCTCCGGCGCCATCGCGGTCAACAGGCGCTCCAGCGCGGTGAGTTCGGCGACATTGTTCGTCGCCCTGCCCAGTGGCCCGGCCTCCCAGCGGGTCGGCGTCTCCTCGCCGTCGGCGACGACCCACGCCCATCCGGCCGGTCCCGGGTTTCCCTTCGAAGCCCCGTCACAGGCGGCCACAACGCGTTCAAGCATGGCCCCGATCATGCCACGCCCCGGCGACCGCTCACCGCACGGGGCGCGGCTCCCGCACCCGGATCCGGGGGCCGGAGCCGAGCAGCCGCAGGCCCAGCAGGGTGGCCGTGTGCAGGACGTACTTGCCGTCGCGACGGCTGGCCACGAGGCCACCGTCGCGCAGTACGCCGATCTGGTAGCTGGCGCTGGGCAGCGCGATCCCCACGGCCTCGGCGACCTCGGAGGTGGTGCGGGCGCTCTGTCCGGCCACCTCGGTCAGTACGGCCGCTCGGGTGCGGCCCAGCAGGCGTCCGACCCCGTCGTCGGTGCCGTCCGCGAGGGCGAGGGGTGTCTTCGCCACCGGGTAGACGAGCACGGGGTCGAGACCGGGGTCCGCCAGTGCCGTGGGCCGGCGCCAGCAGAAGTAGGAGGGGACGAGGAGCAGTCCCCGGCCCTCCAGATACAGGTCGCGCTCGACGGGGTAGTTCACTTCGAGCACCGGCGCGTTCCAGCGCGCCATCGGACGCATGCCTTCGAGCAGCGCCTGGGTGCCGCCGTCGAGCAGGGCGCGGGAGCGCACCCCGACATCGTTGCCCACCGCCGAGCGGATGTGCGGCCAGTGCGGTTCGAGCACGCCTCGGAAGTAGACGCCCAGGGCGTTCGCCAGCGACTTGAGCGCGTCGCCGCCCGGGCGGCCCAGCGAGCCGGCCCAGGTCGGCACGGGGCGGGACTCGGCCAGCCGCGACATCTCACGGACCACTTGGGAGCGCGGGGTGCGCAGCAGCTGGTCGAGGCCGGCGGACAGTCCCCCACCGGTGACCGGTGGGGTGAGGAAATCCGGAATGTAGCCGGTCGAGGGAATCAGGGTCCGTAAGGGGCGCAGTGCGCGGCCGACGGTCGAGTCACCCGCGAACCGTTGGGAGACGGAACGCCGCCAGTGTCCGAATTCGAGTGATCCCTGGCCGGTCTCCAGCCGGCACACACTGCACATCAGTTCCCACAAGGGATCGGGTTGACGGGCCACTCGGATGTTCTGGAGGTCGTCCGACGTGAAGTGGATGCGGAGCATGCGGTCTCTTTCGCTCGCCATGCCTGTGGGGGGGTTCGGCCGCCCGGACGTGCCACAGCCACAAGAGGGGACGAATACCGCATGCGCATGGTTGCCCCGGGGTGAAGCGGACGGGCCCGCCCCGGAGAGAACGCGTCATTCTCTCCGGGGCGGGCCGGGGGCTCGCGACGCCGACCGTCCGTCGCGCGGTCGGTGATCGAGCGCGACGGGCCGGTGGGGTCGGGGCGGACCACGAGGCCGCTCGGGCGGCGCCGTGCCGGAGCCGACTCCCCCGGTGACTCAGGGCGCCGACCTGGGCCACCGCCCCCCGGAACGCCGTGGGCCGGCCGCTCCCGGGGACGACGCGGTCGCCGGGGCCGGACGGCCGGGCCCGCGGGTGTCGGTCAGCAGTAGAGGTTGGCGCCCGCCGAGGTGCCCAGGATCTGTACGAACCGCTGGTAGGCGTCCACACGGCTCTGGACCTGCGCGGGGTTCCTGCCGTCGCACTCCAGGGAGCCGTTGATGCTCCGGATGGTCTGGCCGAATCCGGCACTGTTGACCATCGCGTTGTGCGGCGTCATGGTGCCGGGGCCCGACTGCGTGTTCCAGTACCAGAGTCCCGTCTTCCAGGCGACGGAGGCGTCGGTCTGGACCAGGTTGGGATTGCCCAGCAGGTCGATGCCGAGCGCGTCGCCCGCGGCCTTGTAGTTGAAGTTCCAGCTGAGCTGGATCGGGCCCCGCCCGTAGTACGCGGACTGGCCGGCCGGGCAGCCGTAGGGCTGGCTCCAGTCGCAGTAGTGCGGGTAGTTGGCGGTGTTCTGCTCCACGACGTAGACCAGTCCGCCGGTCTCGTGGTTGACGTTGGCGAGGAAGGCCGCGGCCTCCTGCTTCTTGACGGTGTCGCTCCCGGTGTTGGCGAAGCCCGGGTAGGAACTCAGCGCGTTCTTGAGGCCGTTGTAGCTGTAGAAGGAGTTCCGGTTCGGGAACATCTGGTTGAACTGCGCCTCGCTCACGACGAAGCCGGAGGGGTTCGTGGAGCCGCTGTCGCAGGCGTACGGCTCCCAGTACCAGGTGCTGATGACGGGGTCGTAGCCCGGGTTGTCGTGCTCGGCGATGTAGGCCTTGCCGTCGGTGTAGCGGACGATGTTGCCGGCGGCGTACGACCTGCCGGCCACCCAGTTCGGATAGCTAGAACAGGACGCGGCGGAAGCTCCTGCTGCCGGCAGCAGGACCGGGGCGGCTGTTCCGACCACGATCGCGGCCAGGAGGGCGGAGAGGCGGCGCTTCGACACAGGATCAGTTCCTTTGCGGTGCCAGGCCGCACCGGAGGCAGGGACAGAGCCTTGTGCGCACGCGCCGAGGGGGTCGGTCGCGGAATCCGGGGCGGCCACGGTGGGGGGTGTGGTGGGGCCACACTCAACCGCCTTGGTCTGTACCAGTCAAGGGTGTAGACCAGTTGGATCCGACAACGTTGGCGCGGAAGTGCCGTTAGCTGGGGTGAAGTTGGCAGCCGTCGCGACCGTCGCGACCGCCGCCCGGCACGCGCGGTTCGTCGACATGGGCCTCCGGGCTCGGCCGGAACACCGGCGTCGAGTTCGGCCGGAACACCGACGCCGGACTCACCCGGAAGACCCGCGCGGAGCTCGTCCGGAACACCGGCACCGGTCCGCCCGGTCACCGGCGCTGGTCCGCCCGGTCACCGGCGCTGGTCCGCCCGGTCACCGGCACCGGCGTTCCCGGTCACCGGCGCGTGCGCGGCCCGGTCGTCCCCACGGCCGGGCCGCGCACGGCTCAGACCAGGACGCCACCGCCGTCCACGACCACGACGGATCCCGTGCTGTAGCCGCCGCGCATCAGGTACAGATACGCCTCCGCGACGTCCTCCGCCGTGCCCACCCGGCCCACCGGAAGGGACTCGGCGGAGGTCCGGAACAGCCCGTCCCGTTCCTCTTCGGCCAGGTCACGCCAGAGTTCGGTGCGGACCACGCCCGGCGAGACCGCGTTCACCCGGACCGGTGCCAGCTCCAGGGCGAGAGCGCGCGCCAGCGACTCCATCGCTCCGCACAGACTCGCCGCCACGCTCGTACCCGGCAGGGGGCGCCGACCCGCCGTCCCGGTGGTCAGCACCACCGAACCGCCCGGCCGGATGGAGGCGGCGCCGTACTTCACCGCCGCGTACGCTCCCCACAGACGCGTGTCCAGGAAACGCCGGGCCTGCCCGAGATCCGACTCCGCGAGGCTCCCCATCAGCAGGGACTCACCGGCCGTGTAGACGAGGTGGTCGAATTCCCCGACCCGCCCGAAGAAGGCGCGCAACGCGTCCTCGTCGGTGGCGTCGAGGGTGTGCCCCTCGGCGCCGTCAGGCAGCCCCTTCAGCGCGGCGTCCACGCTCTCCCGCCGCCGCGAGGCGACGACCACCCCGGCGCCCTCCCGCGCGCTCGCCTCGGCGACCGCGAACCCGATCCCGGCCGTGCCGCCGATGACGACGACGCGCTGTCCTCGCAGGTCCATGACGTTTCCCTTCACGTTGATCCGATGTGATCCAGCCTGCGCCCGCCTCCCCACCGCCGTCCAAGACCTCTTCCGGCGCCGGCGATACCCTGGAGGCATCGCCGTCGGCGGGCCGGCACGGCGGAAGGGACGGCTGAAAGGGATCGCCATGGACCTCGACCTGCGCAAGGTCCGCTACTTCGTGACCGTCGCGGAGCTGCTGCACTTCGGACGCGCCGCCGAGCGCCTGCACATCTCCCAGCCGGTGCTCAGCCGTCAGATCCGGGCACTGGAGAAGGACTTGGACGCCGAGCTGTTCCTCCGGGACAGCCATCAGGTGAGGCTGACCCGGGCGGGAGTTCAACTCCTCGACGACGCACGCCTGTTGCTCGCGTCCGCCGACGCGGCCCGGCAGCGCGCCCACCAAGCCTCCCGCGGCCCCCGCCGCCTGGTCGTCGGCTTCCGCGCCGGGATCGTCGTCACCCGGGCGCTGCGTGCGTTCGGTGCGCTGCACCCGGCGGTGGAGGTCAAGGCACGCCGCGTCGAATGGGACGACCAGGAGCAGCTGATCCTGGACGGCTCCGTCGACCTGGCCTACGTCCGCCGGCCGGTCCGGGAGGAGGGCCTGACGCTGCTGCCGCTGTACAGCGAACCCAGGGTGGCGATGCTGCCGGAGGGCCACCGGCTCGCCGGCAAGCAGGAGCTCGCGCTCACCGACCTCGACGACGAGAACTGGCTGCGCTACGCCGACCCGCGCCCCGGGGACGTACCGATCCGCACCATCGAGGAGAAGTTCGAGTCCGTCGCCGCCGGGACCGGTATCACGCTGGTCCCGCACTCGGTCGCCGAGCAGTATTCGCGGCCGGACATCACCTACGTACCCGTGCCGGACGCCGAGCCCGACCAGGTGCTGCTGGCCTGGGAGTCCGGCCGTCGCTCGACCCTGATCGCGGCGTTCGCCGAGGTGGCGGCGGACCTCCCGGCCGGTGGCTGAGCCCGCCGGCGGGACCGAGCCTCGGCAGGTCCGTCGAGCCCGGTGGATCACCGCACCGCGGGGGTGGGACGCCGGCGCACGACCGCGAGGGTCCCTGAGACGAGGGCGAGCACCAGCGGCGTGAGGCCCACGGAGATCACGGGATTCACCCAGCCCGGCACCAGCTCGGTTCCCACGCCGTCCGACGTCACGCACCGCGCGCTGACCGGCAGCGTCTCCCGCGTCACGACGTGATCGCCCGGCACGCCCTTCGCCGCGCACATCTGGTCCGGGTCCAGGACCGTCATCGGCCTGCGAGGGCGCCCCCCCGCGCGGCCCGCCCTCCGTTCCCGCGTCCCGTCCGGGCTCAGGTCACCTCGGTCGCTTTCGGCATCGAGCCCTCGGTCGTGGCGACGTCGATCACGGAGAACGCCGCGCCCTGGGGGTCGCTCAGCGCGGCGAACCGGCCGAACGGGCTGGTCATCGGGCCGAAGCGGAGGATCGCGCCGCGCTCGGTCGCCCTGGCGACCGCCGCGTCGCAGTCGTCGACGGTGAAATAGACGTTGACGTACGAGGGGACCTCGGGCGGGAACTCGTCCGTCATCCTCATACGGCCGAGGACCGGGTCCTGCCCGAGGTCGTAGAGCCGGAAGTCGACGGCGGAGTCCTCCAGCTGCTTCGCGTGGTAGCCGAAGACGGCCGGGAAGAAGGCGTCCGTCCTCCCCGGCTCGCGGGTGAAGATCTCCGCCCAGCAGTAGGCGCCGGGCACGGCGCGCGCCTCGAAGCCCTCGTGACGGCCGGCCTGCCACACTCCGAACACGGCGCCGGCCGGGTCACGGGCGATCAGCATCGAACCGAAGTCGCCGACCTTCATCGGGTCCATCAGGACCTCGCCGCCGTGCGAGCGGATCTTCGCGGCGGTGGCGTCCGCGTCCGGTGACGCGAGATAGAGGCACCAGGCGGACTGCCCCTCCTGGCCGGGCATCGGCGGGACGACGGCGGCCACCGCCTTGCCGTTCGCGTACGCCTGCGTGTAGTTGCCGTACTCCGAGGACGACTCGCCGAACGTCCAGCCGAGCACGTCACCGTAGAAGCTCTTCGCTCCCTCGACATCACTGAACATCGCGTCCGCCCAACAGGGCGTTCCCTCGGGCTGTACGGCCATGGTGTTCCACTCTTCCTGGTGCGGCGGGTTCCTGGGTCGCGTCCGGCACGCTGTGCCGCCCTGCCACGCTAGCGAGGCTCCCGGGCCGCCGCGCGCCGGACGGCGCCGCGTGGACGACACTGGAGAAGGCGCTCGGGTGGTCGTCGAGGGGACGGAACACGGGATGATGCGCGCGTGGGTGGTGGCCCGACCCGGGCCGATCGAGCGGGAACCGCTGCGCTTCGTGGAGCGACCGGTGCCGGTGCCCCGGTCCGACGAACTCCTCGTGCACGTCCGGGCCTGCGGGGTGTGCCGCACCGACCTGCATGTCAGCGAGGGCGACCTGCCGGTGCGCCGCCCCCAGGTGACACCCGGCCACGAGGTCGTCGGCGTGGTCGCCTCGGCGGGTGAGGACGTGCGCGGCTTCATGGCGGGCGACCGGGTGGGCGTCGCCTGGCTGCGCCGTACGGACGGCACCTGCGCGTACTGCGCGCGAGGGGCCGAGAATCTCTGTCCGGCCTCGGAGTACACCGGCTGGGACGCCGACGGCGGCTACGCGGAGTACACGACCGTGCCTGCGGCCTTCGCCCACCGGCTGCCCGACGGCATGGACGACGTCGCGTCGGCACCGCTGCTGTGCGCGGGCATCATCGGGCACCGCGCCCTGCTGCGGACGGCGCTGCCGCCGGGTGGGCGGCTCGGACTGTACGGCTTCGGCGGCAGCGCTCATCTGTGCGCTCAGCTGGCCCTCGCGCGGGGTGCCACCGTGCACGTCCTGACCCGTGACCCCGCCGCCCGTCGGCTCGCACTCGAACTCGGGGCCGCCTCCGCGCGCGGCGCGTACGACGAACCGCCCGAGCCCCTGGACGGCGCGATCCTGTTCGCGCCGGTCGGCGACCTGGTCCCGGTCGCCCTGCGCGCGCTCGACCGGGGCGGCATCCTGGCGGTCGC